>JAIWHF010000022.1:0-22713 GCA_048629905.1 Methanosarcinales archaeon
GTTGTGGATTGGCGTTTCTGGCACGATTGGTTCCACGACAGCGTATTGGGAGCCGCTTATCGCAATGGAAGCCAGTGGCTTGCTCAGGTTTTCGATCTCGGCATCATCGATGGGATCGGCAATGGTCTTGGAAATATAACCAATTGGGGTTCACAACGCCTCAGAGTTCTGCAAACAGGATATGTCCGGAATTACGCCCTCGCGGTATTGGTCGGGGGATTGCTAGTGTTGAGCTACTTCATTTTCGGGTAATGTGGCTGAGGAAATGCCTATGAATCTTTCGTTCTCCATACTCTCTTGGGTGACATTTTCCCCGCTCCTGGGCGTCCTGGTGCTCTTGTTCTTGCCTAAGGACCGCCGGAATCTCCTTCGATGGACTGCCGTGCTGGCCTCCATGGGCACCTTCGTGCTCTCCCTGGTCATGCTAGCGCAGTTTGACCAAACGAACGCCTCGCTGCAGCTGGTTGAGAGGCTGCCATGGTTCCAATTGGCAGGGATGCAGATCGATTATTTCCTGGGCGTGGACGGGTTGAGTGTTTTGCTCGTTCTGCTCACGACTTTCCTTACACCGATTTCGATTATCTCCACCTGGAATGCTGTTGAAGACCGCGTGAAAGAATTCTTAATCTTCTTCCTGTTACTTGAAGTGGGAATGGTGGGCGTCTTCCTGGCTCAGGATATCTTCCTGTTTTACATCTTCTGGGAATTTACCCTCGTGCCGATGTATTTCCTGATCGGTATCTGGGGTGGACCAAGAAGGGTCTATGCCGCCATCAAGTTCTTCCTTTACACAATGGCGGGTTCGATCCTGATGCTGCTAGCCATCCTGTGGCTAGGGATTGCCTTCGAATCCTTCTCGGTTCCAGACCTCGTCGCACAAGGCGGGATACCGGGCAGTGTTCAAACGTGGTTGTTCCTGGCTTTCGCGGCCGCTTTCGCCATCAAGGTCCCAATGTGGCCTCTGCACTCGTGGCTTCCGGATGCACACGTACAAGCGCCGACGGCGGGGTCGGTCATCCTCGCTGGTGTGCTGCTGAAGATGGGCACCTACGGTTTCCTGAGGTTTAATCTTCCGCTATTCCCTGAAGCATCTATCCGCTTCGCCCCGTGGATGGCTGGCCTGGCAGTGATTGGAATTATTTACGGCGCGGCGGTTTCATACGCTCAGAAAGATGCAAAGAAGCTGGTTGCATACTCCTCTGTGAGTCACCTGGGTTTCGTAGTGCTCGGATTGTTCGCGTTGAACTCCTTGGGGATCCAGGGCGGGATACTGCAGATGATCAACCATGGTCTGAGCACAGGCGCTTTGTTCCTTATCGTGGGGATGCTCTACGAACGGCGACATACCCGCGAGATGGATGACTTCGGTGGCTTGTGGAAGGTGATGCCGATTTACGGCGCGTTAACCTTAATCGTGACGCTTTCATCAATGGGCTTGCCGGGTCTGAACGGATTTGTAGGTGAATTCTCGATACTTCTTGGAGCTTTCGGATCCGAGGCGATCGGATCTCCTATCTACGCTGGCTTCGCCGCGGTGGGAGTTATCATGGCGGCGATTTACATGCTTTACATGTTCCAGAAGCTTTTCCTTGGCCCGCTCGACAAGGAAGAGAATAAAGTGGTCAAGGATATCAATCTGCGTGAAATCCTCACCCTGGTTCCCATCGTGATATTCATTTTCTGGATTGGTCTATATCCCAAACCTTTCTTCAACCTTATTGGACCGTCTGTGGATAAGCTCGTCGCTCTACTGCAGGCAGCAAGCGTAGCGGTGCACTAAACAATGGACTGGCAAGATTTTCTTTCGGTACTCCCGTTTATCATAGTTGCCGGCTGGGCGACGCTCCTCCTGCTGGTTGATCTCTGGATCCCCGCCAATCGCAAGGGGATCACGGCAGGGCTGGCTGCGCTTGGCCTGATAGCGGCGATCGCAGCGGTCATCTCCCGCTTTGGCATTGAGCGCGAAGCCTTTGATGGAATGATCATCGTCGATGGTTTTTCCTCATTCCTACAACTTTTATTCCTTGGTGTTGGGTTGATCGCCATATCGCAGGCTTATGATTACCTGCGGCGGCGGGATATCGAGCGCGGGGAATACTACATTTTACTGCTGTACAGCTTGAGTGGGATGCTCTTGATGGCCTCGGCTGGAGATCTGATCGTTGTCTTCCTCGCGGTCGAACTGCTTTCGATCCCACTGTATGTTCTTGCCGCATTCGCAATTCCACAAGCCGAATCTGAAGAATCTGCTCTGAAGTATTTCCTCTTAGGGGCCTTTGCCTCGGGATTCCTCGTGTATGGTATTGCGCTGGTCTTTGGTTCAACGGGGACAACCGCGCTAAGTGGCATGGTTGCCGCGATTGCGGGTGCTGAAACCACGCCGATTCTTCTGCTTGTTGGAAGTGGAATGATCCTCGTTGGCCTGGGATTTAAAGTCGCAGCGGTTCCATTCCATATGTGGACCCCGGATGTTTACCAGGGGGCGCCCACTTCGGTGACGTCATTCATGGCTGTAGGCGCGAAGGCCGGCGGTTTCGCTGCCTTGCTGAGGATTTTCGTTTCTGCCCTGCCGGGTGCCGCTGTGATGTGGATGCCGCTAACGATGTGGATCGCCGCATTGACGATGGCCTGGGGGAATATCGCCGCGATTTCGCAGACCAATATTAAGCGAATGCTGGCTTACTCGAGCATCGCACATGCAGGATATATTTTCATGGCGCTGCCTGCTGCGGCGACACCAGAAGCTGCGCCGGAAGCGGTTCGGGCCGCGCTGTTCTACCTGGTAACGTACGCGATTACCAACCTGGGAGCCTGGGGTGTTGTGCTGGCTATGGAGAAAGCGGAAGGCTCGGGATTGACGATCGAGGATTACAGCGGATTGGGGAAGAAACGCCCGGCGCTTGCGTTGGCAATGGCGCTGTTTATGCTATCGTTGACGGGGATTCCTCCCACCGTCGGGTTTATGGGGAAGTTCTATCTTTTCCGAGCCGTCATCGATGCGAATTTGATATGGCTTGCACTCGTGGGTGTCGTGACCTCGCTCATCTCCGCATACTACTACTTGCGCGTGATTGTCGTAATGTACATGCGCGAGGGTGAGCCAGAAGTGCGCTCAGAAGCGCTCCTCAATTCCACAATATTGATCACGGCTTTTGGGACATTCTTCTTTGGGATTTTACCCGGTTTCCTCTTGAAGATGATCAATCAGGTCAGTCTGTTGGATTTGTTTCGATAACCGCAAAGCGATCTGCTTTGGGTATTGAATCCCGTGACGTGGCTGTCGCGGGATTTTTTTATAGGATGGTCAGTAAATTGTACAAGTTGGGGTGTGTAACAGGGTGTGTGTAAAGGTCCATCAATAGTAGAAGAGACCCCCATGCTTTTTTGAAAGCAATCGTTTATAGTTGCTCTGATTTGAATCGGCAGGAGAGCTTTATGGGTGCTGCTCGGGCGCATCTCTTAATCCAGGGGAGAGTTCAGGGGGTGAGCTACCGCTATTACACGATGCAGGAGGCGCGAATACTCGGGCTCACGGGGTGGGTGCGGAATCTCTGGGATGGACGTGTTGAAGTTTTGCTTGACGGTGATGAGGAAGCGGTAAAGCAAATGATCGAGTGGTGCCGCCAAGGACCTCCCTCTGCGGCCGTCGAGAATGTCGAGGTCACCTGGGAAGAGCCCACTGCTGAATATAACAATTTCCGCGTGCGGATAAACGCAGGCGGGGGATCTTCTTGAGTAATCCTCCCGAGATCCAGGCACTCCGCTTCGGTCGAATCGTCATCGATGGCGTTGTTTACAATCGAGATGTGATCATCTTCCCCGACCGGGTCCGATCCAACTGGCGGCGAAGAGACGGGCATAATCTGGTGATCGAGGACTTAGTCGAAGTGCTAGAAGGGAACCCAGAAGTCATCATCCTGGGGCGGGGTGTTTTTGGGAGGATGAAAGTAGCGGACGAACTACGCGAATTGATAACCGAGCGGGGGATTGAGCTTATTGTATTACGGACTGAAGGGGCTAGGAAGGCGTACAACGAACTGCGTGAGCGACGACGAGTGGTCGCTGCGCTCCACCTCAGTTGTTGACCAAACCCTGATATTCTTTCGTTATTCCGTTTGAAATATTAGCTTCTCCCCTCGGTTAAAGCTTTCTAGAAAGCGCAGCGGATATCCTCTGAAAGCCCCAAGTCATGGAGTGTCAGTGTGAAAATGAAGGATTACGATCTCTCACGATACGGAGTCCTCTGGGATCTCGATGGGGTTCTAATTGAAAGCTCCCAACAACACCTCGAGAGTTGGATGAATGTCTTACCCCGCTTTGGGATGACAATGTCCAGGGAGCTTCACGAGCAGACCTTCGGCATGAATAACAAGGAAATCCTGACAATCATGCTCGGCGAACCGCCCGAAGCGGATTTTCTGCGTCGTGTAAGCTGGGAGAAAGAAAGCGCCTTCCGCGAGATCATTAAAGGGACCGTCGAACCTCTTGCGGGAGCGGTGGAGCTACTTGAAAAATTATTTTCGGCGAAGGTGCGGCAGGCGATCGCATCCTCGGCACCGGAAGAGAACATCCACGTTGTGGTCGAAGAATTGCAGATTGGGGTATATTTCCAGGCGCTTGTTTCTGGACATGACCTCCCCGCGAAACCAGACCCTGCGGTCTATCTGGAAGCCGCCAGACAGATCGAGCTGGGACCTGAAGCTTGTGTTGTTGTCGAGGATGCTGTCGTAGGCGTTCTTGGCGCTAAGAAGGCTGGAATGCGTGTCGTTGGGGTGACGACCACGCATGCAGCCGAGGCATTGCAGGACGCAGATTTGGTTGTCGAATCCTTACTCGATTTATCTGTGGATGAGATCGTACACCTTCTCTTCGATTAGCCCGCGATTGTTAGAATCATTCTTCAAGTGAAACATAAGTCAATTAACGTGGAAATAGGAGAGCAACTCTACCCTCCTGGTTCCAAGTTTCTCCCCCGGGTGTATTGGCTACGGGTCTAAATCATCTGGAGATGTATTCTATTGAGGAAGGGGATATTCTTGGTGGGTACAGTAAAGGATTGGTGAAGTTCATTCCGCTCGTTTGATCTGAAAATGATCGAAGTCGCGAGCGACGGTGGTGTTGGGAAAGATCGCCCTCGCTTCCTCGACAACTTCTTTCTCACGATACCGGCGAGAGATGTGGGTTAGGTAAAGGTGGCGCACGCCAATGCGTTGAGCAAATTCCGCAGCCTGCCCTGCAGATAGATGGCCGAACTTCTTCGCTAAATCGGATTCTGACGAGAGATAGGTTGCCTCAATCACGAGTGCGTCTGCCTCAAGCGCAGCTTTCTGCAATCCTTTTGTGTTGCCGCAATCGCCTATGTGAACCAGCCGAGCGCCCCTGCGCGGAGGTCCAAGGACATCCTCTGGATCTATAACGCTGCCATCTGGCAAGGTGATGGGTTTGCCGGCAACAAGCTCCGCACGGAGTGGTCCAGAGGGCACATTCATCGCCTCTGCTTGTTCCACGAGGAAGGGGCGGTGTGAGGCTTCCTCAAAAACAAACCCGAAACAGCCCGGTCCCCGATGGGAGACGGGGATCGCGGAGACCTGCAAGCCATTTTCCTCAATTATCAATCCCGGTTCAAGGATGCGCAGATTGATATCTATAGGGGGACGCGCGCCGCGAAGAACAACACCATAGAGCAAGTCATGTATCCGCTCCATGGCCCATTCCCCTGCCCAAATCTCGAGCCGATCAATTGCCTCCCAGCGAGAAAAGGTTGAAAGCAGCCCGGCGAGACCCAGGATGTGATCGAGATGGCCATGCGTGATTAGAATCCGATTTAAGCGGCGGAATCCTAAGCCCGAACGCAGGATCTGGCGTTGAGTCCCCTCACCACAATCGATTAAGAAACGTTGGTCTTGGTAGCTTACAACCTGCGCGGATAACCCGCGATGAACTGATGGCGCCGATGCCGAAGTACCAAGGAATGTCAATTCCAGCAAGATGTCCTCTATTTATTCGATCCAAACTATAGGAAGGAGCGATTCATTGTACCTTAATAGGGTTGATGTTTCACGCGTTTTGGAGCGAGGATCTGAGCGAGGATAGGCCGGCAAGGCAGGCCGCGAGGCCAAGGAACAGCGCAGCAGGGCTCATCTGGATTCGCCAGGCGAGAATGCACCAGGCACAGATGATGCCCATCGATAGCGCAGAGTAGCGACGAGAGATTGTTCGGGACCAAAGACGTGTAGGCAGCCAGGCAGGGCGGAGAAACATTATGGCGAGAGAGATGACCCCTGACAGAATCACAGTGATGCGCAGGCCCAGGCTCCATGCTTCGTAGTAGCGGATGAGGATGGAAGCGGGCAGAAAGATTAGAAGACCATAGGCTATAGCCAAGGCGCGATCCCAGCGCTTATTGTTATCGATCCAACCTCGCCTGGTGACGAAGCCCATACCTGAGGCGAAACCGATATAGAGAGTTGCCATCCCTAAAGTGAGCAGTAATTCAATCAGGTCCATTCTGATCTCTTTTCAGCACCTGCATCGTGGTAGTTCTACCGCAGCAAGCACGTTGGATAATCTCGGATCCGATCTGATTTCTGGGCGTTGCGATGGGAATTGCTAATACTCATGCCCAGAAAACAGATCTGACGGCGTTAGCGACGTGTCGGAGTCGTTTGTCAACGAAGGATTTGATGCAAGTTGTATGCCCATGCCTACTTATTTCGAAGGATGTCAGGGCGAGTGAGTCGGATGTAATGCAGAGCGAGGCAGCGTAAAACCACTTGGCCGCACTAATATTATGAGGATCGTGTCATTTCTCAGGAGTGGATAAAGGATAACAGCGTGGAGAGTGAAGTCACTGATTCACACATCATTGATGTGATTGTTGGTATTAATTTACGATTTGGAGGGTTGGCCAGGGGTTGGGTAGATGCCCCCGCTAGCTCCCGCCGCCGTTGCCACCGGGTGTTGGCGTCAGTGTAGGCGTTGGGGTTGCGGTCGGCACCGGTGGAGGCGCGGATTGGGTTGCGCAAACTTCATTGGCCTTTGAAGCTGTCGGTACCAATTCAGGGAGTTCCCAGGCGTTGAGAGCTGCATTGTATTGCTCAGAAGCGTCGCATTCAAGGCCCTCCTCCCAGAGCAGGTCGCCGTATTTCCATGCAGTTTCGGCGTATTTTCTACAAGAATCCAGTGTGGCGCCTTGTTCGCAGAGAGGCAGGAAGAGCTCAGAAGCGCGGATCCAATTTAGTCCGATGTAGCTGTTTGCGAGAAGATACTGCTGCGCAAGAGTCATGCGGAACATTGCATCTCGATCGAGAGGGCCAAATCGTTTTGCTAGGCTCAGGTTAAACAGCCCTTCTTCCATAAACCCCAGGGAGATTAGCTCCATACCTTTGTTTCGAAGTGAGATGTACATCAAACCATCCACCCTCACAGGTTGGTACTCTGGGTCCTTGGCGCGCAGCGAGAGCAGTTTGTTAATGGCTGTATCCCAATCCTCGTCTGCAATTGCAGCTTTCGCTTGTGCCATTAGATCCTCGGGTGGGGAGGGGTCCGGGGTGGGCGTTGCTTCGGGTGAGGGTGTTATCGTCGGCACATTAAGGTTTACGAGTGCGACAACGAGCATGTCCTCCGCACCAGGATAAGCGGGGTCAAAGTTGATGATGGCTTCAAACCGCTGTCGAGCGACCTCATAATGGCCAGCATCAAGATCTGCTATGCCGAGCTCAAACTGCTCATACATCGCCTCGGAGACCTGTGCTATCTCCTCGGCGCTATTGAGCCCACGCCCTTGGAAATAAGCTACCAGCCCGATGGCGATGAGCGCGGCAAGATAAACGAGAAAGATATAGAACAATCTTCGTCGCGTTGAGTTTCCCGATTCCGAAGGGTTCAACTGCGAACCTTCGGGTTCGAAATCCGCCGTACTCTGAGGCGCGGTATCATCTAGCTTCGGGTGTGTTGGTTCAGATTCCACGGGGCGCATTATACCGTATTTGAGTTTGAAGCTGCCCGTACTGAAAATAGATTGGTCAATGTTAATGGGGTTGCGATCTTGAAATGATCGAGAGGATTAGAGCAGGGAATGCGGTGGAGATACGTAGCGTTTCATTTCTTGACGCTCGGTTGCAGCGGGTGGTAAGATGCTCACCCAAACTATGATGTGATAGGGTTCACAAAAGCGGATGAATTTAAGCGGAAGCAAATGGAATTTACGGAAGAAGCGTAGGCGCTCCAGCCCTTGGCGTGTGCTTCTGATATTGGTTTTTATCGCCACAGCAGTATATTTCTGGCAGATATATATCCCTACCATACCGCCTCCCTTTATCCCGACACAAACACCCACGCGAAGTCCAGCATCATTTGTCCTTGAGGCGGAAAGCCTTTTCGATTCCGGGAAATTAGAACAGGCAGAAGAGGCCTATTCAGATGCGATTTTGGCCGACCCACGTGAGTTAGCACATTATATCGAACTGACGAGGGTGCGGATGTTCGCTGGGAAGTACGAGGAGGCGGAAATCACCGCTCGGGATGCACTTGTGCTCAACCCCGATTCGGCTTTAGCGCATGCGTTTTTGGGTTGGTCGCTGGATTTCCAAGCCGGTAATATCGAAGATCCACTCACTAGAAATGAATTAATGGTCGAGGCGCTGCAAGAAGCCGAGACTGCAATGGGGATTAACCAGAACATCCCAGAAGTCCAAGCGATTTACGCTGAAATACTGGTTGATACCAACCTTGAAAATTACGAAACTGCGCTTGAGCATGCTCGAGCAGCTGTAGCCATGGATAGCACATCATTGGAGGCTCATCGCGCACTGGCTTACGTGTGGGAGATGACTGGGAACCGGGAGCTAGCTCTTGAATCCTACGAAGTTGCCCGTAGTCTTAACTCCTATCTTCCACGCCTGCATCTTGACATCGGGAATATGCTGCGGGCGATGGGAGATTACGATGGCGCTCGAGAGAGTTACCTCAACGCCGTCGCTCTATCACCCACGAGCACAGAACCGCTCACTTACCTGGTGCAGCTTTATGCAGGTATTGGGGAGTATGGTGTAGCTAGTCAATATGCTCGCAACGCCGTTGAAATCGATCCGGCGAACCCTCGACTGCGGGGGAATTTGGGTCGAATGTATTATCACAACGGTGTATTGGATGAAGCGATCGTTCAATTTAATCTGGCGATCCGCGGCGGGCAATCCGACGAAGGCGTATGGGTAGAAGGCCTACCTCTGAAGAGAGAGGATTTCCGTATCGTAGAGTTTTACTACACTTATGGGTTGGCGCTAGCAAAACGGAATTCGTGCGAAGTGGCTACCCAGATATTCGAGGCGATCTTGCAAACAGTACCGGAGGATGAGATCGCAGTTTTCAACGCCCGGGAGGGGCTCATCCTGTGCGGTGAATTAGAGCGCCCACCCACGCCTGAGGCGGACTCCACACCGACCTCCTGAGTCCAATCATAAACATGCGTTTAACCGGTGAAAAACTCAAGCTAAGCCAAGGTAGAGGTCGATCGAACCCGTGGCGCATCCTTGCCCTTCTGCTATTAATAGCAGGAGGCTTTCTGCTCGTTCGTGCTCAGAGGCAAGGAAATGTCCAGCCGCTGTTCTCGGCTACCCCCACAGCAACTCGTACCGGAACTTCTTATGCTGATGAGGCGGAGGTGCACTTCTTCGCCGGCGACTTGGAGAGCAGCATTGAAGCCTACAAAAATGCCGTACGCGTAGATCCGGAGAATGCAGAACTATGGGCAATGCTGGCGCGTGCGCAAACATACTCAAGCGACCTGCTGACAACACTCGATCTACGACGCGAGCGATTGGAGGAGGCGCGCTCTTCGATCGATCAAGCGAAAGAAGTAGACCCGGATAATTCGCTTGCCTACGCGATCCGGACTCTTGTTTACGACTGGTCTGCTGCATCAGAAGTGAAAGACACCATCACTACCGGCGATACAGTCCACGTTTCTGCAACGATCGGAGAGGGAGGGCGGATCTCCGCTAATATTATTGAGCTCGAAGGGGCTGGAGGAGATGCAACACCTGTTTCGATCGTCGAAACAGAAGCGAACTTGCGCTTTTCGGGTTTAGTCGAAGCAACCGGTGATGAAACCTGGGTGATCAGCGGTCGCACAGTCTACCTCACCCCGCTTACAGTGATCCGTGAGAAGAATCGTAAAGATGCCTTTTTAGCCGAAGCCGAGCAGGCTGCCATACGAGCCGCACAGTTGGACCCGGATAACTTCCTGGCAAGTGCCTTTCTGGCAGAGGTGTACGTCGACCAGGGCGACGTGCGTCAAGCTGCTGACTTGGCGCAAATCGCAGTAGACTTGGCGCTTGAGAAGGGGATCGAGCGACAGTTCCTCATGGATATCTACCGGGTCTATGGCACCGTACTGGAGAATCAAGCGTGGTATCGCAGCGCGATCGAAGCCTACCAGGAAGCGGCGAATATCACGCCAAACTTCACGCTCCTTTACCTCCGCATCGGAAACAACTATCGAGCTTTATCCGATTTCGACACCGCGCTTACTTTCTACGATAAGGCTGCAAAGATTAATTCACAGCTCGGAATTGAGGATCCTACACCCTATCTAGCGATAGGGAATACCTATGCCCGGCAGGGGGAGTTCTTCATTGCTGCGTTGAATATTGAACGAGCGCTTGATATCGATCCATCAAACCCGGATATTTACGGCCGCTTAGGGAGCGTCTACTTCCGGGCAAGGAATTACGAGAGCGCAATCCCGGTGCTGAAATGCGCCGTAGACGGCTGTGATGCGCTCGAAGTTGGCGACTTGCTATGTGAGTTGAAAATATACCTGTGCGAGCCCGGCAGTGAGATCGCTGCGGACATCGGCGTAGCAGTGGTTGGATTGCCGCTGAGTGATGCAAGTGTGGAGTATTACTACATCTACGGATCGGCTTTAACCTTCTATGCTGAACAAAAGGATGCCTGCGAAAGAGCCGAGGAGATCTTCTCGGCGTTAATGGCAGTGTATGGGCGGGACCCGATTGTGTCGGCGATTGTAGAGGAGGGACGGCTTGTCTGCCGAGATGCCCTGACTTCCCCAAAATTCCCCAACCTGAGCTTGTCTACCCCAACACCTGATCCAAGCGCGACCCCTTGACACCGACGCCTGAATTGGTTAAACTTGCGAAGCGTTTAGCACTCTATTGACTAGAGTGCTAATGGACAGAAACCCCAAAATTCTTAGTAGGAGGAATGTCGGAATGGCACTCAAGATTAAACCTCTAGCCGATCGACTGGTGGTCAGGCCTCTCGAAGAGGAAGAAGTGACCCCTGGAGGGATCGTGCTCCCTGAAACGGCGAAAGAGAAGCCGCAAAAGGGCGAGGTATTGGCCGTAGGGCCAGGTTCTCGCGACGACGACGGAAAGCATATCGGCATGGAGGTCTCGGTTAAAGATCAAGTCCTCTTTGCGAAGTATGCAGGCACCGAGATCAAGATGGACGGTGAGAAACTGCTCATTCTCCGTGAGAGCGATATCCTAGCAATCCTAGAGAAGTAGAGTTCAAAGAAGTTCGTAGTTCATTAGAATTTATATGATAGGAGCAATAGAACAATGACTGCAAAGCAACTAGCATTCTCAGAAGATGCCCGTAGGCGTCTTAAGGTCGGTGTTGATGTGCTGGCCAACGCGGTTGCTACGACTCTCGGCCCGAAGGGACGTAACGTAGCGCTTGACCGCAAATTCGGTTCGCCGACGATCACTCACGATGGTGTGACCGTCGCGAAGGAAATCGAGCTCGAGGACCCATTTGAGAATATGGGCGCTCAGCTCTTGAAAGAAGCTGCAACAAAGACCAACGATATTGCCGGTGACGGCACGACGACTTCAACGGTCCTTGCGCATGCTATGGTAACCAATGGTCTCAAAAACTTGGCGGCCGGTTCTAACCCCATGCTGCTGAAGCGGGGAATCGAAGCCGCTGCTAAAGTTGTATCGGAAGCGATCACCAAACAGTCGATCGATGTAACGACCAAAGAGGAAATCGCATCCGTGGCATCCATTTCCGCACAAGATACCGAAATTGGTGACTTGATCGCGGAAGTGATGGACAAGGTCGGCAAGGATGGCGTGATCACGGTCGAGGAGTCCAAGGCTCTTGAATTTGAGACCGAGTATGTGGAAGGTATGCAGTTTGATCGCGGTTACATTTCCCCTTACTTCGTCTCCAATCCGGAGAACATGGAAGCGGTTGTCGAAGAGCCCTATATCTTAATTCACGACAAGAAGATCTCTGCCGCTACAGACATCGTTCCCATCCTTGAGAAGCTCGTCCAGATCGGTAAGCGTGATCTTGTAGTTCTCGCCGAGGATGTCGATGGCGAGGCGCTGGCTACGCTGGTGCTGAATAAGATCCGTGGCATGTTGAACGTTATTGCGATCAAGGCCCCCGGATTTGGCGATAGACGGAAAGCCATGCTCCAGGACATCGCTGTCCTGACGGGCGGAACTGTCATCACCGAGGAATTGGGACGCAAGCTCGAGTCCGTCACGATCAACGATCTGGGCAAGGCGGGCAAAGTCGTCGTTACCAAAGATGACACTACAGTTATCGAAGGCGCCGGTGAGAAGGATCGCATCAAGGGGCGCATCGAAGAGATCAAGGTCGAGATCGATCGCTCAACAAGCGATTACGACTCTGAGAAGCTCCAGGAGCGCCTGGCCAAACTGGCTGGCGGTGTGGCAGTTATCCGCGTCGGCGCTGCGACTGAGACCGAACTTAAAGAGAAGAAACACCGCGTCGAGGACGCGCTCTCCGCAACCCGCGCTGCGGTCGAAGAGGGCATTGTCCCCGGTGGTGGTGTCGCTTTGATCAACACCATGGATTCGCTCAACAAGGTTAAGATGGACAACGAAGACGCGCAGATCGGCGTCAACATCGTCCGTAAATCGCTTGAAGTTCCCATGGGAGGCATCGCCGAGAACGGCGGTCAAGATGGCGCGGTCGTTATCGAGACCGTCCGCAGGAAGCAGGAAGAAGCCAAGAATCCAAACATCGGCTATGACGTTCTCAAAGAGGAGTACGTCGACATGGTCGAGGTCGGCATCATCGATCCTGCGAAGGTGACGAAGGGTGCGATGGAGAATGCTGCATCCATTGCAGCCATGATCCTGACAACAGAGGCATTGATCACGGATGTTCCTGAAGAGAACGCTCCGCCAATGCCACCAATGCCGGAGTATTAAACCGGTAAGGCAGAATGACTTGCAGCCCCTCTAACAGAGGGGCTGTTTTTTATTTCGCGAATACCTTCACGCGCGACTTCCAGCTAAAACATGCGTATATCTTTAATGAGTGTCCATCGCGTAAATTGACGTTGGTTGTCAGGTGTATGTCACTCAGGCCCATGAGGGGTGGTTATACTAATTATATTCCTAGTGGAGGAAGAAAATGTCAGAAACACAAACACGTGTTTTACGTCGATCGAGATCGGATCGGGTTTTCGCCGGGGTTTGCGGTGGTTTGGGAGCCTTCTTTGGGATCCGCCCTCTCTGGTTTCGAGTTGGTTTCATCATTGCCTCGCTTCCAGGCGGGCTGCCCGGGATGTTGCCCTATCTAATTTGCTGGATCATCATCCCGCGAGAAACCTAGACAAGATTCGCCGCACGCCAAAAGACGTTTGAAAACAAGCTGGGGTTCGTCAACTAAACGTCTCTGGGAATGAAAGGTGTGCGTGCACACCCGACACAGCGCTTTTTGAGTGGAGGTAGATCGGTGCGCAAGATTACAGCAATATTTTTATTGTCACTCACCTGTGTTTTGATTGCAGGATGCGGGCTGGTTTGGCAAAGTATCCAGGGGGCAGCGCTAGACCGCGATCTAACCCAGGTCCTCGAGGCGAATGATCTCGAACAACGAGAGCTTCAGTGTCGAATGGTGGCCTCCAGCAGGACGGGATTCTGTGTGATGGATGCCACCGAGGAAGATGCCGCGCAACTAATCAGTCGCCTCTCGCTGGTCCTCCGCGAACCTGGCGACGTCCATGGAAATGTCCCTTCGTGGGAGTTTGAACAAGGCTGTGGAGCGGTGGAAGGTTTCACCGCTGAAGAGTCCGCTCGAGTGTACGAGTCGGCGAGGAGGCCGGAAACATTGCGCCTGGCCAATGGAACTGCTTTTGAATACTTACTCGTGTCCTTCAGACAGGATCTTGGGACGATGTGTATCCAGGTATCTTATGCCTACGGCTAAATATGGTTTCGTTGCGTGGGGTTTTAGCGTAGAGGAGAAGATGGATAGGTGTTCTAGAGCAATTATTTACAAGACATAGGTGTATAGTGCCCAACCGACCACAGCGACCAGAACGAGTAGACAACCACATCTCAGGAATTTAGCCGTTGTACGAAAGAGAAAACGTATCACAAACCATCCGAGAGCCAGCGCAATCGGAATGAGCAAGATATATTCCCAACGAAATTCTTCGATCAAAAAATCCATTTGCTGTAACCCTCTTTAGCTATCCGGGAAGACCTGCTTCCCTTTCTTGATCACTGTAGATACAAGGTTTGTACCAAACCGGTAACCCAGGTGTCGGTAATCAGAGACACTCAGGACCAGAATGTCCGCTTGTTTGCCGCGCTCGATGCTGCCGAGAATCTCGGTGCGCCGGATGGCTGCTGCGGCGTTGATCGTTGATGCAGCAATTGCCTGCGCCGGTGTGAGTTCCATATATCGACAGGCAAGAGCAATCGCCATCTGCATGCTTTCACACCAGGCCGTTCCCGGGTTGAGATCGGTTGCCAGCGCAAGGATCCCGCCTGCTTCGATAATTGATTTCGCGGGCGAGTATTCCCTCTCCGCTAAACCGAAGGGAGTGCAGGGAAGCGCTACGGCAACGGTGTCAGATTGGCCGAGTGCGGCGATGTCCTCAGGAGGCGTTTGGACCAGGTGGTCGGCTGAAGCCGCACCTAACTCCACCGCCAGTCCGGTTCCACCTAAACCATCGAACTCATCCGCGTGGATCTTGAGTGGAAAGCCGATCTCCTTGGCGCAGGAGAGGATGCGGCGGCTCTGACTTAGGTTAAAGGCGCCAGTCTCGCAGAAAACATCTACGAAGGGCAAAGGTTCTCCGTTCGCTTCCTTGGTCCACCACTGTTTGACCGCAGGAAGCATCTGCTCGACGATCTCAACGGTGTAAGCTTCATACCCTTCTTCCCCAGCGTCGGCATATTCTGGAGGCAAGGCGTGGGCACCGAGGAAAGTCGGAGCGAGCTCTATCGGACCTTCGTCGTTAAGCAAGAGAATCGCTTGAAGCATCTTGAGTTCGGTTTCCAATTCAAGCCCGTATCCAGTTTTTGCTTCGGCAGTTGTTGTGCCATACGCGAGCATGCGATTAAGCCGTAGGCGAGCCTGGGTGACAAGCGAATCGATACTGGCAGCTCTTGTCTGTTTAACGGTTGAGATGATCCCGCCACCCGCGTCCATGATCTCCATATAGCTGGCGCCGGCGATACGCATCTCGAACTCAGCTGCCCGATCTCCTGCAAAAATCAAGTGCGTGTGGGGGTCGACGAAACCCGGGAGCGCAACGCTCCCAACGGCATCTATTGTCCGCTGCGCACTGAACCGGCGCTGGATTTCATCTGTTGACCCTACCGCAAGAATAACTCCATCAGCGACCGCGATTGCGCCATCCTCGATAATCCCAAGATTGCCCAACGAGACCCCTCTTTGCGGTCCGCCAGCAAGTGTGAGGAGTTGAGATGCTGAATGAAGTATCAGGTCTACCCGAGACTTGTCCGTCATAGGTCGTCCTCTGTTGTAGTTATCTTATTCTACCTTGACCCCAACAATCAGGATGGGAAGAGCGATGATTGCCATCGCTGCTCCAAAGGCAGAGCTTGCCAATATATTGATTTCAAACAGCGCAGGACCGATCAGTGCGCCCAATGCCCGACCGCCGGCGGCTGCGGTTATGCTGGTTGCCATCAACGTGGCTCGGGCGGAGGGTTCCAGCTCGGTGAATAGGGAGATCAGGGTGACGAACGTGAACTCGAAGGTGAGATAGAAGAGAAAGAGTCCGAGCAAGGCAGGGATCAGGCTTCCTCCAAGAAAGGGCAGCAGGAGGCAAGCGACCGTAATAGAGATAATTCCCAGAGAGAGGGCGCGTATTTTCCCCAATTGGTCCGCCAGGCGGGCTACTAATCCCACGCCGCTCAGTTCAGCGAGCCCGATGAGCACAGAAGCTGCGCCAAGGGCAACAACCTGCAAACCGAATGAATTTTCGAGCCAAACGCCATAGATAATGTTGATGGATTCATTGCCGATGTTGATCAGAAGAGAAACAGTGAGCGCAGCGAGCGTGGAGGGGCGAGAAAGGATTGTCCTGAGTGCATGCATCAGCGTTGGCCGCTCCGAATCAACAGCGGGATCGGAGGGGATTGCGCGCCAGATGAAGAAGGCCGCAAGGGCGGCGAGAATCCCCAGGATGGGGAATGGAGCTACCCAATTACTTCGATAGATGATCCAACCGATAATTGGTAAACCTACCAGCGCCGCGCCAGACCAGCCAATTTCCGTGATCGCGATCGCGCGCCCCCGCAAGTTGTATGGGACTCTATCCCCAAGATAGGCTTGCATCGCTGGATCGAAAACAACCTTCCCAAGAGAGCCCAGGAGCAGAGCGATGAGGAAGCCGATGTACGAAGGCCACAGGAGAATAACGAGGGAACCCCCCGCGAAAATACTTAGCCCCATGAGCATTGCCGATTTGCGACCTATCGAGTCGCCCGCTGATCCGATGAATGGACTTAGGATGCCAAGGCTGGATCGGGCGGTGATCGCCAGTGAGATGGTAGAGATATCAACCCCGAGCGCGCGAGCGAATGTTGGCAAGAAGGGGTAGACCATCCGGAAGCCGGTGTCCAGGATGATTCGGGTTATCAGGAAGAGCGTTAACTGGCCGCGCAGCGGAGCAAGCGATGGCTTATTCATCGGCGCTCAAGTGCTCGCTGGTGCAGCCAGAGGCTGAGCCACCAAAGGGCGAACACACACAATCCTAAGAGGGTGAAGAAGAAAAGTTGGATTTCGATAGAATTTGAGGAGAGGATCGGAGAGGGAGGGTGCATTACCTGCTCCGTCCGTGTCAGACTGAACCAAAGCGCGGCGAAGTACCCCATGTTGATTAAGCTGGCGTAGCGGGGTTTGCGCAAGATCAGGATGGCGAGTTGAAGCAAGATGCCGATGATGGCAAAATCTATAGCGAAACGGAAGCGTGGTTCAGTGAGGTAAAGCCCATTCCAATTTGCCTGCATTGTCCATAGACTGAGCGGTAAGTAGGTGATCCAGAAAAAAAGCCCGGCCTGTCCTAACGCTCTCGACCAGGTGTGCAGCGATTGCTTTGATAGGAGCCACCCCATGAGACCTACCACCGCAGCTGCACCGAAAGCGATGAGCGCGGTCCAAACCCATGCACCGTGAATGTAAACAAGCCGAACGTTGGTTCCTAACGAACGTTCAGCAGGGCCGAAAAGTGAAGCAACGGCGATGACGATAAGGGTGAGAAGGAATAGCCAGAGAGATTTATTTCTGCGCATAGGATGGGTATTTTACCCGGAAGTCACGATGGGAAGGAACCTTACGTCAGAGATGCGGAAATCAAGGTCTGCTGTGATTGATTTAATCGTCGGGTCTGATGGGCCATTCTCCGGGTCTATTTTAACATCGGCATCTTCAACTGATGATGTCGAGCGGCTGCGATTGCCTCTTTATAGCCGGCATCAGCATGGCGTACGATTCCGGTACCTGGATCGGTTGTCAGCACGCGTTCAATCCTTGCCGCAGCTTCCGGTGTTCCATCAGCGACGATTACCTGACCGGCGTGTTGGCTATAGCCTATGCCGACGCCGCCTCCGTGATGGAACGAAACCCAGGTTGCGCCACCTATGGCGTTAAGCATAGCGTTCAGCAGAGGCCAATCGCTGACGGCATCTGTTCCATCGAGCA
This sequence comes from Methanosarcinales archaeon, assembly GCA_048629905.1. Lineage (GTDB taxonomy): Bacteria > Chloroflexota > Anaerolineae > Anaerolineales > E44-bin32 > E44-bin32. The sequence goes on from JAIWHF010000022.1 coordinate 17,971, forward strand.
TCCCTTCAGTCTCTCGATTGGGTGAAGCCACCGAGCCCGCGTCGAGGTGGTCGCGACCGATAACGATCGGCGCCGTCAATTCGCCGCTGGCGACCATCTCGTTGAAGCGTAACCCGGCTTTCACCCTTTCTCCGTAGCCCAACCAGCAGATGCGCGCTGGCAATCCCTGGAATTGGATCTGCTCGCCCGCCATTTTAATCCAGCGAAGCAAATGCTCATCATCAGGGAAGAGCTCGGAGATGGCTTCGTCTGTGCGGTAGATATCCTCCGGATCGCCGGAGAGAGCCACCCACCGGAAAGGACCTTTTCCAAGGCAGAAGAGGGGTCGAACGTAAGCCGGGACAAAGCCGGGGAAGTCGAAAGCATCCTGCACTCCATGGTCGAACGCGCGCTGGCGCAGGTTGTTGCCATAATCGAAGACCTCTGCACCGCTACGCTGGAAGGCAAGCATGGCTTCGATGTGGCGGGCCATGGATGTCATAGATAGACGGGCATATTCTTCGCGATCGTCCTCGCGCAACTGGTTGGCTTCCTCGAGTGTCAACCCGTGAGGGACATAGTCGTAGACGTCATGAGCAGGTGTTTGATCGGTCACGACGTCCGGTGTGATGCCTCGCTGTACGAGTTCGGGGTAGATGTCGGCCGCGTTTCCAATGAGGCCGATGGACCGAGGTTCATTGTCCTTAATCGCCTCTTCGACGAGTGTCATCGCCTCCTCAAGTTCATTCACAACATATTCCACATAGCCATGTTCGAGACGGCGCATTGCCCGTTCTGGATCGACCTCAACGATCAGGCCAACACCCTCGTTCATTGTGATCGCCAGGGGTTGGGCGCCGCCCATTCCACCTAGGCCTGCGGTGAGTACGAATTTCCCGCGCAAGGAAGGCCAACCGTTCAGGCGCGCCAGGGATCCGAGCGTCTCGTAGGTCCCTTGGAGAATGCCCTGTGTGCCAATGTAAATCCAGGAGCCGGCGGTCATCTGACCGTACATGATCAAACCCTTCGCGGCCAGCTCGTCGAAGTGCTCCTGGGTAGCCCAATGGGGTACGAGGTTCGAGTTGGCGATCAGTACGCGTGGGGCATCCGTGTGGGTCGTGAAAACTGCGACCGGCTTGCCGGATTGCACGAGCAGGGTTTCATCATCTTCAAGCTGCTTGAGCGATTCAAGGATTGCATCGAAAGAATCCCAATCGCGGGCTGCTTGCCCTCGCCCTCCGTAGACAATGAGTTCATCAGGTTTTTCTGCGACCTCGGGATCCAAATTGTTTTGGATCATACGGTAGGCAGCTTCTGTGAGCCAAGATTTGCAGGTGAGTTCTGTGCCACGCGGGGCACGAACTAATCGTGGTTGAGACATATTCGCCTCCATAATTTATCAGTTCAATTTCCGTTAGATTTAAGATGGTTCCTGACCCAAGAATTTGTTAAGTGTATTCAGGATGAGAAGCAGCTCATTTACGACAGTAAATAGATTATCGCTCCTGTCTTTCAAGGATGTCGTCGCTCCACCGTTCCAGGTGGGTGACATCCCTATAGTTCTTTCGCCCCCCAGCTTTGGGTGTTTCGGTAATTTGTTCAGGGTGGGCAGGATAGCCAAAGGATAGCGAGACATGGAGATGCCAATCCTCTGGATATCCGAGGAGTGCTCTGGCTGCCTCCGGTTGATAAATCGTCGCCGGACATGAGCCCACGCCGAGATCCCATGCGGCGAGCTGCATATAGGCGGCCGCCTGCCCTGCATCGAATAGGATGGACCAGCGCTGGTTTGGATCCGGGGTGACGATGGCTACACCCAGAGCGGCTCCTGCCAGGTGCCCCGCATAGGTGCCTAATTCAGACAATTTTGCAAGGGTCTCGCGATCACGAATGACGATGAAGTGCCAGGGTTGTCTGTTCTTCGCTGATTGTGCTCTACGTCCAGCGTCGACGATTTTTCGCACGACATCTTCAGGAAGAGGCTCATCGCTGAACTTGCGAATAGCGCGTTTGAAGCGGATAGCATCCTGGACGTTCATACCGTCCTCCTAGAAATGATAATTCTAATTATACGGCTCAATTGAACGGCCATCCAAATCCTGGTAATTCATAAGACCCGACGCTTTGTGCGCCGGGTCATCAGGGTTAGGTACGAATGTAGATGCTACTATCCTGCGGTTTGATTTTGCAGGGTTCTGCTCATTGAGGGGTCAAGGAGGCGAAGGTGGTGCCGCGGAGGGTCGTAACCAGCGTTTCCTGCGCATTGCACCATACGTCCTGGACCGGACAATTGTCGCCGAATACGCATGCATTTGAATCGAATACACACTCGTTCAGCATGATCGGGCCATCGATGGCTTCGACTACTTCAAGCAGCGAAATTTCATCTGCGGCGCGAGCCAGGGATACGCCCCCGCGTGCGCCGCGCGAAGTTTGGACAACACCGGCGACGGAGAGCTGCGAGACGATCTTCGCCAGGAATGAAGGCGGGATGTGCTGGTTCAGAGCGATTTCGCTCGTTGGCGCCCGTCGTCCGTTCTCCAGGCCCGACAGGTAAAGCACCGCACGGACAGCATAGTCCGCTTGACGTGTAATCTGCATTCCAAATCCTCCAATTCGACCTTGATACTCTAACCATCAGGGTAGGAGTTGTCTAGTTAATAGAGTGTACGCGATGCGTTCCGTAAGGGACAAGTGCATAGTGTCACAAGGCCTGTATGACCTTTTACGATAGGATATGGTTGCTTTGAAAACCAGCCATGGTATGATTGCGCAAACACGCAGTTTTACTGAGAATTTTCAACAAGGGAGTACCTATGAAGCATATTGCTGTTGTGGGCGTTGGATATGTAGGCCTGGTCAGCGCCGCGGGTTTTGCTGATCTCGGCAATCGTGTTATCGCCCTAGATATCAATAAAGAGCGGATTAAGGGCCTCAAGAAAGGCGTTATGCCGATCTACGAGCCCGGACTGGATGAGCTCGTCGAACGCAATGTTGCTTCAGAGCGATTGTCCTTCACTACGTCCTATCCAGAAGCAATTAAAGGGGCGGATTTTGTCTTTATAGCCGTCGGAACGCCATCCGGCGTCGATGGTGAAGCGGATTTGAAATACGTTAAGTCGGCTGCGGAATCCGTCGCGCAAGTGATGGATGGCCCCCTTGTCGTGGTCAACAAATCAACCGTGCCTGTCGGGACGGGCGACTGGGTCGCGGAGATCATCCGCACCAGCCAACCCAAACCCATTCCATTCGCCGTTGTATCTTGCCCTGAGTTCCTGAGAGAAGGGTCGGCGATACTTGATTTCATGAATCCAGCGCGCACAGTGCTCGGATCCCAGGATTATGAAGCTGCTGACAAAGTCGCCCAGCTTCACCTACCTCTGCGAGCGCCGATTATGATCACCAACCTGCGCACGGCTGAGATGGTCAAGTACGCGTCCAATGCATTCCTGGCCACGCGCATCTCCTTCATCAATGAAATCGCAAATATCTGCGAGGAATTAGGCGCTGATGTCAAAGAGGTAAGCACCGGCATGGGTTATGATGCCCGCATCGGCCCCTACTTCCTGGATGCCGGTCTTGGGTATGGTGGATCTTGTTTCCCCAAGGATGTGAAGGCTCTTGCGCATATGGCAGATGAGAAGGGACGGCACCCGCAGCTCCTTCAAGCTGTCATGGATATCAACGATGATCGGCGACGATTGCTCGTTGAAAAAATCAGAGAAGGTGTGGGTGATTTCGAAGGGAAAGTAATCGGAGTCTTAGGGCTGACGTTCAAACCCAATACCGACGATCTCCGCGATGCGCCGGCGCTCGATATTGCCGAGCGATTGATCAAGGGTGGCGCTAAGGTCCGTGCTTACGACCCGGTGGGAATGCCCGGCGCCGTTAAACTCATGCCCGCGATTGAAATGGCGGAGGATGCCTACGCTCTGGCCGAAGGCGCTGACGCGCTGGTTATTTGCACTGAATGGAATGAATTCAAGCAGCTAGATCTTCAACGGATTAAAGGTCTTCTGCGCAATCCGGTCGTCATCGATGGCCGAAATATTTATGAACCTCATGATATGGCGGAACTAGGGTTCACCTATATTCCTATGGGTCGAGGGTATAACGACGGCAAACCAATGAATGGTTGAACTCTCATATGAGTGATGCGGCCAAGCCAACCCTCGTTACACGACTTCGAAACGGTCTTGAAGTACGCCTTAAAGAGATTCATACCGCACCTCTCGCAACCTGCTGGGTCTGGTACCGAGTTGGATCGCGCAACGAAACCCCTGGAACAACAGGGATCTCTCACTGGGTTGAACACATGCAATTTAAGGGGACCCCATCCTTCCCTGCCGGGGTGTTAGACCGCGCCATTTCACGCAATGGGGGTGTTTGGAACGCCTTCACCTGGTTAGATTGGACTGCTTACCTTGAGACGTTGCCGGCAGACCGCATCAAAATGGCCCTCGAACTTGAAGCCGACCGTATGCAGAACAGCCTTTTCGAAGTAGACGAAGTAGAGTCGGAACGAACCGTTATCATCGCTGAACGCCAGGGGCATGAGAACGAACCGACTTTTCGCCTGGCAGAGGAAGTGCAGGCAGCCTCCTTCCGCGTCCATAGCTATCACCATGGAGTCATCGGGGATATGGTGGACCTGCATTCGATGACCCGTGACGACCTCTTTGCACATTACCGTCGACACTATGTGCCCAGCAATGCAGTCCTGGTTGTCGCCGGTGACTTCAGCACACGTCGAATGCTGGACCA
>JAIWHF010000023.1:0-22568 GCA_048629905.1 Methanosarcinales archaeon
ACGGTATTGATGCCCAGGTACAAGGTGTGACTGTGGGACCACTATTCAACCCTAGTGACCGTTTCAACACTGTTTTCGATTGGTTCCTTGTTGCCCGTCGGGGTGTATCGCCAGAAAAAGAAGAAACACCTCAACCCTAGGCGCGGCGGCAGATCAACCCTTGAACATTGCAATAACTCACTCATGTGATCCAAATCCCGAGACCAAGCGGGAAAACTGCCGTGGTATAATCCGACCGCTCTGCAAGCTCTTATGCAGACCCAGAAAGGTATATTCGTGACCGAAAAAGAAGAACCCCAATCCACTAAATCACTGAAAGATCTCAAGCCAGCCCAGGAACTTCATGGAAAGATTTCCAAGATTGAACTCTTCGGCGCATTCGTCGATGTTGGCTTAAAACAGCAAGGTTTAATTCATATCTCGCAATTGAAGCAAGGGAAGATCAACCGGGTAGAAGACATCGTCCAACTGGGGGATGAAGTGGATGTCTGGGTTCTCAAAGTCGATCCGGACGCCAATCGTCTAGACCTCACGCTGATCAAGCCAGTCGCACTCAATTGGAAGGATATCCAACCGGGCAATAAATACTCAGGAGAAGTCATCAGGCTTGAGAAATTCGGTGCATTCGTTGACATCGGGGCTGAACGACCGGGATTAGTGCATGTTAGCGAAATGCGTGATGAATACGTCTCTGACCCCGGCGAGATCGTTAAAGTCGGGGAAAAAGTGGAAGTGAGTGTGCTCGAAGTAGATAGTAAGAAACGACAGGTACGCCTGAGCATGAAAGCTGCGGAAATGATTGAAGAGCTAGATGATGAACCCGAAGAAGTGCTCCCAACAGCGATGGAAATTGCTCTCCGAGAAGCCATCGATGGGCCTGATAACGATGTAGAAACCTCTGCAGTAGATGTGAAAACGACAACAAAGGGCCGCAAGGAACTTGAAGATATCTATAGCCGGACCCTTAGCCACAAGATTCAAACTGTATCAAAGAAAGAGGGAGAGTAACCCGTTACTCCCATATACACCCGTATCTAAAAAGCGCCTTATGGGCGCTTTTTTTATATTCCAATTTTGGGTGGCAATTTATTCGTCAACGCCACTCAAATTTTCCTAACCAAAAATGCGTTTCCGGTTACTCGTCCACACTCAACCAATCATCGGCCTTATCGTCCTCGTCGTAAAGGTTTTCTTCTTCATCCTCATCCCAGATTTCCTCGAGATTCTCATCGTCCCAGTCTTCATCATCAGGTGATTCACCTAATTGTTTATATGTCCGGCATCCTTCGTCTGGATCAATCTCAACAGATGATATTCCGCAAAATCCATCTTCGAGATAGACACAATCAATATAGTGGCAACGAATTCGAGGCACCTTCTGGAAACTCCTCTAATTATCGAATCCCAGTCTGCGCAGGCGTACTATGCTGATCACGAAAAGAAGCAGCATCACGACCGCTGAGATCACGCAGTAAGGGCAGACGGCATGCAAAACAAAGATCTCAATATACGTCAGGTAAACTGAATATATCGTCCCTGCCAGAGTAAACCCAAAAACACCTAAATGCAAGCTATCTCTCCAGCTCGGGAACTGTGTTTCAAGGATGAGAAATGCCAGTATTGCGAGATATCCAAGTAATCCCAGGAGGGCGAGTGGAATACCACCGATTTCTGCATATTTGCTGTTGTTGACCGCTTCGCAATCGCCAATATCCGAACACGCGGCTACCGTACCCGTGAATTTAAGGAACGCAAGGTAAGCGGAATCAACTGCGCCGGCTAATGCGAGTAAAACGGATGCAAGCCAAAGGGGTTCTGATTGTGATTTTGCTTTCATATACCGTCCAGTCTAATAATATTGAAAACCATAGTGAAATCGTAACGGGATTAATTACCCGTTCAGCGCCTCAGGTCCAAAGGGTGAACGAACCCAGGTACTTCTATCGCCGAATTGTTATTGAAGGCGAAATTATAACATTCAATCCGCCGGCTCAGCCTGGACGGATACGCCGGGCTTCGAGGACATTCGGAAGGGCTTCTAGCCGGTTTAATACTCGACTGAGCTGCGAGACATCCGTGATCCCCATGATCATGTCGAAGACTGCTAAGTTATCTTTTGTCGACACTTGAATCGCCGACATACTTATTCCTTCATTCGCTACGAGCGTAGAGACATCTCGAACGAGTCCATCCCGGTCATAAGCACGGATGGTTACAGCGACAGGATACGTCTGATGTGGCTTGCCCCATGATACCTGGATTAGTCGCTCACGGTCTTTGGCCCGCAGTGCATTCGGGCAGTCCTGCCTATGGATCGTCGCTCCTCGCCCACGAGTAATATATCCTACGATCGGATCCCCTGGAGCCGGCTTGCAGCAGCGACCGAGTCTTGTCAGCAAGCCGGATAAGCCGAGGATATGTACCTCTTCCGCGTCCAACTCGGTCAGGAATTCAGGCGGCTCTTCCAGCGCCTCTAATTCCCGTTCCAGATCTTCTTCAGGGATTAACTTTGTGACGATTCGGTTGATATTAAGATCACCACAACCGATAGCCATTAAGAGGTCATCGACATTGGAATAGCCCAAATCGCTCGCTATCTTCTCATAAGCCATTCCATCCAGGCCCAAACGGCGGATTTCTCGTTCAAGAAGCAACCGCCCGTGGGACACATTCTGCTCGCGGTCTTGGCGTCGAAACCAATGACGGATCTTGCCCCTTGCACGCTGGCTTTTTACCATCTCCAGGCTCGGGTTCAGCCAGTCCCGGCTCGGGCCTCCGCGCTTCGCTGTGAGAATCTCTACCGCATCGCCTGTGTGGAGTTTCGTATCCAGCGATACGAGCTTCCCATTCAGTTTCGCCCCACGACAACGGTGGCCAATGGATGTATGAATGTGATAAGCGAAGTCGATCGGAGTTGAGTCTGCGGGGAGATCGATGATGTCTCCCTTGGGCGTGAAGACATAAACACGGTCATCGAACACGTCCGATTTCATCGCCGCGACGAAATCGCCGGCGTCATCAACGTCTTGACGCCACTCCATTAGACGGCGGAGCCACGTTACACGCTGTTCGAACGAATCGTCTCGCGACCGCCCCTCCTTATAACGCCAATGCGCCGCGATCCCATATTCTGCATTCTCATGCATTTTTGGTGTTCGTATTTGTACTTCCAGGGTCTTGCCATCATCATAGATAACCGCAGTATGCAACGACTGATAAAAGTTATCCTTAGGAGTGGCGATATAGTCATCAAATGTGCCCGGCACCGGCTTCCAGTGGTTGTGAATCACACCCAACGTCAAATAACATAAGGATTCGCTCTCGACAACCACCCGCACGGCGCGCACATCATATACCATGTCAATGGGCACACCCTTACGATCCATCTTCCGGTGGATGGAATAGAGATGTTTGGGCCGTCCCGTTACTTCCGCATCGATTTCATACTCAGCGAGGTATCGCTTTAGTTCAGTTGTGACCTTTCTAAGCTTTTTCTCACGATCCTCCCGTCTCTGGGAAACGAGAGCTGCGATTTCTTTATATTGCTCGGGGAGGGCATAGCGGAAAGCCAAATCTTCAAGATCCCACTTCATTTGCCAGATACCGAGACGGCTGGCCAACGGCGCAAAAATCTCCAGTGTTTCCTCAGCAATCCTTGTTTGCTTCTCCGGAGGTAAGTGAGAGAGGGTCCGCATATTATGCAGCCGGTCTGCCAGCTTAATCACAACGACACGGACATCATCACCCATTGCAAGAAACGTCTTCCGCAAGGTTTCCTTCGCCAAATCACCTTTCAAGGCGAGTGGGTCTCGAGCCCGCTTCCCGCTGTGGCTTACTCTTGGAAGTTGGGTCAGCTTCGTCACACCATCGACGAGTGTGCGGACTTCTTCGCCGAAGTCACGTTCGATGTCATCCAACGTGACCGGAGTATCCTCGACAGTGTCATGGAGCAATCCAGAGACAATGACGGGGATAGGCGCACCCAAGTCAGCAAGTATGCCCGCCACGGCGAGGCAGTGGTTGACATACGGTTCTCCTGAGGCTCGTTTCTGCTTGCGGTGGGTTTTTTCCGCGACCGTGAAAGCGCGTTGAACTATCTCCCGCTCGGCAGGAGATGTTTTTTCTGGCAGAGAGTCGAGAAGACCTTGAATATCCACGTACTGTTTACCCTATGCACAGTATAGCGCCGTCCCAAAGCGCGCTCAAGGGCCTGTCCTGACAAAAAGGCTGAGTCTAAGATCGACTCAGCCTATTGTGAATCCCTGGTTGATTTAGAAATCCATATAAGAATTTATCGGTTGATCAGATACCCAATGGACCCGAAGGCGGGAGATGATCCTGCCAATCATCGACGATAATGATCTCTGCCTCCGCGGTCAACTCATCGATCCAAGCCTCGAAAGCGTTATCGACGGCTACTTGATAGGCAGCATCTGATATCTCTCGATCCTCTCGGTCAACGACGCGCAGGAGATGCCAGCCGTACTGCGTTTCGATTGGTCCGATAACTTCATTAATCGGTGCTGAGAAAGCGACAAAACCCATCTGACCGAGGAATCCAACCATGTCATCCTGGGTTTTCCACCCCAGATCCCCGCTGGACTCACGAGAGTTCTGATCCTCTGAATACTCCAGGACGATGTCATCCCAAGATTCCCCAGATTCGAGCCGTTCCAGCGCTTCTTGAGCGACTTCTTCGTCAAAGACGAGAATATGTTGAATAAGCACATGCTCCGCCACACGCTCAATCTCCGGATCAAATTGCTCCCTAACTTTTTCTTCTAGCAGCTGCGCCTCGATATATACATAGAAGTCGGCTTCGCTGATTCCGAAGTCAGAAAGTGAATCAAGGAACTGCTCATAATCAACTTCATATGCCTCCAGCACATATGGAGTTGCTGTTGGAAAAGGAGTCTGCGGGAGCGAAGGCGTTGGGGAAGGTTCTGCAGTCGATTCAGACGCAGCTGCAATCGCTGCCACGCGGGTGGCGTCAGGCGTGGGTGTTGGGAACGGAGTAGGCGTCCCCTCCGGGTAGAAGCCAAAGCTTTGTTGGATCTGACGTTCTATCTCTTCCGGAAGAACGTGAATACCCATTTTCTCTGCTTCTTGCCGGATCAAGGTCTCGCGTATCATCGCATAGATCACTTCTTGGCCGATGAGTTCCGGATATGCGAGCTGTGTGCGGATCTGATTCTGGAGTTCTTGGATACTCGCCAAAGTTTGTGGATCGGACGCGAAGAGCTGCTCCATTTGCATATAGGAATTTAACTGGCCGAGGAGTTCACGCTGGTGGATCCGCACCCGACCTTGAAACTCGCCCTGTGTGATCGTATCCTCATTGACAGTCACCACCGTCTTTTGGGGTTGGATATATACACTATCAATCCAGCCGTAGACAAGGATTCCAATCGCGACTACAGCTATCGTGATAATAACCCCCAAGAGCCAGCGGCTTTGTATTCGTTCTCGTTCTGCACGAGCCAGATGCTTTTTCGTTGTGCGTAGTGGAGCCCGTTGCTTCGTCATGCCACATTAACTCCTTCGCGTTTCGTGAACTCCGATTTCTACCCCCAACGGCAATCTAAGTCACGATTTGAATCAATAAAGTCGAGCAAGAGAGCGCTCACATTCGAATGACTCCCCTCGCCCACCTGCGACTCCGGGTTGACGCTAACGCAATCTCTCGACCGTGAAGGGAAGCAAGGCCATATGGCGTGCCCTCTTGATCGCGCCGGCAACCATGCGTTGGTGCGTTGCGCAATTTCCTGTTTCACGGCGGGAGCGGATTTTCCCGGATTCCTTGATGTAACGTTTAACAAGCTCGTGTTGTTTGTAATTAATGTGCGTTGTCTTGTCTGCACAAAACTTGCAAAGTCGAGGGCGTCTACGATATTGTCGACGCGGTCCACCTCTTGATCTTGTGCCTGTTGATCCTCTTCCTGATTGATTACGTTGTTCTGTCAAAGCAATCTCTCCATTCTTTTCTCAAACTCAGGTGCATAAGTTTTTTAGAAGGGGAACTCGCCCTCTTCCTCTTCCTGGTCAAAACTCGTGCGGAGTGTCTCTTTCTTCTCGCCAAGCATGATCATCTCTTTGGCGACAAGCTCCGTTGTGAAATGTTTATTCCCCTCTGCGTCTTCCCAACGCCGGGTTTGCAGCCGACCTTCGACGTAAACCTGCATTCCTTTATGAAGATGCTGGTTACATATCTCAGCCAATCCCCCCCATGCCACGACATTAAACCACTCTGTGTCTTCATGGCGCTCACCATCAGCGGAGTGCCATGTTCGCGATGTGGCAACGCTGAAGGTTGTGACCGGTTTACCTGAAGGGGTATAACGCATTTCAGGATCACGCCCCAGGTGACCGATGATCATTAACTTGTTTAAACCTCGACTCATCTCGCTATACTCCTACGAGTGATGTAGGGTCATTATCGAGAAAACGGGTTAAGTCGTCTCTTGGAGCGTCACCATAAAGCGCATGAGTTCTTCATTCAAACTCATATCTCGCTCGATAGCGGTTGGTGCGTCTGTTGGCATTTCGGCTTGAATGAAGATGTAATAACCTTCATTCTTCTTGTTGATAGGATAAGCAAGCCGACGCTTCCCCCAACGGTCGATTTCCCCGATCTTGCCACCGGCAGCATCAATCCAACCCGTGACTTTTCCCTCGAGTTCTTCAAGGCCTTCTTCATCTACATCGGGGTCAACAATATATGCAACTTCGTAATTGCGCATAGAGGTCCTCCTTTCCTCGGGTTTACCCTCAAAACAACTTCGGGCGAAGCTGGTTGAGAGCGGAAAGAACGCCTGAGTACAGGCGTTGCAACGGTGAAAAGTTTATCATGAACGCCCCTCTTTGACAACCTTCTCTAGTCCCATGCTTTCTTTCACGGTATAATCTTTCGGTCGATGTACATCCGTATCCTTTTGGTCAGTTGAATGCAACTGCACCGACCTTTGAACTCGTATCACATTGGGCGTAAGCGCCTTGTTCTCTTGCGAGGCCAGGTCAAGATGTTCGCCTGGCCTGCTTCTCATAAACGCCCACTCGTTAGCAAACTAACTCCATTATCTGGGGAGGCAGAATGACACGGAATCCGATCAAATTCGGTACAGACGGCTGGAGAGGACGCATAGCTGAAAATTATACTTTTGAAGCTGTCCGCCGGTGCACTCATGGTTTTGCTAAGTACCTTCTTGAGGTTGAAGGATCGGAAAAACCAGTTGTCATCGGTTACGACAAACGTTTTGCGTCCCAGGCCTTTGCGGAATCTGCGGCAGAGGTAATGGCCGGCCACGGTTTCCATGTGCTTCTCACGGATGGTCCCACCCCAACACCAACCATCTCCTACTCCGCGGTCCATCAGGGTGCCGCCGGAGCGATAAATATCACCGCATCCCATAACCCATCGTCCGATAATGGCTTTAAAGTAAGAGATCAACATGGCGGAGCGATCGACCCTGAAGGCCTGGGAATCATCGAAGCAGGGATTCCCGATGACGATCAGAAAATCCCGCTCGTGAATATCCGCGAGGCGCTTGCTTCTGGTGCAGTTGAGCGTTTCGATGCCAGCCCAGCGTACATCGCCCAGCTGGAGAAGTTGGTAGATTTTGACACGCTTCGAGACGCAGGTTTAACAATCCTGGTTGATGCGATGTGGGGAAATGGCGCTGGATGGTTTTCGAAACTCCTGTCTGGCGGCTCCACTAAGGTGATTGAGATACACAATACGCGCAATCCGATATTCCCCGAGATGACACGTCCGGAGCCAATCCCACCCAATATCGATGTGGGCTTGCAGCGATCCGTTGAAGAAAATGCCGATGTGCTCCTCATTACCGATGGCGACGCCGATCGGATTGGGATAGGTGACGAGCATGGGAAATTCGTCAACCAGCTGCGTGTATTTGGGCTTCTCGCGTACTACCTCCTAGAAGCCAAAGGGGAACGCGGTCCGATCGTCAAGACACTATCGACTACTTCGATGCTCGAGAAGCTCGGAGAGATCTATGATGTCCCGGTTTTCCAAACTGGCGTTGGTTTCAAATACGTTGCGCCGAAGATGCTCGAAGTTGATGCATTGATCGGCGGCGAGGAATCCGGCGGTTACGCCTTCCGCGGTCATGTCCCCGAGCGGGATGGCATACTGGCTGGACTGTATCTATTGGATATGATGGTTCGTCTCGATCGAAAACCAAGCCAACTGGTCGAACTGCTTTTCGAGAAAGTTGGCCCTCACTACTACGATCGGATCGACACACCGCTGTTCCCCGAGAAACGGGCGGAATATAAAGAGAATATCTCCAATGCCCAACCGAAAGAAGTTGGCGGCTTGAAGGTGACAGACATCCTAAAGGTGGATGGTTATAAATTCTCGCTTGAGGATGGCGGCTGGCTCCTGGTCCGTTTTTCTGGGACCGAACCCATCGTTCGCGTATACTGTGAAACCACTCAGGCTGATCGCGTTAAGCCTCTGCTCGAAGATGGTCTCAAGTTGGTCGGAGTTAAATGAACGAACATCCAACCACATTGGTGGATACCCATTGCCACTTGAACCTGCCGGCGTATGATGCCGACCGGGAGGAAGTTCTGGATAGGGCAAGGTCGGCGGGAGTAGAGAGGATACTCATTCCAGGGGTTGATCTCCAGACAAGCCAGATCGCGATCGAGCTTGCGGAAAAACACGATGATGTCTTTGCTGCTGTAGGTATCCATCCTCATTACGTGAGTGAATGGTCGCCAACCCTTGCCGATGAAGTTGCCAGCCTTGCGCAATCACCGAAAGTCGTTGCTATTGGCGAAATCGGCTTGGACTACTACCGTAACCTTTCACCGCCAGAGAAGCAGAGGCTCGCCTTCGCTGACCAGCTCGAGATCGCGAGCGCATTGAATTATCCTGTTCTGATCCATAATCGTGAAGCGATAGGAGATATACTGGAACACTTGAACACCTGGGTCCTCAATCTACCCCCCACCCTTTCGGCTCGAGCTGGCGTGCTGCATGCCTTCTCTGCAGATCTGGATTCTGCGGTAAAAGCGATTGAGCAGGGTTTTTACATTGGGATTGCAGGACCGATAACATATCCGAAAGCCGAGACGCTTCGCGACGTCGTCTCACAGTTACCTTCTGACCGGCTGGTTATTGAGACTGATTCTCCCTATCTGACACCGGAACCACGCCGAGGAAGAAGGAATGAACCAGCGCATCTCGAATGGATCGCCCAGAAGGTGAATGACATCCGCGATGACGAGTACAGCACAATACGGGCAACAACAAAAAATGCCAATAAACTATTCCAGTGGTCATATGACATCACAAACCGCAACATTCATTGATCTAACCCGTCCTTATCTTGAGGAAGTTGAGCTCCTCATGCGCCAGAGCGCGGGGCATCATCACGCCAACCTGGACAAGGCAATTGATCACCTGCTCTCCTCGGGTGGCAAGCGCATCCGTCCGATTGCTGCAATTCTCATCGGCATGATGCTCGACGCTGACATCGACCGGATTACAGCGCACGCTGCTGCCATTGAAATGCTTCATACGGCAACACTTGTGCATGACGATCTTATCGATGGCTCCTTGCTCAGACGAGGTATGCCAACCCTGAATGCCCAATGGACTCAGGGCGCTACCGTCCTTGCCGGGGATTATATCTTCGCCCGGGCAGCACGCCTTGCTGCAGCTACCGATTCTCTTGTCCTGATGGACTCCTTTGCCCGCGGGTTGATGATAATTGTAGGTGGCGAGATCACGCAATTATTCAACCAGGAGTTCGTTACGACCCACCAATCGTACCTGGACCGGACCTACGCAAAGACAGCTTCCCTATTCGAAGTGACGACAGAGGGTGCTGCAGTTCTCGGTGGTGCGAGCGAGGAAACCGTAGAAGCGATGAAGCTGTATGGATATTACATTGGTCTCGCATTCCAAATTGTCGATGACGTGCTGGATTTCACGGGTGAGCAAAGCCAAATCGGAAAACCTGTAGCCAGCGATTTGCACCAGGGATTAATTACGCTCCCGACTCTTTATTTCCTTGAAGATCAATCCAACGGTAAAATGCTTATCGAAAGGCTGCAGAAGAAGCAAGTCAAAGAAAACGAACTTGAACAAATTATCGAGGATATTCGTAGTTCTTCTGCAATAAGCCGTGCTCTTCAACAAGCGGATGAATTCGCGAAAACCGGTGAGGCTCAGTTGGAATTAATGCCGGATAAGCCGGAGCGTGATGCGCTTTACGAACTCGCCCGATACGTTGTCAACCGCAGTTCCTGATAAAAGGAGACGATCATGGAAATTAACGTACAAGGATATAAACGCGTTACTGTAGTGACAGTTACAGGGCGCATAGATTCTGTGACATATAGTGAATTCGAGAATGCTTTACAGGCGGAACTTGAGCAGGGGAAGGTCAATATCGCCCTCGATTTCTCCGGTGTTGAATTTATCTCCTCCGCGGGGCTGCGTGTCCTGGTAAATGCGAGGAAGACCGTTAAAAACGCCGGGGGAAGGGTTGTAATCGCCAACCCCAGCCAGCAGGTAACAGAAACACTTGAAATCGCTGGCTTGGAAGTCCTCTTTGAACAATTTCCAGATCGCGAGTCGGCAATTGCCGCATTCTAACGGATCATGGTGAAGAAACATATGAAGATCGATGGTCACCTTGATCAGATAGAACGCGTAGGTCGCTTCATTCAAGAGGCGGCCCAGGATGCAGGCTTTGACGAAATGGAAAGCTACGCATGCGAGCTGGCTGTCAGTGAAGCTTGCGAAAACATCATTCTGCATGGCTATGGCGATGATTCAACCGGGGAGATCGAAGTCTCAGTCCAAACGGAACCTGACAACATCACAATTGAGTTATGGGATGATGCTCCACCGTTCGATCCTGCAAATTCTCCCATTAAACCTGACCCGTCGATGGATGATCCACCGATTGGCGGTTTGGGACTTGTCATCATGCACAAAGTGATGGATGAGATGGAATATCACCGTCGGGAGGGACGCAACCAATTACGTATGCGAAGGTCTCGCAAACCATCTGCCTAAGCGGGCGCGAGCTTTTCCGGAGATATATTGCCGGAAACCCACTCTGAAGGCACCCTTCAGGAACAAAACCCATCCCAAAATGAGGGGATGGGTTTTCTATGCTACGATACGGACTACAATTCTTCTGAACTCGAAACGTCTCTTTTAACGGAGCACGCCGAATATGGCGATTGACCCTGATCCAGCGCGAGAACTCAAGACGTTAGCTGAAGTCGGACATTCGATCTCTTCAGCGGCATTCGACTCCCAAGAACTCGCTGAGGTCGCTTTTCTCGAGATCGCCAGGTTGATGGAAACTGATTTCTTTCAATTAGGCATCTTCGAGGATGATCACTACCGGACATTGATTTGGGTGAAGGATGGCAACCGCCAGGAGAATCTCAGTTTCCACATCGCGCCGGATCAAGAGGGTCTGATTGGGTGGATCCGCCGGACGGGTCAATCGCTTCTGGTCAAAGACTTTCAATCTGAAGCAAATAGCCTTCCTGCCATCCCCAGCTACGACGCTCCAGATCCTCCCGTTTCAGGCCTCTTCATCCCTCTCAGATCAGGCGACCTTGTTATTGGTGCACTCACGATCCAAAGCCGGCGGAGCCATGCCTTCACAGAGCATGACCTAAATCTAATGCTCGTGATATCCAATCAACTAGCCCCGCTTCTGACGAATCTACTTCTGCAATCAGAAACAGAAACGCTCTCAATCCAGATGCTGCTCATCCGTGAGATGTCAAGAATGTTGATCTCACTCGATCCAATCGCCCTGCGCTTGGCGAGGATCACGACATTGCTCACGCGGATACTTGGGTACGAAAAAGTAGAGATTCATGAAATCATCGATGGAGAGTTGCTTTTAAGGGCATCATCACAGGACGAAGAGGGTCAAGCGGATGAAAACGAACCGAAATCCTTGCTGCTTGAGAAAGTTGCAGAATCAGGAGAACCGCTAAACACAGCCAATACGGACGCTCAGACTGAAGAAACATCTATGCCTTCGGCATATGAATATGCTTTCCCTATGAAGGTTGTCAACCGAATGTTTGGAGTACTTCACATTCAGTGCGTCGATTCAAGGCGACTCCCGATTGACCACAACGCCGTAATCGAGATGATCACAACCCAAGTAGCTTTCGCCATCCTCGAAGCCCGGAATTACAACCAGCATCAAGAAGAGGCCTGGATTACCACTGTGTTACTCGAAGTCGCCCGCCACGCAGCGCAGCCAGGTGAAACAATGTCAGCTTTACAGGCTGTTTTGCAGCTCTCTACATTGCTCACCGGTACGGATTGGACGATTCTACTCCTTCCGTATGACTCTCAAGGCGATATGTACATTGGCCCCATTGCCGGATTACGACGTTCGGACATCTACAAGCTTCATGACCTGCATATCCACGCGTCGGACTTGGGGATTTCACAACCCTATCGCGAGAGTAATGAACCTTTCCAGATCACTCTCCCGCCAGCTCTGGCGGAACCCCTCGGAACGGATGAGGCTTCTTGTCTCGTCTTGAGCGCCGAACAGGAACTCCTCGGGTTACTCTTACTCAAGGGGCAGAAATTCTCAGGCAAACTTCCGGCACTGCTGGCAGGCATCGGCCACCAGCTCTCCCTACGCCTTGAAAACACGCGCTTGATTGATGAAGCCGCACACCAGCAATCACTGGAACGAGAATTGGCAATGGCTAAGAGCATACAGATCAGCTTCATGCCGAAGGAATTGCCGGACGTGGATGGCTGGGAGATCGGAGTTGACTGGCAGTCTGCGCATGAAGTTGGTGGTGATTTCTTCGACATCATTCCATTGCCGGATGGCGATAATGGTCCACGGTGGGGTATTGTGATCGCCGACGTCGCCGATAAGGGAATTCCTGCTGCTCTCTACATGGCTCTGAGCAAAACGCTGATCCACACAATCGCCGATGAACAAATTGACCCCGCCCGTACGCTCGAAAAGGTCAATAATCTTCTGATTTCCGAGACAAATGCCGACCTCTTCGTGAGCGCTTTCTACACCATTTGGGAACCAGAGCTGGGTCGATTGGTCTACGCCAACGCCGGGCATAATCCGCCTCTCCTTTTTACACCGGAATCTGCCGGCAGCCTCATCCGCGACCATGGGATCGTCCTCGGGGTGGAAGCTAATGCAGAATATTCATCTTCAGTCGTCGAAATGAAGCCGGGACAATTGCTCGTTCTTTACACTGACGGTGTGACGGAGGCATACGGCGGTGAACGGGGGATGTTCGGTCTCTCGCGACTAAGAAATCTCGTGTTGGGTCTCGACGATTGGGAGGCAAATCATGTTGTTGATGCGATCGTAAAACGAGTGATCCGGTTCCGCGGTCAACCCGATCTATCAGATGATCTAACTATACTCACACTTCGTTATCAAGAGCGGTAAATACTTTGAAAGATTCGAGGTAGTCAAATGAAAAATGTGTTCCCATCAAAGCACCCTCTCGTCCTGCATAAGTTAACCAAACTGCGTGATCGAAGGACAGAGCCGAAGAAATTCCGCGAACTGGTCCGAGAGATCGGTGCTCTTCTCACTTATGAAGCAACCAGCGACTTGCTCACAACACCAATGCAAATCGAGACCCCTCTCGAGAGTATCGAAGGGAGATCTCTGCAGCATAAAATCGGCCTGGTCCCGATTCTAAGGGCAGGGTTAGGTATGACTGAGGGAGTCTGGGAACTTATGCCCTCAGCCGAGGTATGGCATATCGGTTTGTTCCGAGACGAGGAGACACTCAAACCTGTAGAGTATTACAACAAGCTCCCGATCGAACCGACGGTTTCAGTATGTCTAATTCTCGATCCCATGCTCGCAACCGGTGGGTCTGCTATTGCGACTGTTGACATCCTGAAAGAATGGGGCGTAGAGAAGATCAAGTTCATCGGCGTGATCGCTTCGCCCGAGGGTATATCATCGCTCCACAATAAACATCCCGATGTCCACATTCATCTCGCAGCCATCGATCGCGAGTTGAATGAGCATGGATATATCCTCCCTGGTTTAGGGGACGCGGGTGATCGGCAATTCGGCACCGCTTGAGTGCTCTGGAGCACAAAGGTCTTGCATGCCCTTTGTTGAAGGGTTAAAAGGGGCACATCCGACCCGCAAATAGGTGGCGGTTTCAGAAACAAATCATCGACGAGTTTGAAAGGCTCGTCGATGGCTAATTGTTTCCTACACTCACCCTCAATCAACGGGTGAGTGAATTTTTTTCCTCCAGAGGCTATTCGGGAAGCATTGTCGCTAGCCCATGAAAATGTTCAGCTAGCCACGGTGGTAACTCATCCGACCGCTCGAATACTTTTGCGATGATGCGCTCTGCAGCATCAAATTCGTCGAGCATGATGTGGTATTCAGCAAGTACAGCCAGCGCTAGCGGATTTCCAGGCTCCTCTTCCAAAACTGCATCTATTATTTCCCGAGCTTCATCAAACGCACCTACGAATAGACTCTGGCGCGCTCGGGCGATCGCAACCACTGGCCAATCTGCATTAAACTGTTCGATCTTTTCTATCAATGGCCAAACATGTTCATCGGCAGAGCCAAGGAAGATGGCTTGTGTGAATTGTCCTTCAACAAGCCTGCTGCGCTCCACGGTAGGAGCATGAACCTCAACCGCCCGCAGGTAGCTGTCTACAGCTCGAAGGTAATCTTCTTCTTCCAGGAATAGATTACCCGCCTTGAGAAATTCCTGGGCGGCAAGAATTTCTCGCCCGTTCTCCACGAGCGACTCCGCATGACGAAATAGAGCGTCTGGACTCAATAGCTCTGTTTCACCCGGGAGGTCTTCCTCAATCATTTCGACAGGCGGAGTTGGGCGATCCAGTTCCGGTGCCTCATTCTCACCACTAAGAGTGCCCAAGAATGCTATCAAACACCCAACGCTGATAAGCAGTCCAGCCACGACCCATGGCCACCGCTTGCGTGGCGGTTTTTCTGGGTCCACTGCATTCTTATCTCCATCGATGACGTCAACGGGGATGATGGGCGTGCTGGTCTCTCTCTCTGATCCATCCTCAGCAACCGGTTGTAAAGCGATCGTTTCAAGAAATGCCCCCTCACCATCCAGGACCGCTGTGCGGAAAGCGATAACCTGCTGCTCCACCGTCTCAAAGCGATCCTTGCGATCCTTCACCAGCGACTTGAGGAGCACTCTCTCCACCACTTCAGGCACATTCGGGTTTACCTTGGAAGGAAGCGGCAAGGGCGTGTAAATATGGTCATGGATGATAGAGAAGGGTGTGTCAGCATTGAAAGGAACCCGGCCGACGACCATTTCATAGAGAAGTACACCGAAGGAATAGATGTCAGTTCCTTGGTCCAGATCGCGCACCCCTTGCCCCTGTTCTGGAGAGATGTACTGTGGAGTGCCCAGCATGACATCTTTCGAAAGTGTCGACGCCCCGGCCTGCGCCATTCTCGCCAGGCCAAAATCAGCCAGGTAAATCGAGCCATCTGGGCTTAAGAGGACGTTTGAGGGTTTAACATCTCGGTGCAGTACGCCTTGTTTATGAGCATAAGCCAGGGCACCGCCCACATCATCGACAATTTGAACTGCTTCCTCCTTCGTTAGAGGTTTCTCATTCATGTGCGCCTTGAGAGTCTGGCCCTCGATGAATTTCATAACGAGATACGGCTGACCCTTATGTTCCGCATAATCGTAGATTGGGACAATATTCGGGTGTTCTAAGCGCGCAACTACCCGCGCTTCACGCTGAAATCGTGAAAGAAAATTAGGTTCTTCTTTAAACGCGGGGTGAAGGACTTTAATCGCAACGTAGCGGTCCAAAGCAGCATGGTAGGCCTTAAATACCGTGGCCATCCCTCCCTGCCCTAACTGTTCGATGATTCGATACGGCCCAACATTCTCACCGATGGCGAAACTCATCCGGCCTCCTTACCAAACATTGAATCATTATAGACGAGCGCAAGTAAGCGGACAATAAATTCATGTGAAATGTAAGTAAACTGTGAAGTGCCCCCATTGGGTACTTGAGACCAGAACCCAGTATTTCTCAGATGAAAAATCAGCCACCTGGGCTACTCGACGCCCAGGTGGCTGTACAATCACACGCAAATTCCGGCTTTAGACTTCCTTATCAAGCAAGGCGTCCACACCGGGTAAAGTCTTCCCCTCCAAGAACTCGAGCGAAGCCCCGCCACCCGTCGATACATGACTTATCCTGTCTGTCAATCCAGCCTGGCGGATTGCCGCAGCAGAATCGCCCCCGCCGACGATCGTTGTACCCGCACATTCAGCGACAGCGGCCGCCAATGCCTGTGTCCCCACGGCAAACGGTTCGAATTCAAACACCCCCATTGGACCGTTCCAGACGACCAATCGTGCATCCTCGAGCTCAGCACAGAAGACGCGAACAGTCTCAGGGCCAATATCCATCGCCCGCCACCCTTTGGGAATGGACCCGACAGCAACGGTTTTGTGCTCTGCTTTCTCGTCGAATTCATCTGCTACAACCAGATCTACAGGCAGGAGCAGACAATCACCCGCCCGTTTTAAAATCTCTGCAGCGGTCGTAACCGCATCTTCCTCCACCAAGGATTCGGCCATGTCGAAACCTTGTGCAGCGAGAAATGTATTCGCCATCCCGCCTCCGATCAGCATACGGTCCGCCATTTGAAGAAGGCGGTCAACGACGCCGATCTTATCCGAGATCTTCGCTCCGCCCAGAATGGCAACAAACGGGTGCTCGGGTTCTGCCAGAGCTTCACCGAGATATTGCAGCTCCTTTTGCATCAGGAACCCGGCCACTGCGGGCAGCTTATGGGCCACGCCCACAGTTGAGGCGTGAGCGCGGTGCGCTGAACCGAAGGCATCATTCACGTAAAGGTCAGCTAATGAAGCCAGTTCGATCGCGAACCCATCATCGTTCGCCTTCTCCTGCGGGTGAAATCGCGTGTTTTCAAGGAGAAGCACCTCGCCATTCTTGAGCTGCGAAGCCGCGGTTATCGCCGCCTCTCCCACACAGTCCGGAGAGAAGGCGACTGGCTTGCCGAGGAGGTTCGATAGGTGGGCAGCTACTGGACGCAGGGATAGGGATTCAACAACCTGCCCCTTCGGTCGACCAAGGTGGGAGCAGAGAATGATCCTCGCGCCCTGGTTGATAAGATATTGGATGGTTGGCAAAGCGGCGCGTATACGTGTATCGTCCGCGATCCCGCCCTCTTGCAGCGGGACGTTGAAATCAACCCGGACCAGTACTTTTTGATCCGCGAACTCCAGATCTTGAATGGTTTTTTTATTGAACATCGTTAATCATAAAATTACTGCGCCCCCAGACGGAGGCGCAGCCCTCAGTAAATCACGGATTATAGTGATTTCGCTATTAGTGCCGCCAAATCCGCCGTTCGGACGGAATAACCCCATTCGTTGTCATACCATGCAAGGACTTTCGCCATGACGCCATCCATTACGAAGGTGAATTGCGCGTCCACGATGCTCGAGCGTGGGTCCATCTTGTAATCCATGCTAACGAGGGGGATCTCTGAGAAACCCAGGATTCCCTTCATTGAACCTTCGGCTGCTTTCCTGAAAGCATTCTGGAAAGCCTCAGTCGTGGTTTCTTTTTCGAGGGTAAGTGTGAGATCCACAACCGAGACCGTCGGTGTAGGAACTCGCATCGCAAAGCCGTCGAACTTCCCCTCGAGTTCAGGGATTACAAGCGAAACAGCCTTGGCCGCTCCAGTCGTCGTGGGGATAATATTCAGAGCCGCAGCTCGTGCCCGTCGCAGGTCCTTGTGCGGCAGGTCGAGAATGCGCTGATCATTCGTATACGCATGTATTGTGGTCATGATTCCGCGTACGATCCCAAAGTTATCCTGAGCGACTTTCGCCGCCGGGGCAAGGCAGTTGGTCGTGCAGGAGGCATTCGAAATGATGTTGTGTTTCTCTGGTTCGTAGGATTGGTCATTCACACCCAGGACAACGGTCAAATCAGGGTCTTTCGCTGGCGCGGTGATAATCACCTTCTTCGCACCCGCATTGAGGTGCTTGCTAGCATCGGGGCGACTTCGGAAGAACCCCGTGCCCTCAACCACAATATCTACCTCGAGGTCTTTCCATGGAAGCTGAGCGGGGTCTGGGATGGAGAGTGCTTTGATGAAGTCACCGTTGATAACGAGCCCGTCGTCTTTAACTTCAACAGTGCCATCATACTTCCCGTAGTTCGTGTCGTACATAAAAAGGTGCGCCATCGTCGGCAGATCGCCGAGGTCGTTAAAAGCGACGATGTCAAATTCTTCGCCGTATTTATCCTTCATGATTTTTACGACTTGGCGGCCAATGCGGCCAAACCCATTAATTCCAATCCGAGTTGCCATGTTAATACTCCTCTTTAGGTTAATTATTTTTTACAAATAACCGTTAGCGCCATTCCCATCGACTGGCAAGAGCTCTAACGGTCCGGTTCGCTCTTCTAGTAAGGCGATCAGTATTTCCGCCAATACACGTTCATCATGACGTGTGGGATTAGCTGGATCGATCAGATCAGCCGCATATTGCGGCACAGGACAGGATCCGTCTAGTGTTGGATCTACCGCTTCGATTCCGTCTGGAAGATGGATGTCCAGATTGTTGTTCACGACCACAAGATCAATGAGAGTCGATCCAATATGCGCTTCGATCGCCGCGAGGTGGTCACAGCAATCCAGATGGTCCGTCTCCCCCAATTGGGTGGCTACATTACAGACGAAGACCTTGAAAGCCTTGCTAGCCTGAATTGCACTTTTAATCTCCGGTATGAGCAAGTTGGGAAGCACACTTGTGAAAAGGCTCCCCGGTCCAATCACGATCATATCCGCACTAAGAATCGCTTGCAGCGCGAGCGGGTATGCACGGGGGTCGCTCGGCTCAATCTGAACTCTACGGATGCGACCTGTCCCCTCGGTGATGCGGCTCTCCCCTTCAACCCGTACTGCTTTTCCCGTTGGGGCCATCTCCTTATCGGCAACCAGGACAATATCCTGCGCTGTTGAAGGAAGAACCTGGCCGCGAATTCCCAGAACCCGGCCAGCATCTAAGACCCCTTCCTGGAAACTCCCAGTAACCCCGGAAAGCGCAGCGATAAATAAATTTCCGAAGGAGTGCCCATCGAGTTCCTCCCCCTCGCGGAATCGATACTGAAAGAGGTGTGTAAGCAAACCCTCATCTGCTGACAAAGCTGCCAAGCAGGCTCGTATATCCCCCGGCGGGGGGAGATTTAACGACCTGCGGAGACGACCGGATGAACCTCCATCATCGGCAACAGACACAATTGCGGTGAGATTCGCGGTGTGCACTTTCAAGCCGCGTAGAAGCGTTGAGAGTCCTGTGCCACCGCCGATGGCGACGATCTTCGGTCCCCTCCCCAGGCGGCGATGGTTTGCCACCACCTCAACGATGGGTTTGCCTGGCCGGACATAGGGCGCGAGCAGCGCTCGGTTCAAACGGAAAACTGCGTAAACTAATATCCCCGTGCCGACGCCTCCAAGGAGAATCGCCCGAATATTGTGGGGGACCACACGAAGGCTTACTGCCGAAAGCAAAGGGGAATTCGGGTTTGCCCAATATAAATCTAGAAGGATAACGGCGAGTCCCAGCCCTATTAGAGCAGTGCCTAAAACCATCAATAGCAGCCAACGTTTAACGCCTAATCCTGGCTCCAGCCAGCGAGCGAGAAGCCGCCACCCATGCCTGGATTTACCGTTTGAACTCGTTTCGTTCGTCTTTGATTGCACGACTTCGACTATACCAGAGGGAGGTAGGAGCGTCAACGAACACGGGAAGTTGGCAAGTTTTCCAATGAAATATTTTGAGTATAATAACGCCACGATACCTTACAAAAGGAGGACGGCCCATGGCCAGTGTTACGTACGATAAAGTTAGTAAGCACTTCGGAGATGTCATTGCTGTTAACGCTATGGATATTCTAGTTGAGGATAAGGAATTCCTCGTGCTCGTTGGGCCGTCTGGCTGCGGGAAAACCACGGCCCTTCGATTGCTAGCTGGGTTGGAGGAGATCACTGAAGGGGAAATCCTGATTGGCGATCGAATCGTCAATGACGTTGCACCGAAAGATCGCGATATTGCCATGGTTTTCCAATCCTATGCGCTCTACCCACACATGTCTGTTTACGACAACATGGCCTTCGGTTTAAAGCTGCGTAAAACCCCCAAGGATGATATCAAGCGGCGAGTTCAAAATGCCGCTGATATTCTCGACATCGGCCATCTCTTGGACCGCAAACCACGTCAGCTTTCCGGTGGGCAGCGACAGCGCGTTGCTGTCGGACGCGCGATCGTGCGAGAACCGGCAGTTTTCCTCTTCGATGAACCGCTTTCGAATCTTGATGCGAAGTTGCGCGTTCAAATGAGAGCCGAGATTTCCCGCCTGCATAAACGCCTTGAAACGACTTTCATTTACGTCACGCACGATCAGGTTGAAGCCATGACCATGGCGACGCGGATCGCCGTGATGAAGGACGGCATCCTGCAGCAGATCGAATCGCCACAGAATCTTTATGACTCCCCGCACAATGCCTTCGTTGCCGGTTTCATCGGGTCACCGGCAATGAATTTCTTTAACGCCAAGCTCGAACGGGCGAACGGCGAATTAATAGTTGATGTAGGATCATTCAAGGTGCCCGTACCCGCGAGTAAAACCGAAGTGTGTCAGGCGCACACCGGGAAGGACGTTTTATTTGGTATCCGCCCCGATGACGTCCATGATCCCGACTTCACACCTCCCGGTATTGAGACCGCGCCCGTTGAGGTTAAGGTGGATGTGACCGAACGCATGGGGAACGAGATTTTCGCCTACCTTCTCGTTGGAGAGGATAACTTTGTCGGGCGCATTGATCCGCGCACAAAGTATAAAACAGGGGATCAGGCTCAGATTGTGCTAAACATGGACAACATGCATCTCTTCGAAACAGAAGGGGAGAGGCTCCGGATCCAATAATCACAGAGCGTGAATGAATTTAGCCCCGTCTGCTCCAGCGCGGGGCTTTATCATATCACCAGCGGGTGAGACTCATGGCAGATTTCGAGTTACTGCGCGAATTACAGCTAAAGAACACGTCTAAGATCGTCCTGTTAATTTTAGACGGCCTGGGGGGCATACCGTTCGAACCAGGCGGTCAATCAGCACTGGAAGCAGCGAAGACTCCTAATTTAGATCGGCTCGCCAAGGAGGGAACCCTTGGTCAGATTGTCCCGATCCGACCTGGCATCACTCCCGGATCAGGACCAGCCCATCTGGCGCTCTTCGGATATGACCCGCTGGCTTACGAAGTCGGGCGGGGTGTGCTGGAAGCCACCGGGATTGGTATGGAAATTGGCGTCGAAGATGTCGCCGCGCGGGGCAATTTCTGCACCCTGGATTCAAGCGGCAATATCAGCGACCGCAGAGCCGGTCGGATCTCCTCTGACGAAGCGATACCCTTGGTGCAGAAGCTTGATGAGATCGAACTCCCGGGAGTATCGCTTGACGTACGTCATGTGCGCGAATACCGCTTCGCGGTGGCGATGCGCGGCGCGGGACTAAACCCCGAAATCGCGGATACCGACCCTCAAGCCACCGGAATCCCACCGCTTTCTGCTCTTGCTGATAATCCCTCTTCGGAGAAAGCTGCCGAGCACTTCAATCGTTGGATCGAACGGGCTGGGGAAGTGCTATCTGCTGAGGATAAAGCGAACGGATTAACACTGCGCGGTTTCTCAAGCGATCCTCGTTTGCCGCAGTTCACCGAAATCTACGGCCTCCGCTCAGCCTGTATCGCCGTCTATCCCATGTACCGAGGCGTCTCCCGCCTGGTAGGCATGGATGTGATCTCCTTTGACGGCGACTCACCCGAACAGGAATTTGAGACCGCAGTGAGTCACTGGGATGCATTTGACTTCTTCTTTATCCATATCAAGAAGACTGATTCCAGCGGGGAAGATGGGGACATCCAGAAGAAAGCCAAAGTGATTGAAGATGTAGATAAAGCTCTACCAACGCTGCTTAACCTAAAGCCCGATGTGCTTGCAGTGACTGGTGATCATTCCACCCCGGCCAAACTCAAGACCCACTCCTGGCATCCGGTCCCGTTCCTGTTATGGGCACCGGACACAGTTCTAATGGACTCGCAGGATACCTTTGGTGAGCGATCATGCCAATTGGGAGGTTTGGGGACCTTCCCCGCCACGGACATCATGCCCCAGCTGATGGCGCATGCCAAGAGGCTGCGGAAATTCGGAGCGTAATGTCCTGACAAGTATGACGGGTTCCTGAACTGTCATTTCGAGGAGACGAGGGGGCGAAGCACCCGAGGCGACAAGAAATCCCTGATACGACTCAACACAAGATTCAGGATTCTACAGAACGGAGGCTTGCATTCATCTCTATTGATGTCACTGCCAAGAATTGCCTTATAGGGATTTCTCGCTTCGCTCGAAATGACAGCTTAAAGTGTGTATTATTACCACCTTCCGTATAGACTGCCACGAACCATAAA
>JAIWHF010000024.1:0-21188 GCA_048629905.1 Methanosarcinales archaeon
GCCGTGATAGGTGACCAATTGAGCGCGCAATCGCTGGATAAACTGCACACTGGGGTCAACCGGGACAAGGATGTCCGACAGCAGCTCTTCCAACTGCTTTTCGCTTAGGCTTGTTTCCATCTTTTTTATCCCACTTTTCCACTTTTTACAGATCTGGCTGCGGAACTCTCTTCCTCCAGCCGTTTTGCTTCTTCACGCAGGGCATTCAATGTCCGGTGATACAGGCTTTTGACCGCCCCCTCACTTCGACCCATCACTTCTCCGATTTTCGCGTTCGACATACGCTCAACAAATTTCAGGATCAATAACTGCTGTCGGTCGGGCGGGAGTTGCCGCACGATCGTCATCAGCAACTCGGTCTCCTCAAGAGCCATCGCCTCCGATTCTGGGTGCGCGGAACCTTCACTCACCGCTACATGCTGATCCAGCGGGACGATCGGGCGACGACTGCGATCACGGTGCCAGTTCGCAACCAGGTTGTGCGCTATCCGATACAACCAGGCTGTGAAGGGAACTCCTTTATCCTCGAACGTTGCAACGTGCCGCAGCGCTCGTTGGAAGACCATCTCTGTCAGGTCCTCCGCATCATGAACGTTCCCCGTCCGATAATATATATAGTTGTAAATCTTCCGGACGTGCCGCTCGTATAGCTCGCCGAAAGCCTCAGGATCTGAACCCGCTCGCTGCGCCAGCGACATTTCATCCATCGCCGGATCTTTCATACCGCACCAGCCTTGAATCCTGATCTTCTATAAGGGAGAACACCATTTTCCTTCATTCGTTACCCTTACTAAAGTCTTGATTTCGAAATGATCCCACGCCAGCCCTGCTCCTTCAAAATGCCTTCGCAGTATAGCATAGGGCACTATCATGGATGCTATAATGCCCCCTCAATCCTATGCAATCACTAATCGCCTTCGACCTCGAGACCACCGGTCTGGATCCTACTCGCGACGCCATCATTGAAATCGGCGCGGTACGATTTCGCGGCGACCGCGTCGAAGATGAATGGTCGGAACTCATCAACCCCGGCCGCCCGATCCCCCCCGCGATCGTTCAACTCACCGGCATCACGGACGCCATGATCTCAAGTGCTCCTCGGATCACTAACGTTCTCGCCGATCTGGAGGCTTTCGTCGGCGACCTACCCATCCTGGGGCATAACATCCAATTCGATCTGGGATTCATGAAGCGCCGCGGCTTATTCGAGCTAAATCCCTACCTTGACACTTTCGACCTGGCTTCTGTCATGCTTCCCTCCCACGGACGGTATGGTCTCCAGGCATTGGCGCAGTCGCTCGGCGTACCTGTGCAAGCCGCCCACCGGGCGATAGATGACGCCCACACAACTCGCCAGGTTTTTCTCCAACTATACGAGGAAGCGCGCACAATCCCCTTCCCCATCCTGGAGGAGATTACCCGCTACGGAGAGGAAATTGAATGGGGCGCCAGCTGGGTGTTCGATCTGGCCTACGGTGAGAGGCGTGAGAAAGAAGAACCTGCAGAAGGTGAATTCCCGACCCTGTTCCCAAAAGCCCACATTCCGGAAGAAAAGCTTACCCCATCGGTTCAACGTGAACCACTTGATGTGGAGGAGATCGCCTCCATTTTCGAGCCGGGCGGATCGATGGCACGCGCATTTCCAGGATATGAAGATCGTCCACAGCAGATCAGCATGGTGAGAGCGGTAACGGAAGCGCTCTCTGAGAGCAAGCACTTATTGGTCGAGGCTGGAACGGGGACGGGGAAATCGATGGCTTACCTGGCGCCTGCCTTCGCATGGGCGACACAAAATGGGCAACCCGTAGTCATCTCAACCAATACACTCAACCTCCAGGATCAATTGATCCACAAAGACATTCCGGACCTGAATCAGGCCCTGGGCACTGATTACCAGGCAGCGGTTCTTAAAGGGCGCGGCAATTACCTCTGCCCCCGCCGCTTCAACACCTTGCGCAGCCTGGGTCCGCGATCGCCAGATGATGCGCGTGTCCTCACCAAGCTCCTGCTCTGGCTGACCAACGGCGGCAGCGGCGATCGCAGCGAGCTCAACCTACCTCGGGAAGAGTCTGTAATCTGGGCGAGATTGTCTGCAGATAACGAGGACTGCTCGCTCGAGAATTGCCTTGAACATACTGGCGGGACTTGCCCCTATTACCGCGCACGTCTTGCAGCAGAGCACGCCCATGTCATCATCGTTAATCATGCGCTCTTATTGGCTGATATCGCCATCGGAAACCGTGTGATTCCCGAGTATCAACACCTGATCATCGATGAGGCACATCACCTTGAGTCAGCAACGACAAACGGCCTGAGCTATAGCGTAACGGAGATGGAAGTTCAACGCGTTCTGCGCGACCTGGGGAGCCGAACAAGGGGACTCCTGCGTCAGATTTTTGAAGTCGCCCGCGCCTCACTCCCTCCCGAAGGCTCCACACAGGTCGATCGAGTCATCAGCGCAGTCTCCGACCGGACTGTCGAGTGCATCGAAATGTCCAAGACTCTATTCGGACACATCTCTGAAGTTCTTGAGAATCAGCGTGAAGGGCGAGAGCTGGGATTCTACGGGCAGCAGATGCGTATCGTCCCCGCTACGAGGACGCTACCTAATTGGGAAAAGGTGGAGATATCCTGGGAAAATCTGCGCGGCCCGCTCGCGAAGATCGTTGAGAAACTTGCAGAAATGGCCGATGATCTTGAAAGTCTGGCCGAGACAGGGGTCGATGCTGCCGAGAACCTGTCGGTCGCGGCACGCATCGCCCGCCGCAGCCTCGGTGATGTCTACAAACACCTCGAACGGATGATTTTCGAACCGGACCCGGCTGATATCTATTGGGCTAATGTCCGCCCACCCGGCGAGCGTCTTTCGCTGCATGCCGCTCCCCTCGAAGTCGGACCGCTCGTGGAGCGCTATCTTTGGCACGAAAAGGAAGCTGTAATTATGACCTCGGCCACGCTCACAACAGCCGGCGACTTCGACTATATCCGCCGGCGATTGTACGCACAGGACGCAGACGAGTTGGCCCTCGGCTCACCCTTTGATCACGAATCCTCCACGTTGCTCTATCTCGTGAACGACATACCAGAGCCCGTCCAACGGCAAGCCTATCAACGAGCACTCGAAAGTGGATTGATCCGCCTGGTTACAGAGATCGGAGGACAGACAATGGTCCTCTTCACATCGAATGCCCAGCTCCAGGCTACCGCCCGCGCCTTGGCCGAACCTCTAACGAGTGAGGGTATTCATCTCTTCGAGCAGAGTCGGGGAGCCTCCCGCCACGCCTTATTGGAGAGCTTCCGATCGACAGAGCAGGCCGTCCTGCTCGGCACACGCTCTTTCTGGGAAGGCGTTGACATCCCCGGACCGGCGCTCTCCGTGCTTGGGATTGTGCGCCTGCCATTCGCAGTCCCCAACGACCCCATCATCGCCGCTCGCGCAGACACATACGAATCCCCCTTTGATGAATATATGCTTCCCGAAGCCATCCTGCGTTTCCGGCAGGGTTTTGGCCGGCTGATCCGTACCCGCTCAGATCGAGGCGTCGTAGTGGTCTTCGACCGCAGAATCATCTCGAAATTCTATGGACGTTTCTTCGTCGATTCGCTCCCCCGCTGCAGCGTCAAACTCGGAACCCTGGCCGAGCTTCCGGAAGCAGCGACTCGCTGGCTTGGTCTTTAATCGCGCATTGACGCCCCTCGCCGCGTCCGGCTATAATCGACACATTAAATCTCATCAAATAAGTCGAAGGATGGAACAACGTGATTGATGTCAACGAACTGCGAAATGGTGTGACCTTTGAGTTGGATGGGAACCTCTTTAAAGTAATCGAGTACACCCACCATAAACCCGGACGGGGCAAAGCAACGATCCGCACAAAAGTGCGCAACTTGCGCAGCGGCGCCGTCCTTGAAAAATCCTTCACATCAAGCGATCGGGTGCAGGACGTTCGGCTCGATTACCGCACCGCCCAATTCCTCTACTACGACGGGAACCTGTACCACTTCATGGACATGGTTTCATACGAGCAGCCGGCGCTTGATAGCGAAGCGGTGGGAGATGCAGTTAATTACCTCACTGAAAATTTGGAGGTGAAGCTCACTTTTTACGATCAAGAACCGATCGAGCTTGAACTCCCAACTGCGGTCGATCTCGAAGTCACAGAGGCGGAGATGGCGGTAAAAGGCGACACTGCCACAGGCGCAAATAAATCCGTTACGATGGAGACCGGCCTCAAGGTCCAGGTCCCTCTTTTCGTTGAGAAGGGCAATAAAATTCGTGTCGACACCCGCACCGGTGAGTACTTGACCCGGGTTTAGATCAACTAAACCACGTCCCCATCCCTATGATTACTCCTGCCGGCAAAGAATGCCCCTACTACTACGAGGACTTCAATCGAGGTCGATCCATACAGGAATGCCGTCTGCTAGAGAGTACCCCCGACGGTGGAGAATACACACCTGATCTTTGCGAAAAGTGTAGAGTTCCCAGGATCAAGATGGCCAACGCCTGCCCCAATATGGTATTGGAAGCGAAGGTTAAACGCAGCTTCCTCGGTCTTCGACGAAATATTGAAATTGCAGCCTTCTGCACGAAAACTCTCCAGGATGTGCCCGAACCAGAGATCGGCTGCGGACAGTGCCACCTCGAATTTCCTGTTTTTAGAACCTCCGCGGAGGAATAATGCTCAAAACCATCCTTCTTGATTTGGACGATACGCTCCTTGATAACAAGATGGAGAGTTTTCTCCCAGCCTATTTCCAGCGGTTGGGAGATTACATGTCCGACACTTTAGCTCCAGATGAATTTATTCGCGAGCTTGTCGTCGGCAGCCAGAAGATGCTTGAAAACACCGACCCTCGAGTGACACTTGAAAAAGCTTTTGCGGATTACTTCTACCCAGCTTTGGATCTCAACAAGGGCGAAGTTGAAGCTCAGATTTACACTTTCTACAAACAAATCTTCCCCTCACTAAAATCCGTTACCGGCACTCGTCCTTCGGCAAGACCCGTTGTGGAGAGTCTTATCAACCAGGGTTTTGAGGTCGTCGTTGCCACCAACCCTCTCTTTCCGAAGGTTGCGATCGAGGAGCGGCTTCGATGGGCCAACCTGGCGCCTGAAGAACTCCCTTTCGCGATGATCACGAGCTACGAAATCTTCCACTTCACAAAACCCCAACCAGCGTATTACGCCGAGATCCTCGGTCAATTAGGTCGCAAGCCGCATGAGGTTGTAATGGTAGGAAATGACCCCGGGCTCGACCTCGACCCGGCGCGAGCATTATCCATGCGCGTCTTCCATCTTTCAGATGACCCCGATGATAAGTACCCCGGCGGAAGTCTAGACGATTTGCTTGGGTGGATAGAGCAGCAAGTAGACACCCCCGATCCCGATGAAATCCGCACAGCGCAGGCGATCTCCGCCCGCTTCCGCGGACATGCTGGCGCGCTTGCAACGCTTGTTCGTGAGCTCGCAGACGACGAGTGGAAACGACGACCAGCAACGGGTGAATGGGCGCCGGTGGAAATCGTCTGTCATCTACGCGATGTAGAGAGGGAAGTCAATCTGCCTCGGCTTGCAGCTTTCTCCGCCGCCGAACCACCCCATCTGACGGCGCTCGACACCGATCCCTGGGCGGATGAGCGAGATTACCTCAGTCAATCCGGGCCGGAAGCGCTAAGTGATTTTCTCGAAGCACGGGTGGCCCTTCTGCAGGAATTGGAGGTTCTCACCGAGAACGAATGGGGCAGGCCCGCTGTGCACTCCCTGCTGGGTCCTACCTCTTTGCTCGAGTTGATGGGAATCACAACGGACCATGATCTCCTGCATCTTGCGCAGATGCACGGGACGCTCCTGGAGATCTCCTGATTCGCTACGTCATTCGTGGTGATGTGATCTCTCATTTCAAAATCGTAGAGACGCCCCGACGGCGTGTCTTTACGTTGATTGCCAAAAAAACCAATTCCCTACACCCCCTCCCTGCCCACCTTGTCACTCCTTCGAGCGAAAGTTATAATCTTTGCATTGGGGGGGAGTGCTGGAATTGGCAGACAGGCGTGACTTAGAATCACGTGCCCTTGGGCGTGTGGGTTCAAATCCCACCTTCCCCACTGTGAGCTCTTCGCTTGGCTTGGTCTCATTCAGGAAGATCAAGCCATCAGTTTTCCCCCGTAGATATTCAAAACTGCCTGGAAGGAAAGTATATTGAAAATCGAAAGACAAGACCTGGAAAACCGCCAAGTTGAACTTCAGATTGAAGTCGATTCGGACCAACTTCAGACAGCAATGCAAGCCGCCGCACGACGTCTCAGCCGCGGGACCAAAATTCCCGGGTTTCGCCCCGGGAAGGCGCCCTACGAGGTGATCGTGGGGAAATTCGGCGAAGATGTTATCTTCGAAGAAGCACTGGAGCGCCTCGGCCAGGAAATCTATCGTGACGCGCTCGAAGAAGCCGAGATCGAACCCTACGCTCCCGGCTCGCTAGAGGAAGTTATCCGCGAAGACCCGCTCAAGCTTCGCTATACGGTGCCCCTTGCGCCTGAGGTCGATCTGGGCGAATATCGAGAAATTAGGATCCCCTTCGAAGAAGCTGAAGTCACGGACGAGGCTTTTGAAGAAGCAATAGAGGAAATTCGTCAGCGACAAGCGTTGATAGAGCCTGTCGAGCGCCCGGCTGAAGAGACAGATTTGGTGATCATCGATTTATCCGGCGAACTCCTTGATCCAGAGGATGAGGAAGACGCGCAATTGATAGACATGAAAGATATCTCCGTCCTGGTCGACCCGGAAACCGATGTCCCCACCCCTGGTGTTATGGAGCATCTTCTGGGCTTGGCTGCCGGGGATGAAAAATCCTACGAATACACTTTTCCTGACGACCATCCAAATGAAGATCTGAGAAAACGAGCAGCCAAGTTTCACATCAAGTGCCTGGAAGTGAAATCCCGCTTCATCCCGGAGTGGTCCGACGAACTGGCGCAAAACCTGGGCGAATTTGAAAGCTTGCTCGATTTGCGAGTGAAGCTTCGCGAGAATCTTCAGACACAGGCGGAAATGGAAGCGGAAACCCAATACAGGGACGAAATCATGCAGAAAATCGTCGAAGGAGCTTCTGTGGAATATCCGCCCATCGTCCTTCAAGAAGAGACGGAGAACCTCCTGCAAGATCTACGTATGCGCCTGGGTAACCAAAATCTTGCGCTCGAGGATTATTTAAAGATCGAAGGAAAAACGGAGGAAGATCTCCGCGAGGAGCTCGAACCTGAAGCAATTGAGCGCATCAAGCGCGGCCTTGTATTAGGCAAGATTGTTGATGTCGAAGAACTGAAGGTAGAAGATGATGAAATAGACGCTGAGATCAAGCGCCTTGTCGAACCTTTAGGGGCGGAAGCTGATAAACGACTTCTTGAAGCGTTCGAATCCCCCGCAGGGCGTCATCGCATTGCCATGGATGTTCTAACCGATAAGGCAATACGCCGTATAATCGCAATCGCCAAAGGTGAAGCAGAAGAACAGGATGTATCTACTATAGAAGTTAACGGCAAAGAAGAGAATAATGGTATGGATTCTGCACCTGAGGACTCAGGCGCAGATGACATGGAAAAGGAGTAAATATCCAATCATGGATGGTAAAGATCCACGTTCAATAATTCCAATGGTGATCGAATCGAGCGGGCGTGGCGAGCGCGCCTATGATATCTACTCGCTGCTCTTGCGCGAACGCATCATTTTCCTTGGCACCCCGATAAACGACCAGGTGTCCAATCTTATGGTTGCACAGCTATTGTTCCTCGATCGCGAGGATCCCGACCGACAGATTAACATGTATATAAATAGCCCTGGTGGTCAGATTTACTCTGGTCTAGCAATCTACGACACCATGCAGCAAGTCCGCTCGCCGATTTCTACAGTCGCTGTAGGCATGACGGCCTCGTTTGGCACGATTCTGTTAGCCGCAGGGACAAAAGGGAAACGCTACTCCCTACCGCACGCAACGATTCACTTACACCAACCCTTGAGCAGCATCCAGGGTCAGGCCACGGATATCGCCATCCAGGCAGAAGAGATCTTGCGTTTGCGTGCAGAATTGAATAATATACTCGTACACCATACGGATCAACCTCTGGATGTTATCGAACGGGATACAGAGCGCGATTTCTACATGACCGGAAAGACTGCACAGGAATACGGCCTCATCGACCATATCCTCGAGCCCTATGAAAACGAGGATAAAGAGGAAAAAGAGAAATAAAAGTCTAGGTCTATGCCCAAGAAACAGGAACCACAGGTACCCGAGGCACGCCGTTGCTCCTTCTGCAGCCGCGATGAGGAGACAATCCATCGCCTTATCGCCGGTCCTGAAGGCGTCTTCATTTGCAATGAATGTGTCGACCTCTGCCAGGATATCTTAGAGGGCGAAGGAGCCCGGCCGTCTGGTGGTCTTTCCTCTTCCGGTAAGCCATCCCTGTCCCCTCGAGAAATCTACGACAATCTTGAAGAATATGTCGTCAGCCAGGAGCACGCAAAACGCGTGCTTTCCGTGGCTGTCTACAACCATTACAAACGCATCGCCAACCGCGGCCACCACGATGTGGAATTGGATAAGGCCAATATTCTACTTGCTGGTCCCACAGGAAGCGGTAAGACGCTTCTTGCCCAGACCTTGGCCCGCAGTCTCGATGTGCCCTTCTGCATCGCCGACGCCACAGCGCTCACAGAGGCCGGCTACGTCGGTGAAGATGTAGAGAATATCCTCCTGCGTCTGCTGCAGGCTTCCGATTTCAACGTTCAGCGTGCCGAACGCGGCATCGTTTATATCGATGAAATTGACAAAACCGCCCGCAAAAGCGGCGATAATCCGAGCATCACACGTGACGTCTCTGGCGAGGGAGTCCAGCAGGCGCTCTTGAAAATCATCGAGGGCGCGGTTGTGAACGTCCCACCGCAAGGGGGACGGAAGCATCCACAGCAGGAGTTCATACAGGTCGATACCTCCGATGTTCTTTTTGTCTGCGGCGGCACTTTCTCCGGGCTGGCCGATATCGTCGCCGAGCGTGTTGGGCACCGCGGCAGAATGGGTTTTTCCGGTACGGTCACGGACACAATGGCACAAAAACTCGAGGAAAGCGCCCTTCTACGCCTGGTCATACCAGACGATCTGATGCGATTCGGGATGATTCCAGAGATTGTCGGTCGTCTGCCGGTAGTAACAAATGTTGATCCCCTCGATGCAGAAGCGCTGCGCGCCATCCTCACCGAGCCGCGCAATGCACTCGTCCGGCAGTATAAACGCCTGCTTGAGATGGATAAGGTGGAGCTTGAATTCACCGAAGAAGCGCTCACTGCAGCCGCCCAGCTCGCCCTCGAACGAGAGACAGGAGCGCGTGGCCTGCGCGCAATCATCGAGGGTGCTCTGCTCGACGTGATGTACGACATCCCTTCCTGCCCAGACATCAGCCGTGTTCTGGTTGATGAGCAGGCAATTCACCGCACGGGAAAACCCCACCTCTACGATGAAAACGGGGAGGAGTTCCCGATCAGCGACAAGAGCCTGCCCGACGCCGCTTGATCCAATTCACTCTCTCAGGTAATAAACATGAATAGGCTTTCTACTTTCTCAATCGTTGCTTACGATGCGACTGTGGATGCTTGGGGCATCGCCGTCGCCTCAAAGTTCCCGGCCGTCGGCGCTGTCGTCCCCTGGGCTCAAGCGGGCGCAGGCGCCGTTGCCACACAATCCTATGCCAATACAACCTTCGGTCCGCAAGGCTTGGAACTCATGTCGAAGGGCCGCTCTGCCCAGGAAACTTTGAATGAGCTGCTGGCGAACGACGAAGAGCGAGAGCTTCGCCAGGTAGGGATCGTCGATGCACAAGGTCGTTCAGCGACCTTCACAGGCGCAGAATGCTTCGAATGGGCCGGCGGGAAAACCGGTGAGAATTACTGCGTTCAGGGAAATATACTCACCGGTCCGGAAGTGATCGAGCAGATGGCTTCCACGTTTGAGGGCTCAAAGAAAGACCTTCCCGAACGCTTGCTCGATGCGTTGCTTGCCGCTGATCGGGCAGGTGGCGACCGCCGCGGGAAACAGAGCGCGGCGATCTATGTCGTAAAACCCGAAGGCGGATATGGGGGCTTTAACGACCGCTGGATCGATTATCGTGTCGACGATCACGAAGAGCCAGTCTCACGCCTGAAGGAGATCCTCGGGCTTCATAGCCTGTATTTCGGGAAAAGCCCATCTGAAGAGGAGCTTGAAATCGACGCCGCAGTCTGCGAAGCTCTGCAGCAAATGATGCAGAATCTGGGCTATGAAATCGAGGAAATCACAGGAGAATATGATCAGAAAACCCAGACTGCGCTCCGCCAGTTCATCGGCAACGAGAATTTCGAAGAGCGCACGGATTTCGAAAAAGGGCGCATCGATCAACCGGTATATGAATACCTGCTGAAGAAATTCCGCGGCTGATTTCAAGAGATCGAGCGCAAAGATCTGCGGCTTTACCCGACGCTTCGAACAGGGAACATCACGGTGCTAAGCCTAAGGTAATTATGAGAAAACTGGCGGACATCAAAGGCCTGATTATCGACATGGACGGCGTGCTTTGGCGCGGGCGGACTTTTCTGGAGGGCGTACCCGAATTCTTTTCATTCCTGCGAACCAACTCCATGCCGTTTTTGCTGGTCACAAACAACTCCACCGCCACACCAATGAGTGTGGTTGATCGCATGGACGGTGCTGGTGTGCAGATCGATCCAGCTGAGGTGCTGACCTCCTCACTGGCAACCGCAGCTCACCTGCAACAACAATTCCCCTCAGGAACCACGATCTACGCTATCGGAGAAGACGCGCTGAAGGGCGCGCTATCCGCTGCAGGATTTCGCCTTCATGACTCAGCCGACGGTGTGCAAGCCGTCGTAATGGGCTTCGATCGCGAGATCAGCTGGACGAAGATGACTGAAGCTTCCATCGCCATTCAATCGGGGGCACTTTTCGTCGCCACCAACCCGGACCTGAGTTTTCCGATTGAGCGCGGACAGGCTCCTGGCGCAGGTGCTTTTATTAAAGCCGTTCAACTTACAACAGGCGTAGAACCGCTTATTATCGGCAAGCCGGAACCCCGCCTTTTTAACCTCGCTAGAGAACGACTAGGTCTATCAACCGAGCAGATCCTTGCCCTGGGTGACCGGCTAGAGACCGACATTTTAGGCGCCCAACGTGCTGGAATAGCAGCCTGTTTGCTTCTCACCGGGGTGACAACGAGTGATCAGGCGGAAGCATCGACGATCAAACCCGATTGGATCTTTGATGACCTGCCATCCCTCACGCTCGAGCTCGCAAGGATACACGAGTGAAACCTAAGCCATTTTTCTTCGACCTGACCCTGCCCCAGGTAGAGGCCCACCTGCAGACACTCGGCGCTGAACGCTACCGTGCCCGACAGCTCTGGGAGGGTATATATAAGAACTTAGCGCCCTCCCCCCAGAAAATCTCCAACCTCCCCGAAAATCTACGCGAACAACTAGAAACAACGCTCGCCTTCTCTGCCTTATCCGTTCAATCAACAGTCAGCTCCCGGGACGGCGAAACCGAAAAGTACCTCCTGGAAACTCAGGATGAAAAGGCGATAGAAGTTGTTCTGATGCGTTACCATCGCCGCCATACTGCCTGTATTTCTACTCAAATCGGCTGTGGCATGGGTTGTGTGTTTTGCGCCACAGGTCAGATGGGCTTTAAACGCAACCTGAGCTCGGGCGAGATCATTGAGCAGGTAATCAGGGTAGCCAGGCAGCTTGATGCCCACGGCGACCGCCTTTCGAACATCGTATTTATGGGAATGGGTGAACCCTTTCAGAATTACGATGCTTCGATGGATGTGATCGACCGCCTGAACGATCCCGAAGGTTTCAATTTCGGAAAACGTCGATTTACAATTTCCACAGTTGGCTTGGTCCCGATGATCGAACGATTTACCCAAGAACATCGTCAGGCGAACCTCGCAATTTCGCTGCATGCGGCTACAAATCCTTTACGTGAACGATTGCTGCCGATCAATCGTCGCTATCCGCTGGATGTGTTGATGCCCGCATGCCGCTCCTATACGGTGCAGAGTGGACGGAGGATCACCTTCGAATGGGCGCTCATTCAAGGGGTGAATGACGGAGATGAACAAGCTGCGGCACTGGCAGATTGGGTACACAGAATGAACTGCCATATAAACATCATCCCTCTCAATCCAACCGATGGTTACGAAGGGAAAGCTGCTAACCTCGATCGAGTCACACGTTTTCAAAACACCTTAGAACAGGCTGGAATCTCTACAACGGTCCGCGTCCGCCGCGGGATCGATATCCAGGCGGGGTGCGGTCAGTTGGCCGCTGAAAAGCAGAGAAACGACCCCCATTGAGGCATCCCCCGACGCCAAAAAAGCTTTTGTCTTGTCATTTCCTGACCCGAAAGGTATGATTACATGATGGTCAAGAATTACGTCATCATGCCGTCGATCCTATCGGCGGATTTTTTAAACTTGGGTGATGCAATCGCGGAGTGCGTTGAAGCTGGTGCCGAGTGGTTTCATCTAGATATCATGGATGGGCACTTCGTTCCCAATATTGCGTTGGGTCCAGGCTTCGTCGAGGCTTGCAGACGGGCAACAGATCTACCTCTCGATGTTCATCTGATGATTGAGAATCCAGAGCGCTATTTAGAGGCCTTTTCCACAGCCGGGGCGAGCGCAATCAGCGTTCATTATGAGGTCTGCCCTCAGCCACGAAATACGCTCAGCATGATCCGGGATATGGGACTAAATGCCGGCATAGCGATTAACCCTGGAACAGCGGTTGGTGAGATCAAAGATATTCTCGATCTGGTTGACCTTGTTTTGGTGATGACCGTTCAGCCTGGTTTTGCCGGCCAAAGCTTCATCGAGTCTTCTGTAGAAAAAGTCCGCCGCACACGCAGTTTAATCGACGCAGCGGGTCTGGACACTCACATACAAGTGGATGGCGGAATTAATTCCAAGACCGCGCCTGCATGCGCCGACACAGGGGCAGATTATTTCGTCGCCGCAAGTGCAATCTTCCAGCACGCTAAGGGGATCACGGCTGGCTTTCGTGAGTTACAATCATCACTTGGGATAGAATCAAGGTGAACGCAACAGGTCGCCTTGAAGGCGACCATGGGTTACGATTGGAAGTAGTAGGAGGAAGGTAAGAGACTAGACGCGGGCCATCCGTTTGATGCACTTTGTACACAGCGTCTTCTGAACCATGCGCCCGCCTTCCATGACCTGCACTTTCTGAAGGTTGGGACGAAACTTGCGTTTAGTCGCCTTCATGGAGAAGCTACGGCTCTGGCCGAACATGGTTTTTTTGCCGCAATTCTCACACTTAGCCATCTAGGATGCTTCCTTTCTAACGAAATCGTTTATTTATGGACCGGCGCAAATGTTACCACAGCTTAGACCGTCCATCAATGCCTAGCTCTATGATGGGAGAGGAATCGAATGACCGACGAAAGTACTATTCTAGGGCGAATCATCGTCTCACCGAAGGCGATCGCCACAATAGCATCGCAAACCGCTCTGCAGTCTTACGGTGTCGTTGGTATGGCCTCGAAGAACATCGTCGACGGCATCACCCAGGCTCTCGTACGCGACCCTCGGCACGGTGTACAGGTCAGCACTTCAGACGATCAAATCACCATTGATCTGTATATCATCGTTGAATATCAAACCCGAATTTCTTCTGTCGCTGCGAGTGTCGCCAACACCGTACACTACCAGGTAGAAAGATCACTTGGTATGCCTGTTAAAGCTGTGAACGTTCATGTTCAAGGCTTGCGGGTCAGCAGCAGAGACTAATCGCCGCCCGGAGGCTCGATGAGCAAGCCACACAAAGATATAGATCCAGTGCTTCGAGCGCGCCTTCTTGAGGGAGCTCGAGAGATCGATGGAGCCATCCTGAGCCAGATGCTTTTCGCTAGTCTGGACTGGCTCCGAACCAACCAGCAGCTCGTCAACTCATTGAATGTCTTCCCCGTCCCGGACGGTGATACTGGAACCAACATGGTTCTGACGATGCAATCGGCAGTAGACGAGATCGACAATATTAGCGAACGCTCCGTAGGAGATGTGGCATCTGCAATAGCACAAGGCGCACTCATGGGCGCACGCGGCAATTCTGGTGTCATTCTTTCACAGATCTGGCGTGGGTTCGCCCGCGTTCTGGAAAACGAAGAAATGATGACCGCCGAATCCTTCGCTTCCTCCCTTAAAGAGGCGAGTGAGACGGCGTATAAAGGCGTCGTACGCCCCGTGGAGGGGACAATCCTCACAGTCTCAAAAGATATTGCTACTGAGGCACAGAAAGCATTGGATGGTGGAATAACTTCCACCCTCGAGCTTCTCGAGCGGGTTGTGGAAGCCGCCGACGATTCCGTCGAACGGACACCCGATCTCCTGCCAGTGCTAAAGGATGCTGGTGTCGTCGATAGCGGCGGCAAAGGCTTGTTCTTTATCCTGGAAGGCATGCTTCGCGCCGCTTACCGACTGCCGCTTGATCAACCACTTCTCAGCGTCCAACCTTTGAGTTTGCTTGACCTGGACAGAGCAGCAGAGTCCATCGAGCCTGGTCAGGATTGGGAAGTCATCATTGACTTCTCTCCCGAGGAGTCGTTAGATCTCAAATCCTTCTACACAAAACTGGAGGAGATTGGCACATCCATTCAGGTCGGCGAGGGCGATGGGATGTACCGCATGCATATCCACGTGGAGGATGAAAAAGAATACGAGCCCATAGACTACGTCAAAGGCTTAGGGACAATCACGAATATTGCCATCGAGAACCTAATGGTTCAAACCGCAAAACCAGAACATGACCATTCTCTGTCTGAGATCCGTCTTCAGAGCATTGAGCCCGGAGAGATTGCCGTAGTTGCAGTCGCTCCAGGTGTGGGTCTCGCGCGAGTCTTCGCCAGCCTGGGGGTCACAGCTCTCATTGAGGGTGGCCAGACGATGAATCCAAGCACACAGGAGATCATGAACGCGTTTGAAAATCTGCCAACTGATCAGGTCGTAATCCTGCCCAACAATAAAAATATCATCCTGGCCGCTCAACAGGCGACCGAACTGACGGTTAAGAAAGTCGCAGTAATTCCCACCGTTTCCGTTCCCCAGGGTATTGCTGCCATGTTCGCATGGAACTCTGATGGCAATTTCGACACCACGGCCACAGCGATGACGGCGGCGCTCGAATCAATCCAATCTGCCGCAATCACAACTGCCACTCGTTCAGTTGAGATTGATGATGTTAAGGTAGAAACGGGACAGGTGATCGGTCTACTCAACGGGAAACTTTCGTGTTCTGGCAAATCGATAGAGGAAGTCCTGACCGATATTCTCAAAGAAGCTTCAACAGAGGAATATGAATTAATCACCATGTACTATGGTGAAGACTTGAATGCGAAGCAGGCTAACCAGCTCGCAGATATCGTTCGCGAAATCTACCCGAAGCAGGAGATCGAAGTCCACGATGGCACTCAACCACACTATCAACTCATCCTTTCCATCGAGTAAGTATCATCTATGATCAAAATCGTCACCGACGCAGCAGTTAGATTCACAACCCCAAACTTCGCCCAAAAACACGGGGTAACAATCGCTCCAATCTCTGCCCACTGTGGAAATATCAGCATTCCCGATGGCCCTGATGCTGACCTGCATAATCTCCGTCCTTCGCTTAAAGAATGTGATCAGGAGATACACATTGAAAGCCCTTCAGTCGATCAAATCGCAGATATTTATGCACAACTGAGCACCCAGACGAATTATATTTTATCCATCCATTCATCCTCAGGATTAACCGACTCATTTAAAAACGCGCA
Source organism: Methanosarcinales archaeon (assembly GCA_048629905.1). Taxonomy (GTDB): domain Bacteria; phylum Chloroflexota; class Anaerolineae; order Anaerolineales; family E44-bin32; genus E44-bin32. Next base: position 15,882 of record JAIWHF010000024.1, read on the forward strand.
AAAAGCCAGTCAACAGTTCCTGGGGAGGATGGACATCCACGTGGTCGACTCCCAGACCACATCTATCGGACTGGGTTTGATAGTACAAACCTGCGTACAAGGAATGCAGCGGGGCGAATCGCTGGAAAAATTGGTAAAAACCGTTCGCGGAATGATCACCCGTCTCTACACGGTCATGTTTCTTGATGATCTTTCTTATCTGGCACGAAACCAAATCGTAAGTCAGTCTCAGGCAATTCTGGGAAATATGCTGGGGGTTATTCCCTTCCTGACTATCGAAAATGGTGAACTTCAACCCATGGAAAAGGTCCGATCTAGACCACGGGCGCTGGAAAAGTTGATCGAATTCGTTTGTGAATTTTCAGGAGTAGACCACCTGGGTATCCTTCATGGATATGGAAAGCCAACACAAGACGCACTCTATATCGCTGACCGACTGCGCTCTTTATACCCGAGCTCGCCGATTTCACAGGTATGCTATGGTCCTACGCTCGCACCTTTCATCGGCTTCAACGGTCTCGGGGCAATCGTGCTGGAATCTAAAGAAGAATCCATATGACCATCAAAACCAGTCCCTTTGCTATCGTAACGGACAGCACAGCTGACATCCCGATTGACACCACCGAATCCCTGAATATCTCCGTGATTCCAGCGGTGCTGACCTTGGACGGCGAAACGTATTTGGATGGTCTTGACATATCAAGAGCTGAGTTCTACCAGCGAATGCCAGACCTGCGGACACCTCCCACAACGGCAGTGCCATCCGTACTCGTCTTCGAAGAGACCTACCAACATCTGCTTGAAAGCGGTGTCGAGCGTATCCTCTCTATCCACTTATCTTCCAATCTCAGCGGTATAGTCGATACCGCTAAGCAAGCAGCATACAACTTTGACGACCGCGTGAAAGTATTTGACAGCGGCCAGCTCTCCATGGGTGTTGGCTTCCAAGCCATCGAGGCTGCCCAAGCGGTCATAACAGGATTGGATTTCGACCAAGTTGTGAGTACGGCGAAGCGAGTTCGAGAGAGGGTGTATGTTATTGCGCTAATCGATCGACTCGAATATATGCGCCGAAGTGGACGAGTTACCTGGCTTCGTGCCAATATCGGTGATTTTCTTCAAATCAAGCAATTGGTGGAAGTAAAAGATGGTCTCGTTAATGCGCTTGCGCGAACTCGTACCTACACGAAAGCTTTCGAGCAATTAATCACCATTGCCTCTACTTGGATAAATATTGAACATCTCGCCGTGCTCCATTCTGGAGCGCCAGAAAGAGCTGAGGAGCTCACCGAGCGGGTGGTCGGCATGTGCCCAAACCCTTTGATGATCGTCGATATAACCACGACCATCGGTGTCCACGTTGGACCAGGATGCGTTGGGCTCGCCGTTTTAACACATGATTAACTCTGGCACTTTCACGCCTTCCCGCGTATATTTACTATTATGAACCCATCCCTAGACAAACTCTCAAAGTTTCTTCGACTTGAAGCCGAGCGCGGCTATGATAATCGGGCGGTAGTAGGCGGTCTTCAGCAGATGCTAGAACCCTGGGCGGAAGAAGCGAAAGCGTCAAACTTGGCGGATTCGTCCATCGAACTGGTCGTTTCCCGGCTCCGTGACTACGGCCGGCTCTCCCCAAACTCCCGCTATGAATCGCTCCAGGGCTTGTGGAACCGGCTTCGCACGGCTCATCCCGAGCTTGCTGACGACCTTCTGATTAAACCACCCACCGGTGACGCCCCCCCTCCTAAAGCTGCTGAGGTCATTAAAGCAGACATCTTGGACGCCCCGCCACCTATTAAGGCAGCGGTTATTAAATCAGACACCGGGGACACCCCCCCTTCTATAGAGGCAGCGGTCATTGAAGCCGACACCCAGGAAACCATTGAAACCCAGGATGACCTCCCCTCAACTCCATTACAGGAAAGCGCTGAGGAGAAAACACCTCCAGCCGCAGCGGACGCGGAAAAGAAAAAATCCACCCCGCCTTCACCCCCTGTCGCCCTCACCGCGCCCTTAACCACCGTTCAAGGGATCGGTCCTAAGTCAGCGAAGACGCTTTCAAAGCTGGGTCTCGAAAATCTGGGCGACCTGCTTTGGCATCTTCCCCGGCGTTACGATGATTACTCCCAACTCGAAACGATCAACCGCCTCTGGTATGGCCAGGATGTTACGGTCATCGGAACGATCGAGAAAATCGAGATGCGTGCAGTTCGTGGCGGTCGCATGAAGCTCACCGAAGCCGTAGTGAGCGACGGAACCGGATCCCTGCGGGTCACCTGGTTTAATCAGCCGTGGATTGCGAATAAATTAAAACCCGGCCGTGGTATTGTGTTATCCGGGAAAGTCGATCAGTACCTCGGTCGACTCACGATGAACAGTCCAGAGTGGGAGCCGCTCGAACGGCATCAACTTCATACGAATCGAATCGTGCCGGTTTACCCTCTGACAGCTGGCGTATCTGGAAAGTGGCTGCGGCGTGTGATTCACTCGGTCGTTCAGCGCTTGGCACCTCGTGTCCCGGACCCAATCCCAGCCGAGATTCGCCAATCTGCAGATCTCGTTCCCTTAAGCGTCGCCCTGCAGCAAATCCATTTCCCTGACGACCAGGATCAACTTAAGAAAGCGCAGCACCGGCTGGCCTTTGGCGAGATGTTCATGCTCCAGCTGGGCGTGTTGCGGCAAAAACAGGATTGGGAGCAGCTCGTTTCCGAACCCCTCCAGGTCGAAGATCAATGGCTCGACCACTTCACATCTAACCTTCCATACACGCTCACTAATGCCCAGAACGGGGCGCTGGACGACATCCGAGTGGATATGGCCTCTTCGAAACCAATGAATCGCTTGCTCCAGGGAGATGTTGGCTCTGGGAAAACTGTGGTTGCCGCGGCCGCCATAGGCATCACCACTGCCAACAAGGCGCAATCCGCTTTTATGGCACCCACGAGCATCCTCGCCGACCAACACTTTCAAACCCTGCGTGAACTACTTCCCGTTTCAGCACAAATTCCTGAAGAATCCATCCGGCTGCTTATCGGTGCCACTCCCGAAGCAGAGAAAAACGAGATTCGCCAAGGGTTAGAAGATGGCGTAATCCAAGTCATCATTGGCACCCACGCGCTGATCGAAGACCCGGTAAACTTCAAACAACTTGGTCTGGTGATCATCGACGAGCAGCATCGCTTCGGTGTCGAGCAGCGGGCAGCCCTGCGCGACAAAGGACAGAACCCGAATCTGTTGGTTATGACAGCGACACCGATTCCGCGATCACTCGCGCTGACAGTCTTTGGCGATCTGGATCTAACCCTTCTGGATGAAATGCCTCCCGGTCGCCAACCAGTGGATACCCGCGTATTATTGCCGCGTGAGCGTTCACGCGCCCATGTGTTCGTTGACAGCCAAATAGAAAAAGGAAAACAGGCTTTCATCATCTATCCACTCGTCGAAGGCTCAGAGAAAGTCCAGACGAAGGCTGCGGTCGATGAACATCAGATACTACAAGAGAATGTCTTCCCTTCGTACAAGGTTGGTTTGCTTCACGGACGTTTGCGCCAGGAAGAAAAAGAGCAGGTCATGAATGCTTTCCGGAAAGGCGAGAATGATGTCCTGGTGTCCACTTCGGTCGTTGAGGTGGGCATGGATATCCCCAATGCGACTGTGATGCTTATCGAAGGGGCAAATCACTTTGGACTAGCGCAGCTTCACCAATTCAGAGGCCGTGTAGGCCGGGGGGATTCTCAGTCTTATTGTCTTCTAATTCCCGACCGCGACGATGACGTTGAGAATGCCCGCCTGACCGCCATGCAAGCGACCAATGACGGCTTCGAACTCGCCGATTTGGATCTCGAACAACGCGGTCCTGGCGATTTCCTTGGCACTCGCCAATCGGGTTTTGCACAGCTCCGCGCAGCTCAACTCACGGATGTCCGCTTGATTGAGAAAGCACGTCGAGAGGCGATCCGCCTCTTCGAAGAGGACCCAGAACTTACGAAACCCGAGCATGAGGCGCTTGCACTGGAGCTGGCACGCTTCTGGTCTATCGAGAAGGGAGAGGTCAGCTGATGGTACGAGCAGTTTTCCCAGGGACATTCGATCCTGTTCACTTTGGGCATATTGACATTGCCAATCGAGCCGCTCGGATTTTTGATGAGCTCATCATCGCTGTATACGACAACCCGCCGAAAAACCTGCTCTTCTCAGCAGACGAACGTTTGGAAATGGCCAACAGAGCCTTCGCCGATAATGAGCGGATTCACGCGAGCATCTTCAGTGGATTGATTGTCAATTATTGCCGTGACGTTGAAGCTAAGGTGATTGTCCGCGGTTTGCGTGTTTTCTCCGATTTCGAGCACGAATTCCGCATGGCGCTGGCAAACCACCGCCTGGACTCGGATATTGACGTCGTTCTATTGATCACCAGTGAGGAGCACAGTTTTCTTACCGGCAGCACGGTCAAAGAAATCGCTTCTTTAGACGGTGATGTGACTACGCTTGTTCCAGATTTTGTGCATACAGCTCTGATAAAACGTTTTCAAGATCTCGGCGACGATGGACCCAATGTCGTCCCGATGACTGCCTTGCGAGATTGAGCAATGTTGACGCAAAACCCTGTTTGGTGTACGCTTCGGTCCAAACCTTGCATCCTTGGAAGCAGGTCCATCTGAACAACGGGGTGGACCGGAGGGATCTATGGATATCCTGCACCTAGTGGATCGATTGGAAGAGCTCTTCAATGAGAGTTTTGCGATTCCGCTGACCAATAACGTCATCGTCAACGAAGATCGAATGCTGGAGATTATCGACCAGATGCGTATCTCGATCCCTGATGAGGTGAAGAACGCTCAACAGGTTATCGCTCAGCGTGATCGTGTTTTAGCCCAGGCACAGGAAGAAGCCCATCGGACGGTTAAACTGGCGAAAGATAAGGGGGATGACATCATCGCCCGTGACGCTATCGTCGAAGCAGCCCAGGGTCGCGCTGATCAAATCATCGCTCAGGCGCGAGTCGAGGTCGAAAATATCCGCATCGAAGCCGATGATTACATCATCGAAACACTGGGAGCACTCGAAAACGAACTCTCCAATCTAATCAATCAAGCTCGAAATGGAATCGCAAAATTAACGGCAGAAAGACAGAGTTTCGCCGGTGAGTTTAAAGAAAGTGTCGAGGAGGAAGAAACAGAGGCAGAGGAATAGCCCGCAAAAATCACCTGTCGTATTGAAGCGCAGAGGAAAGTAGTGACCGCCCTCACCAAGTTGTACCTCAAGATTCGGCGGTCTTTTTGTTTAAACCAATCGGAAATCACG
>JAIWHF010000025.1:0-19219 GCA_048629905.1 Methanosarcinales archaeon
GAACAGAGCTTCGAGCGCGATTGAACGTGTCAGCGTGACCCAGATCGGCGATCAAGCCGAGGGCTCAAGCTACGTACCGGCGCTCAGCACCGACGGACAGTACATTGTTTTCCGGTCGCATGCCACGAATCTGGTCGCTGATGATACGAATTACATGGGCGACATCTTCCTGCGCGATAATCGAAACGGTATGTTGCAGAGGATGAGTATTTCCACGGCCGGCGAGCAGGCGGATGGACCCAGCGACGAACCAGCGATCAGCGCTGACGGTCGCTTCGTCGTCTTCCGCTCGTATGCCACCAACCTTATAACGAATGACGCCAACAGCAGCCCTGATATTTTTGTACGTGATCTGCAGGGCACCACGGTCAGGGTTAGCGTCGATAGCTATGCGGGCGAATCGAACGACAATAGCTATTCTCCGGTGATTAGCGCCGACGGAGCCGCAATCGCCTTCTATTCCGAAGCCAACAACTTAGACCTCGTCCTCTTCGATATTAATAATACCGGTGACATCTTCGCACACGGCGAGCCACCGACAGCCGAGCCAACAGAGACACCGACAACCGAGCCGACGGAAACGCCGACGGCTGAGCCCACAGAAACACTCACACCCGAGCCAACCGATACGCCGACGGCTGAACCAACAGACACGCCAACAGCTGAGCCTACGGATACACCGACAGCTGAACCCACACAGGAACCTACAGCCAAACCGTCAGACACGCCGACACCCGAACCCACGGCTTCTGAAGAGCCACCCAGCGAAAGCTCACCGCCCATCATCAGCTTGAAGCAGGAGATCTGCGTTAAAGAGGGTGGGACGATTGCATTGACGGGTTCCTTCCAGGATCCCGATTCCGAGCGCTGGACGGCGAGTGTTGATTATGGCGACGGCACCGGCATCCACGAACTCACCTTGCGCTCCGATAAGACATTCAAGCTGCGCTGGGCTTATGGTGATAATGGCAGCTACACAGTGACGGTTAGGGTCATTGACGATAGTGGTGTAGCCGGAACGGCAGACCTGAAAGTTACTGTGAAGAACCAGTCACCTCAGCTGGAGATCGATCTGCAGCCTGACCTCACGGCTTACCGCGATCAGGCTGGCTCGAGCCACGATCGTGGTGGTGAACCTGCCGGCAAGATTGGCAAGTGGTTTATAGCCACTGCAGGCGAGCGAACGACCTTCACAATCAACGTGGAGGACCAGGGCTCGGATGATCTCATGATCCGTTGGAGCTTCGGCGACGAAGTGACCTACTTCAACGAGGGCGATAAAGCCGATCCCTTCCCCAGCCCGTTGGGAACCTACCCATTCCATGTAACACATACAGCTTCCGTTATCTTCGACAAGCCGGGTGTGCGCAACGTGAGAGTAGACGTCTACGACGATGATGGCGGCAAAGTCTCGATGTATTTCCAGGTGCTCGTGCGTGGAAAGGAAAGATGCCGCACCTCGCTGGGATATTGGATCCAGTACTTCAAGAATGAAAACAATACGGAGTCCAAGGGCGAGCTGCGTGCTCATTTGAGCATCCTGAGCGCATTCGTGACCTCATCATTTGGCGAATTCCGACCTGATGCGGTGAACGCGCTGGAGGACTTTATCCTCAATGACATGGATCAAAGCGCGCGTGCCCGGGCGCAGCTGCTGACGTCCTGGCTTAACTTCACCAACGGTTCGGTGGAGTGGGATGATGTCATCCGTGATGCGGATGGGAAACATGATATGCCCTACGCGGAGGTTCTTCGCGAGATCTTAGCTATCCTGGTTGATGGTAAAGCCACGCCGGAGGAGATCTCGCATGCCATCGAGCTGGCGGAGTCGATCAACTTGAGCCCTCGCAGCGGTGCAGCCTGCCCGGTCTATAAAGAATAAGGCGAGATAAGCACAAGATATTGAGGACGACCGCTCGCCCATCCATATGATGGGCGAGTTTTTTTGTCCTGATGCACGGCTTGCTCAAATTGACATTAAGGGGGATAGATTCAGATAAGGGTTAAAGGCAGTGGTTTAGGCGATGATGAATCCGGATCGTTTGCTCGGCTATCGCTCATCTTGGAAGGGATTCACAACCAGGACACCCTCATACATCTGGTCCGAACTGAGGTCTTCTGAATAGAGCCTGGAGCACTTCATTTGAGACGCACTCCAAAGGATCATTGCGTCCCAGAAAGAAACCTGATGATGTCTCTGTAGTTCGATTGCCCCTAGCACATCATTTGCGTTTGGCTGATGTAGGTTCCATGTTGCTAGATCTTTTATCACCCTCGCTGCATCCTCGGTTTTGATCGGGTGGGCGACTTTCCTGGTTACCGTCACAAAGAATTCTTGAAGCACTTGGATGCTGATGCAGCCAATACCTGTATCCCAAAGCGTTTGAATCAGCTCACGCGCTCGATCGTGCTTTTCACCCGCAGATAGATCGTGAGCGTAGACCAGGATATTCGTGTCGACAAAAAACAACTCACGATTACCGTTCATGAACGTCGTCTCTTGACCAGTTGATGGATCCCTCTGTGCCGAAGTCGAGCCCGGTTTCTAAGAGCAATAGATGGCTCTGCTTTGCAATTTTGTAGGCTTCATCCTTCGTGACCAGCTCTTCGAGAATGCGCGTAAGAAGGCCGGAGACGGAAGTGTCCTCGTGGATGGCGAGTATCTTCACTTTGCGAAGGATGTCCTTGGGGAGCGCTAACGTGATGTTCTGTTTCTCCATACGAACCTCCACGAAAACAAGTGTAGCACATAAATACGTGATAATCAATTATGAGGATCGTACGCAAGAAATCGAAGCATTTTAGGGATTTCTCAGTCGCCGTTATGCGTCTCACTTGAATGACAAGTCAAGGATACGCCCGGAGCTGAACCTCCGGGCTCAAAGTAAAAAGGTGCGAAGCACCCTCAGAGCTAACCCGAAGGGGTTCTGCTATGAGCCCGTCAATTTATTGGCGGGCGGATTACGGCGCACCCGAAATGACATTTATTGGTGAGGATCCTTCCCTCGCTTGTTATTGCGAGGAGCCCGCTAGGGCGACGCCTGTCCTGAGCGAAGCCGAAGGATCTCAATCTCCCATCAAGAAACGATGAGATTGCTTCGCTTCGCTCGCAATGACAGATCGGAGGAAGTTGAGATTCCTTTGTGGAGGCTAGCCCGAACGAAGTTGATTGGGTTTGCTATAGCGCAAGGGTATCTAAACTGGTATAAAAACAGCGTGAACACCAAGGCGCAGCAGATAGAAATCGAAAACATCGTCGTAGATGTGACCCGTAAGAATATCAAACACATGTACTTCACTGTTTATCCACCCAACGGCAGAGTGAGAGTCTCCGCGCCGCGCCGCTTTGACGACGAAGCTATCCGCAAGGCCGTGACCGCGAAGCTGCCGTGGATCAAACGCCAGCAGGCTAAGTTCGAAGGATGGGAAAAGCTATCGCCGCTGGCGTATGTCTCTGGGGAGCATCATTACTATCAAGGTCAGCGCTACTTGCTGAACGTCATCTATCACGACGGTCCGCCGAATGTAGTTGTTCATAACAATGCTACACTCGACCTTTTTGTGCGGATAGGAAGTGACGCCGAGAAACGCGAGCGCGCCCTCATGGCCTGGTATCGCCAGCAGCTCAAGGAGGCCATTCCTCCCCTGATTGCCAAATGGGAGACCATCATCGGTGAGGATGTGGCTGAATGGGGCGTGAAGCGAATGAAAACAAGGTGGGGCAGCTGCAACATCAAGGCTCGCCGGATCTGGTTGAATCTGGAACTTATCAAGAAACCGGCTTGCTGCCTGGAATACATCATCGTGCATGAGATGGTGCACCTGCTAGAGCGTCTTCATAATGATCGTTTCGTGACCTACATGGACGAATTCATGCCGCATTGGCGACGATGCCAGGATGAGTTGAACAAAGCTCCCCTGGCGTATGGGTATTTGGGGTATTAACCGCTGGGTGGATTGCCGGCCACCCGCATCGGCCGCGTTGTCGAATTCCTGTGAATACGTTATGCTCACAGGAAATACATCGACTCGTTGAGAGGAGCGCTACCGTGAAAACACGTTGGATGATGATCCTACTTCTCGTTTTATTACTGACCCTCACCGGCTGCGATACGCCCACTGATGATAATGACATATCCACATCCGTCGCGGCGACGCTCGCATCGATGGACGAGACCGAGACGGTAGAGCCTGTAGATCCAATCCCACCAACTGCCACACTGGATGTGGCCGAAGAGCCCACGTTGCCCCCTCCAACCGAAACCCCTCCACCACTTACGGATGAAGAGGCGATAAAGGCAGCGATGAATGAATATCTGGATTCGCCTGTTGATGAGTCAACCATCATAGTCTCCGAGATTGCGGGTGACCTCGCTCGCGGCGGCCTCCAGGGCGCGTATTTCATAGCAGCAAAAGAGGGCGGTGAGTGGATTATCATTTACGCCGGGCAGGCCACTCCGTACTGTAATCTAATCAATCCGTATGGTTTTCCAGTTGACTGGGTGCCCGAGTGTCTGGCTGACGACGATTCGCTCGTCGTACGGACCGAAGCGGATGTCGATGCCGATATCGCCTCACTCGGCGCGCCAACGTGGACGGATTCCATGGATAGCGCCGGTAGGTGGTACATGTTAAGTACGGATAATGTCACCTTCAAGATGGAAGACGGCTCGCTGGTGATGGAAGTCCATGAGGGGGGCGGGTACGATGAATGGGGGCTGACAGCAGGCGCTGATATTACGGATTTCTATCTCGAAATTACTGCCACGATGGGTGATCAGTGCAGCGGTATAGATCGCTATGGGCTTATCTTCCGCGCCCCCGATCCTAGCCAGGGATATATTTTTGAATTCTCTTGTGACGGGCGCTTTCGCTTATACAAATGGGACGGGGAGAACTATACAGGGATTCAGGGCTGGAAGTCATCTGCATTGATCCTCTCTGGACCCGACAAAGAGAACCGGCTCGGCGTCATGACCGATGGAAGCGATGTGAAGTTGTTCGCCAACGGTAAGCTCCTGGGCGAGTACGTTATTGAAGATTACCCAGAGGGTAGGTTCGGTTTAGTCGTTGGGTCGACCAACACCGACAACTTCAAAGTGATGGTTGACTCCGCTTCATTTTGGGATTTGTAGGATAACTTATCGAACTTGTTTCGAGTTTTGAACAGGTCCTCCCTGAATTGCGACTGTTTCACCTTTACTCGTTAACGCGAGGAGCACGTTGCCCTGGCTGGCGTCAGGTTTTTGTAGCACCGCTCGTTACGAATGGGCTGGTGTTTCAACACGCAGGTCTTCCTCTGATCTGCAGTGCATTCAATCTTCACGTCCACAAATCTCTCATTTCGGCAGTTGTCCTTCTGGTGAGTAAGTGCTACAAAAGGACTCAGAAAGGGGATTGGTGAAGGCAATGGCTCCGACGATCCTGCTGTCAACTCCCGCGACGGGCAAGACTCATGCGTGTATAACCCGCGTCCAGGAAGCGGTTAAGCAGTTTCGTGGGCATCCCGCCTGGGTCATCCTCCCCGACCGCCTCCAGGTTCCAGCATTCAATCAACGTCTGATTGAGGCGGGCGGGGCATTCGGCGTGCAGATCGGCACTTTCGGCACGCTATATCACGAGATCCTGCGGCTGGCCGCCAAATCCGTTCCGTTGGCCTCGGATGTGGTTCTCCAGCGGTTGATCCGGGGCGTGATTGAAGAGGCGTTGAGTGAGGGGAAGCTCTCCCACTTCCAGGAAATCGCCGGCAAGCCCGGGTTCCTGAGTGTATTGGAGGACCGCTTCGGTGAGCTCAAGCGTGCCCAAGTCCAGCCGCAGACGTTTCTCAAATTCGCTGCAAAGCAAGACAAAGCGCTGCAAGAACTCGCCCTGCTATATGACCACTACCAGAAGCAGTTGCGGAAACTTGGATGGGCTGATCCCGAAGGGCTGAACTGGTTGGCGGTTGCAGCGCTCGAAGCGGATCCTGACCTGTGCACGGACTGGCCGCTTCTGGTCGTGGACGGCTTCGATTCCTTCCATGGCTCTCAACTTTCCGCGCTTAGACTGCTCGGCGACCGCATATCACAGATGCTGATCACCTTCCCAGGAGATCTCCAGAACGACCGCACCGCTTTTCGTCGTTTCAAGCGTTCCTTCGAGAGACTGCAAGCGGCGCTTCCCGAAGCCGTGATCGATCGGCTGGAGGGGGAAGTGCATCTTCCCGCGCCCCTGGCTCAATTCGAAGCCTGTCTCTTTGAGCCAGATCCGGCGTCTATTCAAGGAAAAGGACACATCTGCCAGCTTGAGGCGCGCACGACAGCTGACGAAGCGCGCGAAGCGCTGCGCTGGATTAAAGCCCGCATCGTGCGCGACGGACTCCGTGCCCAGGAATGCGCAATCGTCACGCCGAACCCTGAGCTCTATCGCCCTCTCCTGCGCGAAGCAGCGATTGAATTCGGACTGCCGCTGCGCTTCACCCACGGCGATCCGCTGCCGGACGCGCCCGGCATCACTGCCTTGCTAGAATTGCTCGCTCTGCCGCTCTTGAACTGGCCGCGGCGCGGCACGCTCGACGCGCTTTCTTCCCCGTACTTCGATCTGAGCCCATTTGGATTCACCGATGACTACACCATCGCCCTTGATGAGCTCAGCCTTTACGGACAGATCATCGAAGGCTTGGATGAATGGAGCGGGGCATTGGTCCGCCTCGCCTCGGGCGATGACGGAGATCGCCGCTCGTACGACGAAGCGACGCGTTGGCCGAACCTGCCGCGCGGGGAGCAAGCCCAGACGCTGTTGGAGGCGCTGAAGACTTTCAGCGATCGCATTCAACCGCCAGCCTCGAGATCCACTTCGCAATGGGTCGCATGGCTCGAAGACCTGCTAGAAGATTTGTCCTTTTTCCCGCGCGCCGAGACGCTGCTTGATCGCGCTGCGGCGCTCGAGTTCAGGGAAGTGCTGCGGGCGCTCGTGCTCGGCGAAGCGGTGGCTGGTGAACGCGAGACGGCGTATGGGGCATTCATCCTCGAGCTCCGGTCTGCTCTGGAGAGCGCCTATTTTGAAACGCCCCTGGATTGGCGTAAGCCTTCAGTTCTGGTTCTGCAAGTGCTGAATGCGCGCGGACTGCGCTTTAAGGCAGTTGCCATTCTGGGGCTTGCGGAGGGGTTCTTCCCCGAGGTAGAGCGTGAGGATCCGTTTTTCACGGATGTTGCCCGGGAGGCTCTTGGTCTTGAACCTCGCTTGGGGCGCGAGCAAACTGGTCTCTTCTACCAGGTGGTGACGCGCGCGGATCAATTTCTGCTGCTCACACGACCGTATTTAGCTGAAGACGGCGAGTACTGGCAAGCTTCACCTTTCTGGCGAGCGGCGAAATCTAATCTGGCAGATGACCCGCAAAGGGTTCGTCCCGAAGAGTCGCGATCTCTGACGGAGGCATGTTCTCCAGAGGAATTGCTCTTCTGGGGCGTACGCAGAGGTGCGCTTCCGCCGCAGTATAAGGCGCTGCAACCACGTTGGGAGAGATTGCGGTCAGCTCGTGATGTGCTCGCTGTACGGCAAGCGCGCGAAGCTGATGGGGACCACGAAGGGGATCTTTCCTCCATACTAGAGCGTATACGTACAACCTATGGGCCGGACCACATCTGGAGTTCCAGTCGCTTGGAGAGCTACGGTACCTGCCCCTTCTTCTTTCTCTCCGCGTCTGCCTTAAAGCTGGATCCGCGCGATCCGCCTGAGCCGGGTTACGATGCGGCGCAGTTGGGTTTGGTGCTGCATGCCGTGCTGGAAGAGGTTTATCCGGCGGTTGAGGATCCTACGGATACAGCGGCGGTGCTGCGTGCCCTGCCTGAGGTAGCGGAAACTGCTTTTGCCGAAGCGCCGGAGAAGTACGGCTTCCGGCCAACGGCTTTGTGGGCGTTGGAGCAGCGAGAATTGCTGGAGATTCTCGAGGTCACAATCGAGGCGCTGGGGGAAGCTTCTGCAGGGTGGCAGCCGTATGCGTATGAGCAGGTGTTTGGTCTGCAGGGGAAGCCTGAATTACGGATTGAGCTTGAGGGCGGGGATGTGCTCGTGCGGGGGGTGATCGACCGCGTCGATCGCAACGCAGATGGTCAGGTGCGCATTCTCGACTATAAGACCGGCGGCAGTCATCTTTCTAAGAACGATCTTATCAGCGGCCGCAGGCTGCAGCTCGCGATTTACGCCATGGGTGCACGTGATGCCCTGGGTCTAGGTGAGCCTGTGGAGGGGATTTATTGGACGATCCGCGGGGCGAAAGCCGGGGCGTTGAAGCTGAGTTCGTTCAAAGCGTTTACGGATGAAGGAGTTTATGAAGGGCCTGAAGGGGCGATGGAGCTGGCGAGGAGGCATGTGGATAGATTTGTCGAGGGGGTGCGCTCAGGGGATTATGCACCCGCTTCTCCCGAGGGAGGCTGCCCTCCTTATTGCCCGGTTGTGGGCTGGTGTTGGCGGTATCGGGAGGGGTGGGGTAGATGATGCGGTTCCGAATACTCGAAAGTGACATGGATAAGTCATGCTGAGCGGAGCGAAGCGAAGCATCTCGGTTTTTCACCTGGAGGGTAACCCCTCCATGAGGGAGAATCTTCATCGCCGTGCTCCTCAGAATGACATTAAGCGGGAGCCTATCATTCTTCGGAAGCGCGAAGTGCATACATATTCTTGAGAATGGGAATCATTTTCTATGACTGACGACAGCTCAAATTACCTGGATACTAACCTGACGGGCGAGCAGCGCGATGCTGTGGAGTGCTTGCATAAGGATGTCATCGTCACCGCAGGGGCGGGGACGGGGAAGACGCGCACACTCGTGGCGCGTTATGTGCGGCTGTTGGAAGAAGGGAAGTCGCCCCGCAGGGTTGTGGCGATTACCTTCACCGAGAAAGCAGCGCGCGAGATGCGCAATCGCGTGCGCAAAGCAGTGAGCGACCGCGCTGAATCCGCTGGAAATGCAAGCGAGAAAAGACACTGGGCGGACCTTGAAGCCGGGATGGACGCAGCCCGCATCGGTACAATCCACAGCCTGTGCTCTGAAATCCTGCGCGCACATCCCGCCGAGGCCGGCATCGATCCGCGCTTCGATGTCATCGAAGAAGGAACCGCTGCAGCCCTGAAAGCCCGGGCCGTTGAGGATGTTATGCTCTCGGCGCTCGATGAGGCGGACATGGTCCGCTTGTATACGGTATTAAGCGCGCATGCACTGCGAAGGCTGCTCGCACACTTGCTGAATCGCAGGCTCGACGCGGCGATGCTCTTCAATAATGATGACCTGGAGATGAGAGCAAAAGCCGCGCTTCGTGAGGCGATCAATGCTTTCGTTGAATACAAGAACGTCGCCTTTGGCATTAGAGCCTTGAAGGAGCTTCACGAATCCGGTGGGTTAACGACGGATGCCGGGGCAACACTCGCCGGGCGGATCGAGTACCTGCTTGAACTGTGGGAGCAAGCAGAGACCGGTCTTGAAAAGGACGATCTCTTCGGGGCAGCAGCGGCATTGTTCCTCATGCGCCGCCAAGGGCTCAAGCGCGGGGCGGGAACGAAAAATTCGGTGGCGAAAGCCGTCCAAGCAGACCTTCAATTGCTCTATGACGAACGTCTTACGCCCTGGCTCGGCGGAGCGAAGAGCACCGACCCCCCGCCACAGGTAGAGCTCGAGCAGACCTGGTCTGCAGCCCTGCCGCAGGTACGTACGCTTTTTCAGCGGGTTTGCGATCAGTACGCGCAGGCGCTCGACCGGCTCCACGCGTTGGATTTCGACGATCTCGAATCGGGCGCCTTAGATCTTCTGCGCATTCCGGCTGTCGCTGACCGCTGGGCAGGTGAGGTCGAAGCGGTCCTGGTGGATGAATTCCAGGATACGAACGAGCGCCAGCGTGAGATCGTCGATGCCCTGTGCGGTGGGGTTCATGGAAAGCTTTTCATCGTCGGCGACGCGCGGCAAAGCATCTACCGCTTCCGCGGGGCGGATGTGAGCGTCTTCCGTCGGGTCCAGCGCGATTTACAGGCTCGCCGCGGGAAGCACTTTGAACTCAAGCGCACCTTCCGCACCCACGACGGATTATTACAGGAGATGGATGGACTGCTCGCGCCCATCCTCGGCGAGGTTGATGATCCTGAACGACTATACCGCGTGCCCTATACAGCGCTCGATGCCGATAGAAAGAAGCCTGATTTGGCCGGCGCTCCGCCATTCACCGAATTGATCATTGGAATTGGGGAAGGGGCCGGGGAAGCGCGACCGCAAGCTGCTCGTGCCCTTGCCAGGCGTTTGGTTGAACTGAAGGAGCTTGGCGAGATACATGCCTACGATGATGTGGCCCTACTCTTCCGCGCCTCGACCGGATTCGGGGAGTACGAGGAAGCGCTCGAAGACGCGGGCATCCCCTTCGTCACTGTGGCTGGGAGCGGATTCTATAATCGGCCGGAAATTCGTGATGTGCTTAATATTTTACGGGCGCTGAGCGAGCCCTCGAATGATGCCGCACTGGCCGGGCTTTTACGCTCACCTGCCTTTGGCATCTCCGATCCCGGCTTATACCTTTTACGGTTGCACTCTGGTGAACCACAACCCCTGCTTGCTGCTCTGGAGGGCGATCTTGGTTACCTCGAAGAAGCTGATCAGGAGGCTACAGCCTGGGTTCGGGATTTTCTCGCAGAGTTCCGCCCGCTTGTAGACCGTATACCTGTCGCCGAGTTGCTTAAGAAGATCGTGGATAGAACCGACTACCGCGCCATCCTCGCTGCCTCTCATATCCGCCTCTGGCGCAACCTGGATAAACTCCTGCAGGATGCTCACACCAGCGGTCTGGTCAGGGTGCGGGGGTTCTTCGAATATCTGCGCACGCTGCGGGAAGTGGGAGCGAGGGAGGGGGAAGCGCCGGCCGAAGCCCTTGGCGCCGTGCGCTTGATGACCATCCATAAAGCGAAAGGGTTGGAGTTTGAAGTTGTCGTCCTGGCCGATATCTCCCGTAAGCCGCTGGCAAGAGCCGAGTTGGCTTATTTGCTTCCCGAGACGGGACCTGCTTTCAGGTTCGACCGCCTTGAGGGGTCACCGCTGATCTATAACCTGGCAAGGTACGTAGACCAGCAGCAATCTCAAGAGGAGGAGAACCGGATTCTCTACGTCGCGGCGACGCGCGCCCGGGAACGGCTCATCTTGAATGGTCATCTCTCCCTGCGTTGGGGGAAGTTGACCGCCGATGGTTGGATGAAATCCTTCCTGGAAGTGCTCGATCTGGATCCAGAGAGCCTGGGGGATGTAGCAGAGGGCTGGTCCCAAGTGAGCTTGCCCAATGGCCGCGAGGTCGGGGTCTGGGTTGCAGATGCACTCGAGCCAGGGGATGCGGAGTTGGCAGCTCTAACCGCCTGGCCAGAGTCTGAGGCGCAGGACCTCTACGCTTCGCTCGAGGCTGTAAGTGACGAGCGCACAGACGATGGCAAAACCGTTGAGTTAGAACGCGATTGGCGGGCGACGGGGAAACGGCTGCACCCGCCGGCTGTGGTTGTGGGTGCGCTGGTGCATGAAGCCATACGCTCGTGGATTTTCCCGGGCGACACGGAACTGAAGCCTGTGCTTGAAATGTCAGCGCTTGCGCATGGTCTGATCGACCCAGGGCAGCGCGAGCGAGCGATCCGCGAGGCAGAGAAACTGCTCGGGCGCTTCCGGGAGCATGAGGTCTTTCTCGAGATTGAGGGAGCCTCTGAGCGATTGCATGAGGTTCCCTATACACGCCCGCATCCATCCTGGGGATCGGATTCCGGCCGCATCGATCTGCTGTACCGTGTGAATGACGCCTGGCATCTTCTGGATTTCAAGTCGGATGAGATTAGGGATGATGATGACCTGGCAAACGCTCTCGATGAGCATCGCCCGCAGGTCAGGCGATACGCCGAAGCGGTTCAGCAGTTATTGGGTGAGACGCCGCAGGCTGCGCTGTGCTTCCTGGACGCGATGGGGGAAGTGAAGATTATTTTGGTTGAGGGGTGATGCCCTGATAGTGACCAGCTGCTTCGCCAAAACCTAGATCAGATATGAGGATAAGAAAATCGGGTTATTACCGTGCTTGGTATTATCCATTATAGTAAAGCAGGTTTCGTAGCAAGCTAGAATCTTGTTTTGCACATTAAGGTAATCGTGGTTTTTCCGCGAATTTCTCAGCTTGGTATGGAACTCGAACGAGCTGTGCTGACAGGTAGTATTTCGGATGCATGAGAGGAGATAATCCGTGAAAACACGTTTGGTCATCTTGCTGCTTCTCGCTATGTTGTTAGCCCTCGCCGGCTGCGATGGGTCCGTCGATGAAAACACCATGGGCACCGTCGTTGCCGCCACGTTAGAAGCAATGGGCGTCGACGAGGCGGGTGAGCCTTTGGACTCGGAATCTCCTGATGCCACGGTGGAAATCGGCGATGATCCCACTGACGCCCCCGAAATGTCCGGACCAGGGGTGCTGCAGGTGGCGTACATTAGCGGCGCAAATGTCTGGTTTGTTGAGGATGGCATCGCACCGATCCAATTGACTACCAGTGGGAATGTCGAGCGTGTCGCTCTATCTACAGACGGTCAGCTCGCGGCCTTTACATGGCACGACCTACCCTCGGATATCTATGAGTTGCGCGTTGTCGACACGGGGGCAGGTACGGAATGGGTGCTCTTCTCTCAGCCAGACCTCGATGCGATTTATCCGCTGGATGGAGCCATCCACCACGTGCCCTACCAGTTCGACTTCATTCCTGGCACACATATAGTCTTGGTGAACACGCGTGAGATTTATGAGGGGCCGGGTCTGGTACAAAACAATGATCTATGGTCCATCGACGCCGACACCAGCACTCGAACCCTGCTGCTCGATCCTGGTCAGGGAGGGGATTTCTATTTCTCACCGAGCGGCGATATGCTAGCCCTGGTATTGCCTACAAGCCTGGGTTTCGTTCGCCCGGACGGCAGCGATAGGAGCCCGGATCATCTCACTTTCCCCTTCGTTATGACCTATAGCGAGTATGCCTATTATCCAATACCGGTCTGGGCGCCTGACGAGAGTGCTGTCGCTGTGCTCATTCCGGCGGAAGATCCGTTTGTCGACGATTCGGCTCTTGTTTGGCGCGTGCCCGTCGCGGGAGCCCCCACGCCTCTGTTGGATCTCACGGGTTTTCGCTTCTTCCTCAACTCAGGCAAAACACCTACCATCGCTCCAGATCTTTCGACGGTCGCCTTTTTACGAGAGATTACAACAACGAGCGCGGATCTTATCGTGGCCCCCCTCGATGGTTCGGCTGAGAGCATCTATACTTCAGGAAATTTATCCTGGCAGGGGTGGAATCCAGATTCAAACCAATTTGTTTACACCGACGCGCCCCGTAATTTGTTGCTTGGTAGCACAGGAGCCTCTGCCGTAGGACTGGGATTCGGAAGTCGACTTCAATGGGTAGATGTGGATACGTTCCTGTACCTCGATGAGCTCACCTCGACGCATAGATTTGCGAAGGTAGACCTTCCTGGCAGTGCGAGCGTTCTAGGTGTCATCTCCGGCTCCGTGTTTGGCTATGATTTCACGCAGTGAGCCGGCGAAGTCAAAGCCAATATATTCCAACTCTTTGGTCGGTCACCCGGAAGGGTAAAGTTGCACTTACGAGTTGAATCTACGACTTGATTTAATTGCAGGAACGAGGTTAAGAGATTGCCCAGGCCGAAGTGTGGATATTGTCATCTAAGGACTTTGGTCAGGCGTGAACCGTATGCACTGGGTTCCTATTCATCTGAGAAGTGCTGGAAGCAAAGGTGTTATCAATGACGAAGAAGGTTGTGGTTTACGGTCATCGTTTTTGTCCGCAAGTTAGGCCGGTTAAGTCAACGCTTGAACGAAGCGCCGTCCCCTATGAATATGTGGATATTCACCAGGATGAAACCGGGCGTTTGCGCGTTCAGGAGATAAATGCTGGCAATGAGAGTGTACCGACCCTGGTTTTCGAAGATGGTTCAACGCTGACGGAACCTTCCATGAAGGTCTTACTAGGCCACCTGGAAGCGTTAGGGTATGAATTGGAGCATCAGAGGCCATTGGATCGGATTTTATACTTTTTCCGAGGTCCCAGTATTCGTATGCTCGGCGGGATCATGGTCTTGTTGGGGCTCGTTTACGATGTGAATCTCATCATCGTGGTGGGCTCCCTCCTCTTGCTTATCTCGATCGGATTGGGTATTTTTCTTAAGTAGGTAGATGGTTTCCCCTCTTTGGTATTCCTAGTAGCCCTCAATACATATCCCTTACACATGAACAAGGCGAGAGGATCAGGTTTCTTCGAGAGCTGCTTCTTGCGTGGGGAGTTCCAAACGCAGGATTTTAAAACTCATAAAGAAGGCGACCGTCACCAGGACAGCGGCAGTGAACAAAGGCAGAGCTGCTGTGGCCTCGGGTGACAGTGATGGGAAGTCCGCGCTCAGCAGGAGGCCTGCGAGGATGGGGCCGAAAACGAGCGTGAGGCTGTTGGTCGATTGGAACAGACCCAGTACCCGGCCGCGCATCTTTGGAGGTGAAAAACGGCTGATGATCGACTGCAGCGAAGGTTGGCTTAAGGCGTTGCCAATCGCCAATGGCGCCGCGAACGCCGCGAAAACATAGGCATTCAGGGTGAGAGCTGCACCAAGAAAAGCGATAATGCGTCCGAAGGTCGCGTACACGATTAGACGCTGTTCCCCGAATCGGCGAACCAGCGGGCCGACGAAGAAACTCTGCATGATAACGTTGGTCAGTCCAAACAAGGTAAGGATCAGGCCGATATTTCGCTGAGCCATCTCTAACGAAACGTCACTGAAAAGGCGACGGCGGGCGACGATCGGAAAGCTGGATTGGAAAAGCGAGAAGGCCAGGAAGGTCACGAAGGTAAAACTAAGTATGGTACGCATCTTCTCTAATTTTAGAATATCCAGCAGACTGAGATTGCCATCCTTATCTTCTGAGCGATCACCCAGTGGTTGGCGCGCCTCAGGTTCGAGGCTCTCTGGCAGGATGAAGTACGTCCCCAGAATGGAAGCCAGCGAGAAGAGCGCAGCGATGAAGAAAGGTGCATTCTGGCTGTAGGCAGCCAGGGATGGGATCCCGGCAGTTACCGTGACCGCCAGGCCTCCCAATGCCGGGCCCACAATGAAACCCGCGCCGAACGCGGCGCTGATCAACCCAAAGCCGCGGGCGCGGTTCTCCTCGGTTGTGATGTCATTGATGTAGGCTCGAGCTGTGGTGATATTTCCGCCCGAGATGCCGTCAATGATGCGCCCCAGATAGAGAAGAATTAGTGAATTCGCCAACCCGAGGACGATGAATCCGATGAATGTACCGATCTGACTTATGATAAGCACGGGACGCCGTCCATAGGCGTCCGAAAGGCGGCCCAGGATCGGACCGGCGATGACCATGCCGATGGAAAAGGCGGTGAGAAGACCTGTCGCCTGGAGATCTGTTGCGCCGAAGCTCTCTTCAGCGTGCAGGATCAGAACCGGGATCACGATTCCGAAGCCGACCAGATCAACGAACACGATCATGAACAAGGGGATGAAACGTCGATCCACGCTTGGCTGCTCCTATGTTTGTTGACGAATAGAGACAGTAGAGAGAAGCTGTGATTATACACGGAGAACGCAAGCCGCGGCGTCGCCCGGTCTTTCGAGGTCAGGGTCTCTACAATCTAGAGATAGCGGACCAATTCACCCAAAGTTTTTCGCTCTTTGGGTTTAGGTGAATCCGCCGGGTAACCCAGAGGGGTGAAGATGATCGGCTCGGCGTCTTCAGGGAGATCGAGGATTTCGCGCGCGGCATCGGCGTCGAATGCGCCTATCCAACATGTGCCCAATCCGAGATCCGTGGCGGCAAGGATGAGATGGTCCATAACGATGGCAATATCAACCCCCAGGTAATCCCTGCCGTGTTCACCTTTCCACACTTCTCCAGGTAACCCACAAGCGCAGATGATCAGGGGAGCCTGGACAAACCACTCTTTGTGGTATATGCGCTGTAGCTCTTCTTGCCGACCTTCCGTGGGGATCACGAATAACTGGAAAGGCTGCCGATTTGAGGCTGTCGGCGCCAGGCGAGCAGCTTCGAGCACAGCTGTCAGCTTCTCCTCCTCAACCGGATCCGATTTATAGGCTCGAACGCTGTACCTGTTCCTGATCAGTTCTGAAAATTCCATGATAGATCTCCTCGGATGTTTTTCGGATTCTATTCTTCGTAGATTTAACCTACAAGTGCCAGCTAATCCCAACCGTGGTCTGGTTTTAAGTTTTGTATCTTATCTTCTTCCAGAGTGCTAGTTGTGTCGTCGTCCCTGTCCGCCGCCCTGGCCGCCGCCTTGACCTCCTCCACCTGAGCAGCTCGAATGTACGCGAATGGCCGCCTCACCGACAACCGGGCATTTGTACTCGCAGATCCCACATCCTATGCACAGGTCGTGGATGACCACCGGTTGCTGTAGGATTCGAGTCTCACCTGTCGGAAGCTGCACTTCTACCAATTCAAGTTCGATGGCTTTCTCGGGAAGTGGGCACATTTCCTCGCAGACGATGCAGTCCTGCTCCTCGGCCCACGGCAGGCAGCGGTCCTTGTCTATCTCCGCTCGACCAATAACCTGCTGTTGCTTAATTTCCAGCGAAAGGGGGGGGATGGCTTCTACGGGACAGCTTTGACCGCAGGCGTTGCACCCATAGTCGCAGTAACCAATCCGGGGGATTAGAACCGGGGTCCAGAATCCCTCTATGCCCGCCTCCGTGAGCGCGGGTTGGAGGGCGGCAGTGGGGCAGGCACGCATGCATTGGCCGCAGCGAACGCATTGGGAATAAAATTCCTCGGGGTCTGCTCCGGGAGGGCGAAGAGCGAAGGAATGGTCGAGCACAGGATCAACGGTGCGGATCAAGGCCATTCCGCCGAGCGCGGCGCCGAGCGTGATCAGGACCTGCCGCCGCCCGGGATCGTATGCTCTTAAGGGGTCGACACTGAAGACGGGCGTGAACGTCGTCGCCCCCAGCGGACAATCATCCAAACATTCCAGGCACATCGTGCACTCGCCGGGATCGCTGGCATAGTCCTCGGCAGGGTTAATCGTGCCCATTGGGCATGTGTCGGTGCACAGCTTGCAGCCTACACAGCCGGGTTCAATCCGCCGGCGAAGGAGGGCGACCTTGCTCATCAGGCCGAGCAACGCGCCAAGTGGGCATAAATAACGGCACCAGAAGCGTTCAGCGAAGATGTTGAGCAGAACAACCCCAATCAATAAACCGGCGAAGAGTGCAGCGGATCGAGATGCTCCCGGAGTTGGCGGCAGAATGAGCGGCCGAAGCAGAGCGTCTACTTCGAGGACGGGTGCACGCAGTGCTGGTAGTTGGTAAAGGGCAGTTTCTGCCGCGGTGACGAGTTTATCTAGCGCCGGCCACACACCAACGGCGAGGCCGCGGGTGAGGATTGTGAGCGGGTCAAAAATGAGAAGCGTCAACCCGCCCAGGAGCGCGGCGAACAGCGTCAGCAGCAGCAGAGCGTACTTAACACCGCGCCAGCCTTCGCCTGGAGTCCACTTTCCCTTTTTCCAGCGATGCAGTGGGATCCAATCGAGGATCGTCCCCAGCGGACACAACCAGCCGCACCAGGATCTACCTGTCAGGAATGTCAGCGCAACCGTGATCAGCGCCACGGCGGAGCCGGCGACGAGGGCTTTCGTGGCGAGCAGGTTTACCAGCGCGAGGAGTGGGTCAAGGCGCAGGAAGATGTTCGTCGTAGAACCGGGGGTTTCGCCACGGGTAACCACGAACAGCACCAGGAAGGCGAGCAGGGCGAGTGCTTGAATGAGCTTGCGCAATGAAGTCCAAGGGCGGGAGAAAAACCGGGACCTCTTTTTTGAGTCAGGCGCCAACTGCAATATCCTCGATTTTCATCGTCTCGAGGTCCGCTCGCCCAAGACCCATGTTCAAGCCGGAGACGATATAACTCAGATCGGTCGGCTGGAGCCCGAACAAGGTCGCAGCATAGCTGTCCGCGGCTACGATATCCGGGCTGGCGATGACGGTGTCTAGTTTTTGGACGTCGCTCAGACGTCCACCTCCCGGCCCACCGCGCTGTAGGATTCTCACCGCGTCGACGATCGTGAGGGCAGGGCGAACACGGCTCGTCAGGTCCGCCAACCGCTGCCCGAGATTGCCGTGCATGTACGGGCGGTCGCGGATGACCCCCATCAAGTTCTTCATGCCAAGTGTCAGGCGGGCCAGGCTGTGGTGCTTGGCGATGGGTACATTGATGACGACATCGGCCAGGAGCACATCTTCATAGATCTGGCATTTCTTCAGATCGAGGGCATTAGGAATTTCGGTTTCAACAAATTTCAAGAAGCGGATGGGTTCCATCTCCCCGCCTGCGGCAAGGACCTGCTCCTGGATGCCGCTGTTCCAATAGGCGGATTCGGAATCACCACCGAAGGGGAAATCCATCACCCGCACGCGGCCAGCGCCGGCTTCAAGGCACATGCGCACGATCTCTCCGACGACCCATGGGTTGGTTGTCGCTGCATATTCGTACGTGCGGAAATCGACGCAAACGTTGGGCTTGATGATTACGTCGTTGCCTGTGCTGACGAAACGTTGCATGCCACCCAGGGCGGCGACAGCATGGCGTACGAGCGCCTCAGGCTCACCGCCGCGAGCGACGGCTATATGCGGGTGGCCGTTCGGCGTCGCTGATGGCTCTGCTGTGGCCTGCTCGGTCTGAGTTGGAGCGCCTGTAGGATCTACCTCGGTGGGTTGGATGGGCTTCGCTATCGGCAGCGCAGTGGTCTGCAGGGAGTGGGGTTCTTGCCTTCCGCAGGATGCCAGTAACGATCCGCCAATGACAGCGCTCATTTGTATGGCCATCCATTGCAGGAATGCTCGCCTCGTTTTATTTTCCATCTCGCTGCTCTCCTCTATTTATACGTTAACAGCCCATATTAGAGGCTAGACTTTATTGCAGGTCGAGGGTGATGTCAAATTTGTCAGGCTTTCCCCCTCGGTTCGAAAAACGAGATGCTTCACTTCGTTCAGCATGACATTAAGGGGTGGGCTTTCTTGCACAGGGAAGGGGTATCTGGTGTAGGGAAGGCGTCCCCATACTACACCATTGGGATTTCTCGGTCGCCGCTTCACGGCTCGCTCGAAATGACAAAGGTGTATTTCGGGAACTTTTCAAGAACTTTCAACGTTATCATGAAGTAT
>JAIWHF010000025.1:19229-20904 GCA_048629905.1 Methanosarcinales archaeon
GCTTCGCTTCGCTCAGCATGACATATTCCCAGGTAATGTTATTCTGAGGAGTGTATCGACGAAGAATCTCGTTCATTGCAAGGAAAACCCTTCTGACCGATGTATGAGTTGCTTCGCGAAGTTTAGCCTGCGAAGTCCCCGCAATGACATAGGTGTATTCCGGGAACTTTTCAAGAACTTTCAACGTTATCATGAAGTATCATCGTGATTAGCTCACAATGGATATTTTGTGAGGAGAAAAAAAGGAGAAGAATATGAGGTTTCTAGGATACGTAACATTGATGTTCATTTTGGGAGCATTAGCACTTACTGCATGCACCACATCGGGCAGCTTGGAAGGCACCCTATGGCAGGTGACCGCCTATCGGAATGTTGATGGCGAGATGGTCGAATCGCTGCCGGATGTAAAGACCACCGCGCAATTCGAAGACGGAAGCGTGGGTGGGAATTCTGGGTGCAATGGCTACAACGGTCCGTACCAGGTCGATGGCAAGAACATCAGCTTTGGACCGATGATGTCCACCATGATGGCCTGCCCGCCGCCGATGATGGAACAAGAGACCGGCTACATGACCGCATTAGGCATGGTTGATACTTTTGAGGTGGACGGAGAGACGCTGACCATGTTCGACGAGGATGGTGAGGTGGTGCTGGAGTTTGTCGCCGTGGAACCAGCCGCCCTCGTGGGCACACATTGGTCGCTTATATCCTATAACAATGGGAGGGGAGGCATGCAATCGTTGATCATCGGGACCGAGATCACTGCTGATTTCAATGAGGATGGGACGATGACCGGCTCTGCTGGATGCAACGACTACAGTGCTCCTTACGAGGCCACCGAGGATATGATCAGCATCGGGATGGCAATCAGAACTGAAATGGCCTGCATGGACCCCGAGGGAGTTATGGAACAAGAAACGCAGTACCTTGCATCGCTGCAGAACGCCGTGGTCTATACAATTCGGGATGACCGGCTCGAGATCCGGGACGAAAACGGATCGGGTGTGGCGTATTACGTGGTCATGCCATAGAAATAAATAATATCGTAGCAAAGAGCCGATTGTAGTTAAAGCGGCGACGGGGCAATCTCCACTCAAGTATTGAGGAGATTGCTTCGCTTCGTTCGCATGACGATAACCCAACTTTTTTGAGAATTTCTAACTATCTATTATACAAACCTTTTTTCTGACCTGCCCTTACCGGCCCTTCGGTAAGGAGGCTGTAACCCCTGACTGAAGATTCTGCGCTTGAGCGCTTACCAGGTTATACTGTGTGTCCAGCCGTTTGAGCGACACTTGTTTAGACAGCGCTACCAGATTAGAAGTATAAGTAATATCACATTCTCGATCATTCAAGACTATATAGACCGAGTCCGGAGGTGAAGTCCCTTTGGGAACAGCAAACCACAAAAGGTCAAGGTCGTTTGAAGAATCAAAAGCACAGAATCCATAAAGGCGGGTATCGTCATTGTTATAAATGCTTACCCAGGTCCGGGAAGAGTTGTGGTTCAGTCCACATGGCGGCAAATGAGGTGCAGGCGCAAACATCTCATCAGGAAAAGCCTCGCTGTTGGTCACTTCCAGTTTATAACGGGTATACTCATGCCCGCGTACTGTGTAATCTTCTGATCCGGTGTAAATAAGGGCTGGCTCTGGCAACAGCGCTACCAAATCAG
>JAIWHF010000026.1:0-20832 GCA_048629905.1 Methanosarcinales archaeon
GGGACGCTGGAAGTAGATCGCTGTTTGGTGACCACGTCCCCGGCACAATTGGCCGAGCTGGCACCGGCTTTACCTAAAGATTATTTGCAGCAGTTGCTGGAGCTGAAATCGATGGGCGCGGTGGTTATGGTCCTGGCGTTAAAGCACCAGCTATCTGAGGCGGGGATCTACTGGCACAACATGTCGAAGGAGGCGGGGTTTCCCTTCCTCTCTCTCGTCGAACACACGAATTTTCTAAGCCCCGAATTCTTCGGAGGTGAACATATCGTATATGTCGGCGATTATCTTGACGTAGACCATGAATATTTCCGGCTCACGAAGGATCAACTGCTGGAGCGCTTCCTGCCCTCCCTCGCCCGTATGAATCCCGACTTCAGCGCAGACTGGATACGCGAGACGTGGATCTTCCGCTCAAAATATGCCCAACCAGTCCCGCCATTAAATCACTCCGCGGCCATACCCGATATCCGCACTCCTCTACCGGGATTGTGGTTCGCCAGCATGAGCCAGGTTTATCCCTGGGATCGGGGCACAAATTACGCGGTTGAGATCGCCCGGCGGGCTGTGCGGGAGATGTTATCAACAAAGATGTAAATATAAATCCTGATTTAAAAGGTAAACGGTCTGCTCTCAGGGCAGACCGTTTTGTTATCAGGAAAAACGGCGTTTATCGAGAAGGTACCGGCAAGGACACCCATGGGAAATTACTGCATGCATATCATCTATGGCTTCTGTTCAATCTCGATTCGATAGACTGCGTAGTGTTCATCGCGATACAACTCCAACCCTAATTGAGGACAACTCAAGAGGAGAAGATCTTCATCGAGCACAACATGTGTGACACCATACATCTCTTGGTATTGACGGAGCAAATCACAATTAACTTCTTCAACACGGTCCCGATAGAAATTTCGAGCTTTGCGAATACGATCGTACCATTCGAGCACGTCCGTATCCAGATAGGGAACAGATTTGAAAGTGATAACAATCGGAGCGCCGGTGGCTAGCCTGAACTCCTCCATTTCTGTAGGGGTGAGGTAAGTATCCGCCGGGGATTTGTGGTCACGAATAAAGTCCATCATTGGGCGGCTATTGGCATCTTGTTGTCTGGTGATTTCTAATTGGAAGCGTGCTATGCCAGCGACCATTAGGCCAGTTAATAGAATGAACGACGCTATGCCCGTCCATCGGGCATATTTCGACGAGCGGGCTTTGGAGACGTCTATGAACTTTGTAACCAAGTAGGCAAGTATGACGGACGATGAGAGGGGCACAAGCACGATCGATGCTCGCCATGGGTAAATCAAGGCAAGCCAATTGCTGCCCGTGATGAGTTGGATGGTTGTGAGCAGGACCGACCCCAGGGCCACGATGCCGATGATTGGGAATAACCGTGTTCTCCGGACAATCAAAAGTGCCACCATGACGATAGATACCTTGATTGCGGCCATCCAATCCCACCAAGCAGACAGGTCTGCGTGGTGCGGATTGCGAAAGTGAACGAGGATTTCGTTTACCTTGAAAGTTAGATAACTAGAGCTGGGGCTAAAGATGCTGTTTGTGTAGATCAGGGTAGGGCTGACAAGGATCAGGCCTATTGCACCAAGCTTAACTGCCTGGATAACGCTTCTCTGTTCGCGAAAGGTCATCCACATGTAAGCAAGCACCAGGAAAGCGCCGGGGAGAAGATAGACGGAATGGAAATATACAGCCACTGCCAGGGATGCTAGCGACCAGTACGGCTGCCTGCGAAGGAAGAGGTAAATCGAAAGAACCAGGAAAACACCGAATGTACCTGGTTGGAACACCTGTCCCAAGAGGCGCTGCCCAGCCACACCACCCTCCAGGAGGAAAGGGTCTGGGATGCCAGCAACGCCTGAGAGCAGAAAACGAAGCGCGGCTGAATGAAGGACCAGGAACAGGGTTAGGAAGATAATCTTACGGGTCTTATCCCGACTAATGTCGAAGACAACATCCATAATGCCTAGAATTGCTATGAGGTAGACCCCCATAAGCAGCGCGTAGTATAGATAGAAGGGAGTACCCGTCGGGAATACACGTGAAGTGATAAATACCAATCCGCTGAATGTGGGTAACGGATCAATCGTGTTAGCAAGCCAGTCGTTACTCAGGTAGCCGAAACCGGCACGCGCCAAGCCGTGCAGGAATTTCGAGTTTTGATTGGATGTGTAAAGTGGGGATTGGCCATAAATGACAGCGAATACAAATGACCAGGCAAGGAACCCAATCACTTTGGCTAGCCAACCACGCTTTACGAACTGACCCACTTTCATGAAATTTTAGCGGCGGAAACCCCACTGCTTCCTGAGACACCAGGACGGTGTGCGGTGGGGAGGAGCCGCTTGCCTCCTTTCGTGGCATAATTCAATATCGTGAAACTCACAGCCAAAGTCAAACTTGAACCATCCCAAGCGCAACACGAGTCTTTGAAACTCACGCTTGAAACGGCCAATCATGCTTGCAACTACATCGGCAAGCAGGCGTGGAAGCACAAGGTTTTTCGACGCGTGCCATTGCATAACCTTGTTTACTATGATGTGCGCGCAAAATTTAACCTCTCTGCGCAAATGACGGTGCGCTGTATTGGCAAAGTCAAGGACGCCTATATTCTCGACCGCAAACGGGAACGTGTCTTCAAATTGACTGCCTCCTTCCCCTACGATGACCGTATCTTGAGTTGGAGGATAGACAAGCAGACCGTTAGCATCTGGACGGTGGGCGGTCGGCAAACCATTCCCTTTGTCTGCGGTCAACGTCAATGGGAGTTGTTGCAAACCAGACACGGAGAAACCGACCTTGCTTATGTCGATGGCGTCTTTTATCTTTTCGCCACCTGCGACATTGAGACACCCGACAAGATGGATGTCTCCGAGTATATCGGTGTTGACCTTGGAGTTGTGAACGTCGCATCCGATTCCGACGGTGAGCAATACAGCGGCTCTCAAGTTTTGAGCATTAGGAACCGTCGTTTTCGCCAACGTCGCCGCCTGCAAAAGAAAGGAACCAAATCCGCAAATCGTGTACGCAAGAGACTGGCTCGCAAAGAGAAACGCTTTGCAACTTGGTTTAACCACACCATCAGCAAGCAGATTGTAGAAAAAGCGCAACGCACCGGACGCGGCATCGCTCTTGAAAATCTCAATGGCATCCGCAAACGGATAAGGGCCAGACGCAAACAGCGTCGCAATCTGCATAACTGGTCGTTTTACCAGTTGCTCCAATTTATCAGCTACAAGGCGGAATTGGCGGGCGTTCCCATTATTATGCTCAACCCTGCCTATTCCAGTCAGATGTGTAGCGTCTGTGACCATGTTTCTAAATCCAATCGTAAGTCTCAATCTGCTTTCCTCTGTCAATCGTGTGGTTACGCTGACCACGCTGACACCAACGCGGCGAGGAACCTATCTCGCTGGGCCGTCTGTAAACCGGCCAAACGCCTTGTCCTTTCGGGCAAAGCCCCGTCGCTCGCGGCGGGGTAGTTTACTGTTGTTTCTCCGGACCCGGAGATGAGTATTTCCTAACTATAGGATTTTAATGCCCTTATTGATTATCTCAAAGTTGGGATAAGGCGTTCCTGTTTGTGATCATTCGGCACTTTAGCGCAGCAAATCGAGGACTTCTTTTGGCGCTGGCGTGATCGAACAATCGATACGCCTATGGATTATACGCAACCCATTTCAAGGTGTAGGGGCAGAGACTCGTGATTTCGTCCTATACATTAATGAAATTTATGATCCAGCGTGCAACTGTCCTGGCGTCTGGGGTCCCATTGCTAAGAGAATCGAGTGCATCGCTGTACACTTTTGAACCAACCTGTTCTTTGCGTCGTTCGATAACCTGGACCATTAAACTGTGTGAGATCTCAGGGTGTCCTTGGATGCCGAGCACATGATCTCCAATGCAGTACATGGCATTTGGGCAGAAATCACTACCACCGAGTAGCTCTGCTCCAACCGGCAGTGCAGTCACCTGATCTTGATGCGAAAAATAAAGAGCACATTGATTGAGGGTAGGAACCATCCATGGCTTCTGTGTTGTGATATCGAACTCTTGCAGACCCAGCCCCCAACCTTTCTCAGATTTGGAAGTGTATCCGCCAAGGGCATGGGCGATAAGCTGGTGGCCGAAACAAATGCCGACAAGTTTTCTTTGCTCGAGATTACAACTCCTAACAAACTCTGATAGGTCGGCAATCCATGGGTCGGGGTCATACACTCCTTTTTTGCTCCCGGAAATGATGAAGGCATCAAAAGCTACAGATAAGTCTGGATATTCCCCCCTGGTAATTTCGAATACCTGAGTCTCGAACGGGGCACTCATAGCGTTGAAGAAAGAGCTAAATTGGTCTGGCTCGGTTTCCATCGCGTGCAGAATTCCTACCTTCACGAAGCGCTCCGTTTCCGCGTAACATCACACCCTAATGTTCTGTCAGACTGACCCGTAAACGATGTTTAAGGTCCCCGATTTGTGCATCAGTGAGGAAAAGTCAATCGCTCGATCCGAGGATGCGGACCTCGATGCCCGTTTCAGTCTGCAAGTCGGCAGCAAAGACTTGGAGGGCGGAATTCTCAAAGGCGGCATCCGGTCCCAGTGAGCCGCCCATCACAATGAGGGTCGCGCCGATTTCTTCTGCCACCGCAACCAGCTCCGCCCGCAATTGCCCCGTGCGCACGATAGCCTGGGCTACGATGTCCTGTGCTGCCGCCCGCTCCTGGGCCATCACCAATTGGAACTGACCCAGCTTTTCCAACCTCGATTCCACGTCTACAACCATGGGCGCAGCCGTCTGGTTCAGAAAGCTAATGTCAGCCACGTAGAGGAAAGTCAGTTCGTCGCCTTGTTTCTTTGCCAGAGCGATGACGGCATCTTGGGTGGGGTAGCTGGCCTCGCCCCCACGGGTGGCGCATAAAATCATGCCCATGTTGTTCCTCCTCAATACCGAAACAGCAACCAAACAGTTGCCAATAAAAGGGTGGCAATCGCTACCGGCACACCATCACGCATAAAACGGCCAAAGCTTAGACGGTAACCGGCCGAGCCCAGCAAACCGACGGCGACAATGTTGGGTGCGGAGCCCAGGATCGTGGCGTTGCCCCCCAGGTCGGCGCCCAAGATGAGAGCCCAGTACAAGACCCCATTCTCCGCGCCGGGTATCGTTGCAGTTAAATAGTCAGCAATAGGCAGAGCGGCAACGGTGAAGGGGATGTTGTCCACGATGCCCGAAGCTACGCCTGGTATCCAGACCATCAAAACCGTTGCCCTTGCCAGGCTATCCCCGGCAAGGTCACCGATGATTTCGGCTATCCAGGCAATGACCCCAGTTGCCTCAAGTCCGCCTACGATGATGAAGATACCGATAAAGAATATCAGCGTTGTCCAGTTCACCTCGCGCAGCATGCGGTGCATGTCGGGTCGAACCCAGGCGACCAGGATCGCCGCGCCGCTCAGAGCAATGACGCTGGGCGGAATACCACCGAAGTAATCCCCGGTAAAAAACAGGATCATCATCAGCAGTCCCACCAGCCCGGCTTTGCGCAGCAGAGGGACGTCGGTAATGTGAGAGTCGGCTTCCAGCTGGGCTACCAGCGCCGGCGAGAACTGCTCCTCAGCACCGGCAAGCTCGCGCCGGTAGAGAAAGCTAATTATTAGCAAGAGGGGGATCATACACAGGATGGCGATGGGTGCCATGTTGACCAGATACTCGACAAAGCTTAACCCCAGATGCGAGCCGACGATAGTGCTGGGCGGGTCGCCGATGATGGTCGCTGCTCCGCCGATGTTGGAGGCCAGTACTTCGGGGATCACGAAAGCAAAGGGATGGACGCCTACTGTCTGAGCGATCTCGATGGACAGCGGCACCAGGAGCAGGATGGCCGTCACGTTGTTGAGAAAAGCCGAAAGCACGCCGGTGAGTATTACCAGGCTCATCACCAACAGCCAGGCATTGCCCTTCGCCAGACGAAAAGTGCGGAAGGCAATCCAGTTAATGGCGCCGGTCTCGCTGAACATGGCCATAAAGATCATCATGCCCATGATCAGCCAGATGACGTTCCAGTCCACAAAGGCCATAGACTCTTCAAAGTCGATGATGTGCAGGGCGGGGAAGAAAGTGCCGCCGATGTAGTGAACCAGCCAAACGGCCGCCGCTCCCAGCAACGCCGCTGCTGTTTCGTGCATCCAGCGCAAACTGATGGCGGCAAAGACGAGCAAAAAGATGCTGATGGAGATGAAAAAGGCAGGGCCATGCCCCCCCTCGGTGGGCTGGGAAAGCAGCCACCAGATGCCCCCAATGAGACCTACAATTCCCACAACGGCTAGACCATACAATATGGTTCGCTTCACGTACTGCCTCCCATAGGTCAGGACACGGTTTTGTGTCGGCACCTATTTGGCACGACAGGCTGCTCGTTCGGCTTGCGGAATTACGCTTCTTATCTGACTCTGGGGATTTTCCGTTGTTGTTCGGTTGAATCCCGGATGTTGGATATCGGTCAGGGAAAGAACTTATGGGCTCTTTAGTGATTCCATTTTCTGGCCGCGCACCATCAGCACGGGCACATTGGCGCCGCGCACCACACGATCAGAGACGCTGCCCAACAACCAGCGGCCCAGTCCTGATTGCCCGCGTGTGCACATCACAATCAGGTCCACCTGGTTAGTTTCGGCATACTGGATAATCTGATAGTGCGGGCGTCCCCCGATGGTAACCATCTGCACTGGGATACCAAGCTCTTGAGCGCTGGCGGCGACGCGATCTAGATACTCTCGGGCAAGAATCGCCATCTCCTCCGTTGCCCTTTGAAGAGCCGCTTCTGTTGTTGTGGGGGGGCTTGGTAATGGGATGAGAACTCGCAAAAGAATCAGCTCTGAGTGGAAGTGCTCGGCTAAAGCAATAGCATGCGGCAGGGCTTGTTCTGCCAGAGGGGAACCGTCCAAGGGTATCAAAATGCGCTTATACATAACGCAAGCCTCCGTCCATGATCATGACCCTTTTTCTGAAGATTTTGCTCATTAGACCCCGCTTAGGGCGGGTTAGCAAGTAGATCGAGCGTATTCACTTCTTGAAAACCAGGTGCGATCCTCCTGGCGAGCTAGAAGAACACAAAGTTCTTTGCCGTTTTCTGCTTGTATGCCGCGAATCCCTCCGGCCACTTTTCCTGGCAGAAACGCTCTTCCACCGTTGCTACCCACTGATAGCCACCAAACCAATATAGGGCTATTGCAACAATTAGCCAAGAGCCGCCGGCAATACCCATTCCCAGGTAGACCAATGCTGCGCCAAAGTATCCCGGATTGCGTGAGATTCGATAAGCGCCATGGCTAATCAATTCGTCCGGGGCAGCAGTGGTGTAATCCCAGATGCTCTTAAGTCGAAGCGTTTGCCCGGCGGTAAAAAGGAGCAGTCCCGCGCTCAGCAACATTATATTCGTGGTGAAGGGCACGAAGATCGTATATAGCGGGAGAAGGAACTGTGGGGACATCACCAGCATGTAGGTAACATGTTCTGCTTGTGACATCGGGGGAAGTTCGGTGGCACGCTTCAACCCTGTTTTCCCACGCTCTCCCCGGGCGATATTCAGGAGAACTGGAGTAATGAAGATAAGCAGAGACAGAATCCAAAGATTGCACCAGCCGATTTCAAAGTGAAACCACTGCATAGCTTTGTTCCTCTAAAAAGATACAGTCTCTTAATACAAATAGTGTACTGGTGATTTCAGGCTTTATGAAGCACTGCAGACCTTCGTCCTGTCTGCAACGAGCGGAGTTTTATGTGCAGAGAAACAAGGC
The DNA here is from genome assembly GCA_048629905.1 of Methanosarcinales archaeon. Lineage (GTDB taxonomy): Bacteria > Chloroflexota > Anaerolineae > Anaerolineales > E44-bin32 > E44-bin32. The sequence goes on from JAIWHF010000026.1 coordinate 7,810, forward strand.
GCGATGCGTCTGGGACGCGTCACCGCCCGAATTCTCGTCTAGAAGGCAATGCTCACGATCGGCGAAAGAGATTTGAAGGGAAGGACCTTAGCTGCTCTTGAGTCGATGCGCATAGTGCTTTTGAAATTTGGCGACCTTTGGATTGATAACAGCCTGACAGTAGCCCTGGTTGGGGTTATTGCGGAAGTAATCCTGATGGTACGCCTCCGCCAGGTAAAACATCGAGAAGGGGGTGACCTCGGTCACGATAGGTGCATCCCAGGCGCCATCGGAGTCGATCTGCCGGATCACATCTTCAGCGGCTTGTCTTTGCTCTTCATTATGATAGAAAATTGCGGATCGATACTGGGACCCGACATCTGCGCCCTGTCGATTCAACGTCGTGGGGTCATGGACGCTGAAGAACACCTCCAAGATTGCACTGAAGGAGAGAAGGCCGGGATCGAATGAGATCTGAACGACTTCGGCGTGACCGGTTGTCCCGGAGCAGACATCCTGGTAGGAAGGATCGGCGACGGCTCCACCAGCGTACCCCACTTCAACATCTTCAACGCCGGTCAGTTCATCGAAGATGGGATCCAGGCACCAGAAGCATCCGCCGCCGAGTGTGGCGATTTCTAGTACCTTCGGTGATGATTGGTCGTTTTCTTTGTTTTTGGTCACCATAACCTTCACTTATCCTGTGTTCTCTCACCTAACAACCATTTAGATAATGGGGCGTAGAAGACATTCTAACTACAGGATATTAAGGGTGGGTTAAAGCGGTTACAAATTTAGTGGGTGAGTTGCTGGGGAAGGCGGCTGATTGACCGCGATCGTCTTCCGCACTCGCCTTGCCAGGGCCTGATCGAATGCCACTGTTACCTCCTCATTGGGCAAAGATCGTTTCCAGAGAGGGAATTATAGATCAAAGCTTTGGAGTGCAGCCCTCTTAAATCATCCATTTTTATTCAGGCGTCATCCGGTAAATGAATGGCGATCTTGCAGACATCACCACCGCTCAAGACGGATTCAAGCACTTCCACTTCGACTGGCCGCTGTAAGATCTCCTCCCAGATGCCCTTATAGAATCCGGCGCCGCAATAACAATAGGTGGTCGAGATCATCAGGTTATCTTTGACCGCCTCGCGCACTCGTGGGCAGTGGCAGTAGATTTGCCGCCGCATCTCCGGGTCGGTTTCATTCATATATTCGATCAAGTAGCCGCTTTTCGGAATTTTCGTGGAGATGATTGTATTTCCTTGTTTAATTCCTGCAGAACCCATGCCCCGATCTACAATCTCGACGAGCATCTCTTCGCTCACGCCTATCGTGTTCCTCAGGAATGACTCAAACTGATCCTGAAACATGGCATGAACCCGATCGATGTCTTTTGTCGCGGCATAAACAGCTTTAATTTCCTGTAAATTCGCTTTTGGATAATGGCAGGCGCAAGCGGATAGAATCGAGCAGCTGGTCCTTTCATCTACCAGCGAATCCAGCCGCTCCATCGCTTGCTGGGTCCATTCGATGACCTCTAGTCGGCTTGATTCAGCCGATAGGTCTTCACCGCCCTGGATCACCACCTCGCGGATCTCCTCCCCGACTGTCTCGTCCAAATAGGTCCGGAATTTTTCCATCCAAGCTCGATCGAAGTCAAATACGTCAGTCATGCAGGGGTCCTTTGAATTCTGGTTTGGCGCAATGTCAAATTCACTTCTAAAGTTAAAGAAGTCGCGGTCTCATTCTCTCAGTCTTCATTGGTACTTACAAATCCCCAGGGAGGTTCAAATACGGGTCAATACGTTAAAATAAGCACCTGTGTCCGCGATTGCACCTGAATCAGCCCGTGGATATACCTGTTACCATCAGCGCATGGAAAAACGAAGTCTTTCCTGTGTGAACCAAGGGTTCTTCCGAGAGGTAAATCAAAGAGATGCTGCTGCGGAATCAGAGAGCTGCTCCAATGGAAGAGTGGACGAATTTTATCTATACTCTTGCGGACATCGATCCGGGCAGCGCTGCAAAGCCGAGAACTAATTATTGACGATTGGGCCGCTGTGCTTTCACTGAATATTGCTTATAAAGAGCCCCTCATGAAATCAGCATGCTGAGATTTCTCGCCCGACGCATCCTCTTCATCATCATGGTTTGTGTGTTGATCATTTTCTTCGTCCATCTGGGGATGCGGATGGCTGTGAATTCCACTGGCGCCGGGGTTAGCCTCGACCTGGCCAGAGATACATCCTTAGCCTGGACCGACACAATTGCCTATATCGGTGCTGCGCTCCAGGGGCAGCTAGGCTTTGTTATTTCAGAACACGGGTTTCCCATTCTGATCCGGGATATTTTGCGCGAGTCGTATATCAACAGCATGGGGTTATTGCTGGTCGCGCTCACCGGCGCGGCGCTCATTGGCGTACCAACAGGCGGCTTCTTGTCGCTTACACGCCACAAGGCTCTGGTCCTGCCCATCTTGACGCTCACGCTTGTTGGAATTTCGCTCCCATCGTTCTTTATCGGGATTCTCTTACAGCAAGGGGAGATTCTCTTCTTAAGAACCTTCGGGCACCGATTGGTCAGCATCATCGGTTTTGCCTGGGATTTCGAGCACATGTTATTACCAGTATTGGTTTTATCTGCAAGGCCTCTGGCCTATCTATCGCGTGCCTCCTACATAAGTCTTAGCCGCATTATTGAGCAGGATTTTATTCGCACTGCCTATGCTAAAGGTCTATCTCGCATGCGGACGGTTAATATTCATGCTTTCAAGAACATGGCTGTGCCTGTGCTAACCGCAATCGGTGTATCGCTGCGTTTCAGCCTGGGGAGCTTGCCGGTTGTAGAGCTCTTGTTCCACTGGCCGGGTATAGGGCTGAACTTATTACGGGCGATCAATGCCCACCAAACGGCTCTGGTAGCGACGTTGGCGCTCGCGCTTGGTGTAACTTTTCTGGTTTTTAACCTGATCCTGGATGTAGCTTTTCGGATCATCGACCCGCGCCTCGAGGATCTGAAGTGAAACGCGTGAAGGATCTCTTCTCGAAGATCTTGAATCCGCGATCGGATCTGTCTGAGCTCCCCAGACTGCTTTCTGAGGAGGAGTACGTTGCAGAGAGAGCAGAGAGGCGAAAAAAATCCCTTCTGAAAGCAGTATTCACAAACGTACCTCTGCTTCTCGGTACCGTAATTGTTCTCGCGCTCTTCCTGGTTGTGCTCTTCGGACCGGCACTCGCCCCGCAAAACCCTTATCTGACAAGCAGGCCAATCACTCCCCATTTTGATCGAGAGCTTGATCAGTTCATCCAACCGCCGCTGCCCCCATCAGAGGAATTTCCGCTCGGCACGGATCGATGGGGGATTGATTTGCTCAGCTTGCTCATGCATGGAGCGAGAAATACGCTTGTGGCTTGTGCCTTTATCACGATGGCCCGGGTTTTTTTGGGCCTGGCCCTGGGCGGCTTGGCGGGATGGAATGAAGGTAGAGCTGCGGATCAGATCGTCATGGGGATTATTGGGGTGATTACATCACTACCCCTGCTGGTCAGCAGTTTGATCCTTATCTACGCGCTCGATATACGCCGCGGTTTACCGGTTTTTATCATAGCGCTTTCGATTGTGGGCTGGACCGAGATAGCGCAATATACACGTAGTGAATTCCTCGTTCTGAAGAAGATGCCTTATATCGAGGGTGCAGAGGCCGCGGGTCTGCCGGCAATGGCTAAAGCAGTGCGCCATGTGCTGCCCAATGTGCTTCCCCAGCTATTGGTGATCACGTTCTTGGAGATGGGCGCAGTGATGATGCTGCTGGGTGAGCTGGGCTTTATCGGCGTATATATCGGCGGCGGGACACGCATATCGATCGAAGTGGCGGTCGAAGTTAATCAGATTTTCCATCTCGTCGAAATCCCGGAATGGGGCGCAATGCTCGCCGAGGGTTTCATCTACCTGCGCTCGAAGCCGTTTGTGATTATTCCCCCGGCACTGGCTTTCTTCATCGCAGTCCTGGGCTTCAATACACTTGGCGAGGGTCTGAGGCGCCACATCGAAGTCTATGGTTTGAACACAGCGGTGCTTCTGCGAAAGCGCATGTTATTGATCGTGTTTGCGCTGGTTATGGCGACGGTTTATATCATTCAGCGGACAGGTCCGGCGCCATGGTTCAACAAAGTGGCGATGGCTTTCAATGGGGAGCGAGCCTACCAGAAGGCGCAGACGCTTACCGAGATGTCGGGGAGGGGGCATGGACAAGATGGAGGGGCGGAAGCCGTCGATTACATCGCCGAACAATTCGAGAGCTTCGGATTGGATCCTGGTCGGAGGCACAACAGCTATATCTACTCCATCGAAGCCCAACTCGTTCGCCCCATTCAACAACCCGAACTGGCCCTACTGAACCCTGACGGATCAGAAGCTGTCAAATTCATTCATCAAGAGGATTTCGGGTTTGTTATCGCCGGGCACGGGGGGGGCGGTCAGGTAGAGGCTCCGCTGACATTCATCGGTTTTCGCGGCGATGCGGAACCCTCACCGCAGGCGTACAAGGGACTAGATCTTCAGGGGAAAATTGTGTTGCTGCAGGAGGGGAACGCGCCGGACGATTTTCCTACGGAGGCTTTGATCCGGGGCGCCCAGGGGATCCTATGGATCAAACAGGAAAGTGGGGACACACTTCGTTCAGAGATGATCTACATTGAGGAAGACCGTGACTTCATGCGCAGCCCAACCCTGCCCATATTCCAGGTAGGGCCTGCGGTGGCTCAGATAATTTTGTCTAATGACGGACTCACCATTCCAGATCTATTCCAGATTGAGGCGGCCGACGCCGTCGGTGATGGTTGGTTTCGAAGGGATCTGGCGCCTCAAATCCGAATGCAGTTGGAGTTAACAGAGCCGCAGGATTACCAGGTCCAGAATGTGATTGGTTATCGTCCCGGGTCGGATTTTGATCATGCCGGGGAGCTGCTAGTGTTATTTGCCAACTACGATGGATTGGGAGTCGATCCAGATGGCACCGTCTACCCTGCCGCGAATCACAATAGCTCAGGTGTGGCGATGCTTCTTGAGATTGCTCATCTCTGGCAGGAGCAATCCCTCGATCCCCGCCGACCGGTCCTCTTCATCGCTTGGGGAACCGGGACACAGGGGTTTGTGGGGGTGGATGAATTCTTAACCGATAACGCGAATTTCCGGCACCTGGCATCCATGAATCCCAACGCGCGCGTTTTGCCCAGAGTGGTATTCAATCTCGATAATGTGGGCGCGGGGGAGGCGGTTCTCCAGGTTACGGGGAATGCGCCGGGGAGGTATCTCAATGTATTGCGTGAAACGGTAGCCGAGCTGGAAGTAGACCTAGTGGCGCCGGAATCTTTTGCTCAATCGTTCCGAATAGGCTCGGGAACGGATCCTCCCTGGATGCATCTTGGCTGGGTGAATGCGGACATCGCCCCTCAGGATGATGTCATCGAGCGCTTGGATGTAGAACGCTTTCAAGAATTTGGAGAAGTCTTCGCCTTGATGATGGCTAAAATCGTCAGGCAGACGAATTATTAATATCATGAAACGTTCTGGTCTCTCTACTCAAAAAACCGCCTGGCTGATCACGATTGGAGTGATCATGGGGTTGGTTCTGTTGACCCTTACCCTGAGGCTCATTATCGTATCCGATCCTGCTACAGAGACGGATGTTAACGCGTATTTAACAGGTGCGGCGCCGATCGTCGTTCTGCATGAGCGCCCCGATAACACATCGGGTGTGTCTACCTTGATGGAACGGGGCACACGCGTGACCGTGGAAGTATTTGACCCGGAGCGCAATCCCTTCTGGGCATATGTTCGTCGGGGAGATGAAGGCGGTTGGGTCCAACTTGAACATCTCGGTGAGCAGCCGCCTTAATCCGGCCATCAGCGGATGGAACGTTGTAGGAGAAGAAGATACAGAGTAATTCAAGGTGCTAATAGCGAAGATGACGAGCGAAGAAAAGAAACTTAGTGCACCGGTTGCGGGCCATGAGCGCATCGAACTAATCGATGTCCTACGCGGGTTCGCCATCTTCGGCATCCTGGTCGCCAATATGGCGTCCTACAGCGGACAACCTCCAGGACCAGGGGCGTGGACTCAGACGCCGGACAGCGCGATTTTCATCCTCACGCGCTTCTTTATCGAAGCTAAGTTTTACTCCCTATTTTCCTTCCTTTTCGGTTGGGGCATGGCGGTTCAGATGACCCGGGCACAAGCCAAAGGGACGGCTTTCCTGCCGATCTATGTGCGCCGGTTGTTGGTGCTGCTTCTCATCGGGGTCATCCACGGCACCTTAATCTGGATCGGCGACATCCTCACCCTCTACGCTTTGCTAGGATTTTTCCTGCTTCTTTTCCGTAAACGCTCCCCGCGTTTCCTGCTAATCGCATCTATTGCCTTCCTTTTCTTATCCATTTTCCTCGTTCTTCCAATAGAAGCGGTTCAGAATTTCCGTGCATGGTATGTCGAAGCTGGATCGGTATTTCGTTTGCAGCTATACCCACAATCGCTTTACCAAAGCGGTTCATATCTAGAGATCACCAGGCTTAGGATCCAAGAATTTGTTTCTCGACATACGTACAGCCTCTTTTCTCTTGGAAATGTCTTCGCCATGTTCCTGCTGGGGCTCGCGGCGGGAAAGTTCGGATTCTTCCAGAATCTCGAGCGCTATCTACCGCGCATCCGCAAGGGAATCTGGATTGCCCTCGCCGTGGGTGTGATCTTCAATGCGCTCTTCGTCTCGGCCACGCTCTGGCCCGATCGTTTTCCTGCCGATTACTGGCAGGCGGTGCGGGTGGGTGCGAGAACGATAGGCGCACCGGCGATGATGCTGTTTTATATCTCGGCCATCGTCTTACTCTACCAGCATTCTCGTTGGCGGCTGCGCCTCATTCGCCTCGCCCCTGTAGGCAGAACAGCATTGAGCAATTACCTTTTCCAATCGGTGCTGTTTACTATGATTTTTTACAGCTACGGCATGGGTTTCTATGGCCGGGTTGATCCAACAACCGGACTTATTCTGACCCTTCTGGTTTTCTTGCTGCAGATCAGTTTGAGCGCATGGTGGCTCGATCGATACCGGTTTGGTCCGGTGGAGTGGATTTGGAGAACGCTCACATACGGTTACGCACAGCCGATCAAGAATCGATGGTCCTTCGAGAAGGAAAAACCAAGCCGAGAGAGGAGACTCGCGGGGAGCACGGTTCGCACTCTGGCGCTGGCAGGCGGTGGGTTGATCTTGCTGCTTTGGGCGGGAGGATTGATCTTGTGGAATCGCTCACTCCAGCGTGAACGAGTGCAGCCATCTGTCTTCTACGCTTCTCTCCCGCGACGCGAGGGGTTAGCTGCCGAGGAGGAACAGGATCGGGGGGTGAGCCTGGAGCCTGAAATCCAAGCCACACCTATTGTTAACCCCGTCCCTTACACGCCCGGAGACGTTGCTGTATCAGGGGACCTAGTAGCGATGGCCTTAATGGCTGATGTGGACCAGGCCTTCCAACAGATCCAGACGCTAACCGGACATCCATACTTGGGTCGGTTGGCTGGCTCAACCGAGGGCTGGCGGACCGCGGAATATATTGCTGATCAATTCTCCGAGTTCGGTCTCCAGCCGGCTGGAGAGGATGGCGGATTCTTCCAAGCCTTCCCCGTTCCCTATGAACCGCTGGCATCTCTTCCAAAGCTGGAGGTGTACAACAACGGTGATTTGGTGAGGAATTTTGTTCTTCATGAAGACTTCAACGTGCGCTCCAAGAACTACGCTGGTGAGGGGGCGTTTACTGGGGAAGTGGTGTGGGGGAATAACTGCGAGCCAAACGATTTCATCGATGTCGTCGTTGAAGATAAGATCGTTTTTTGCAGGCAGGTGCCAGATGTGGATGCGGACCGGAATGCCATCGAGCACGGGGCGCAGGGTTTGCTGTTGCTTGTTGACCCCTCACAAAGATCGCTGGATTTCGCCTATTCGCGGCAAGAGGCCATTGTTCCGCATCCGATCCCAACCTTCCTGGTTGCACCGAATGTCGCAGAAGCCCTTCTGGGCGGAAGTGGCGTATCGCTTCAGGATCTTTCTCTGGCCTTTCGTTCGCGACCACTTGCCACAAATGCCCGCCTGGAGGTCGACCAGGCCGGGCAGGAAGGATGCATGGCGAGAGGTTGCGAAGGGCGTAATGTGTTGGGGGTTATTCCAGGCAGGGACCCGACCGTCGCCCATGAGGTTGTCATCCTCAGCGCACACTATGATCACATGGGGCAAGCGCCAGATGGCACGGTCTGGCCTGGGGCTAATGATGACGCCTCGGGGGTGGCGGCGCTGCTGGAGATCGCCCGCACTTGGCACGAGCTGGGCTATGTTCCCAGACGAACCGTGCTCTTTGCGGCCTGGGACGGTGAGGAATTAGGGTTGTTGGGTTCGCGTGAATACACCCAGAACCCGAGCTACCCGCTGGATAATACTCTGGCAGTCATTCAGCTCGACATGATCGGCGGCGGGGGAGACGTTCTACAGGTAGATGGACGTGGGGGGATCGAAGCCCAGATCATCGCTGCGGCCGAGGTGATGGGTTTGGACGCAGCTGTCACTGAAGTGGGAAGGAGTGATCACATTCCATTCTTGCAGGCTGCTGTACCTGCCAACATGATCGGCTGGTTAGACACAGAGGATCAATATCGAGATTATCACCGCCCGATTGACACGCCGGAGCGAATTGACCTTGATCGTCTCGAGCAAAGCTTGAAAGTGACGAACCTGGCCCTGCTTGGATTAGTTGAGGGCGAGCCTGCTATCCGGGAACTCTTAGCGCAGCGCGCTGATGCGCTCATAAATGGTGATCTTGAGCGTTTCCTGGCCACCTCACATCCCGAGCAGAGAGACATGGACCAGTATTGGTTTGAGGATGCTCAAGATCTCAATCCCCTGGAATTTGATCTAGACATTAAGAACATGCTGATTCATGGGGATCAGGCAGATGCCGCAATAGAAATGCGGTTGAAGTACGCACCCAGTGGGGATCCGAACGAAAGTGAGATTTTACTCGGGAACCTTGCCGTTCGGATTCTACGCACAGCGGATGGCTGGCGTTGGGTAGGGAGTGACCTGATGCAAGTTGATCTTGCTCAGGACTCTGACGTCGCGCCAACCCTGGTGGCGGGAGTTAACTTGACCGTGTCTATTCCGGACGGGGAAGAGGTCGAGACGACAGACATGCTTCAAAGCGCAATGTCGTATATGCAGGACGCCGGCCTGAAATTAGGGTTAGATCTACCTCAAGACTTACGCATCGAACTTCACCGGAGTAGTTCCGAGCTCGCGCTTTCTACACTGCCCTCGCTGGGGCGAAATCGAGCGGCATGGGTTTCCGAAGGTGTCATCAAACTGGTCTTGGATGATGTGATCGATGACCCGACTCGCCTGGAAGATGCTCTCGTTCGGGCGCTGCTGGTCGAAGCGGGTGTGGATGGGGAGATCCTGCCATGGATGTGGGAGGGACTACCTATTCTGATCCGCGCGGAGGCGGACCCCACTGGCATCCAACCCAGCCATCTACCGCAGCTTTACCGGGCTTTATTCGAGGACGGCCACCTGCAAGGATCGACGGCGGCGTGGGCTTCGGTTGATTATCTTCAAGCGCAGAAAGGATGGCTCGGTTTGGGGAGGTGGATACGAACCCTGGGCCGCGCGTGCACCACTGGGAATTGCGAGAATGACGCCGGGCTGCAAGCTGCAATTATCAATGCTCTGGGTATGGATAGTGCTGAATTTGAAGATGCCTGGAGAGTATATTGGGCTGATAAACTGGGAGCTGTAGCTGAAGATATGGATGCCGTTCTCGCGATCCGCAGCCAGGCGATGGAAGATGGCGACGAAACGGCTTTTCTCAGCACGGTCGACCCAACGGTCCCTCATCTTGCCGCCGAGCAGCGAAGTTATTTCTCTTATGCCATGGGTCTCTCAGAGGAAAAGATCAGCTATGAATGGGAACCTCTGGCCCTGCTTAAGGACGGCAGCCTATTGGCGAATGTCTTCGTCGTGCGCGAAACGACGGTAGACGAATCGACGCCGCGAAGATCGAGCTCATCTTCCCGTATCCACTTTACACCTAACGCTTCTGGATACCGCTGGGCGGGTGTGGACTTCGAGAGCGTTGGCAGAAGTCGCGTGCGCGTCTTGTATCATCCTGGTTTTGAGGATCTAGCTGACCAAACCTTGGCGTTCACAGAAAGGGCATATGCTGAGATTCGCAGCGCGCTTTCCCTTCAAGCGTATCCGCGGCTAACGATAAAACTATATCCTGTTGGGTCTAGTCTCTGGGGATCCATCGGACCTGATAATGGTATCAGTGTGGATCATCTGTATTGGACGGGAGAGAACCAGTCATTGAAGCTGCTGGCGCCGGCCAATGATTTGGATGAGTCATTCCAAGCACTGGTCACCGAAAGCATCCTTCGCCACGTATTGACTCAATCTGGTCTCGAAAGTGAGTGGCTTCTGAGGGGGTTGAGTCTCGCACTGGTTCCCGAACTGGATGATGGCGAGCGCTCACGGCTGGCAATGCGTCGACTCCTAAGATTGCCCAGCAAGCTTGAGAGAGATCAGTTGGGCCCATTACTCGAGATGCCGGGCGCAGAAGAGCCGGACGAGGAATTACAGCAATTGCTGGGTGCGCAAGCGTGGGATAGCGCGAATTACCTTTTGGAGAGGTATGGCGGTGATCATCTAACGGAATTCATACAGCAGCTCAGAACAGGGATCGATGAGGAGGCAGCTTTCCAGGGTGCGTTTGGTCTCGATCAGGGGGCCTTCGATGAAGCATGGAGGGAATCGGTTCTGCGAGGGCATCTCCAGGTTGGTATGGAGCGGTTGGCGGAGGGTTTCGATTCCGAAAGGGCTTTTGCCCATGTCCAGACGCTCACGAGCGCGGAGTTCGCGGGCCGTGGGGCCGGTTCTGCGGGGGCGCAAGCATCGGCTGAGTACATTGCTGAAGCGTTTGAGGCTTATGGGTTAATCCCCGTTATCCCCATTGAAAAGGATGAGGGCGCTGCAGATCCTGGCGAGGAGGCAGAGGATAACATCGAGGGTCAAGACGATCTTGGTTACCTCCAACAGTTCCCAATTTATTCGTTAAGGCTTGAGCGCCAGCCATCGCTGCAGCTTCTGGACCAGGATGGTGAAATCCTGGCTGATTTCGACTATCGTGAGCACTTCCAGACAATCCCGCAGGCGTATCCTTACTCCGGACCGGTGACAGGGGAGTTGGTTTGGACGCGTGATGCGGAATACTCAAACCTGGATCTTAGCGGAAAGATCGTGTTGAGAGATTTGACGGACACCACCCTTTCGGAAGAGGTCGAACAGGCTGTTGCCAGCGGAGCGATAGGCCTGGTTGTGGTAACAGATATCCTCGGGGGAAAGCCATTTCTGAATAAGAGCGCTTTACCCCTCAGCGAACCTGAAGTCGTTGATCTCCCGGTGATCCACCTTGGCAGGAATGCCTTTAAAGAGGTTCTAGACCTCTCCGGAGAAACACTGATAAGCGTCAAACGATCTCCGCCTGCTCTGCCTCTTGGTGTACAGGTGATGATTGATTTGCCTTATAGCCCAGTCAGCCAAATTCTTGAAGCCAATGTCCTGGGATTGCTGCCGGGTTCTGATCCCGAGCGGGCGGATGAAATCGTGATTATCAGCGCCCATTATGATCATGTCGGTGATGATCCTGATGCCTGGCTATGTTCGCCAGGTGTGACACCGAGTGAAGAGGCGAGGGAGGCAGGGCTCTGCACTGTGACGCCTGGATTACGTTTCCCGGGCGAAAACGATAATGCCAGCGGCGTTGGAGTCTTACTTGAAGTTGCACGTGCATGGCAGGAGGCGGGCTATCAGCCTGCACACAGCGTTCTCTTCGCCGCCTGGGGAGCTCAAGAGGCGGGGGAAGTGGGCTCGCGTTATTACATCGAAGATCCGCTGTTCCCACTCGACAAAACACTGGCTGTGATTCAATTAGATGCTGTTGGCGCAGGTACGGGCTATTACCTGGAGGCGATGGGTACCGTCGATCAGGATGGACTCCTGCTGTCGCGCGTAGCGATTCAGGACGATCTCGCAGAAGTACGTCTCAGCCTGGAGATGAAGCCCGCCGCTGAAGTCAAACGCCTCTCCAGACTGCCTCCGCAGTGGATTGAGTGGCCGTCCAGGGAAAATGCGTTCCAATCCGACCAGATCCCATTCATGGAGCAAGGTGTGCCGAGTTTGCTTCTGCGCTGGCGGGGGGCGAAGGAGACGAACTTACCGGTCGAGCTAATGGAAGAAGTTTTGCTCGAGCGCCTGGGCGCGACTGGGAGAACCATCATTCTTCTGGTGATGTCGCTAGCGCGTTAATGCAGCGGGGACCTGAATTCTGTAATTAGCTGCAGATGATGGATTTTTAAACGCAATTTTCTGTAAACTTGGCTTTCAAATCGCTCAGTCTGAGGGGTGGTTTGACCGCGACCCAGCTTGCGGGGCAGCGAATAGCGGTTCATGCTACTGACAAAGCGCAACTATTTAGGAAGATCCTCGAAAGGAACACCGTCCCCTAATCTTAGACTGGCTCGAGCTTCTTCAATTCGACGTAAAAATCGAGGATCATGTTCCAGCCGATACTCAAACCAATCATCTTCATTCTTAAACCCTATCAACACTCCGGCTGGTTTTCCATGTCGCGTTATGACAATTTCCTCATTATTAGCTAGCCGGAGATACTTTGATAATTGGTCCTTTACTTCAGATAGTGGTACACGCTTCATTGTTGCTCTCCTACATCATCCAACCATTCAGCCTATTAGCCTTATTATCATTGTGTGTCAATTGAGCTCAGATTTTGTGAGGACGAACCAAGGCCTGTTAAATGGCCACCACAATACAACCCGTGAACCCCGAGTTATTTGGCGCGAAGCTCGACCACGTCGCCGTCCTGCAGGACGTAATCACGCCCAACCATTTGCCCGTCGAAGTCTGCGCTTCCCCAGACACGGGAAGTCTTGAGGTC
>JAIWHF010000027.1:0-20678 GCA_048629905.1 Methanosarcinales archaeon
TTATCTTGATCACCTTGATTTCATTTCGAGGGCACTTTCCTTCCAGTGAGGCGCAATGCAGAGCAAATTGGACAGAGCCCGGCTTTGGAACTCGGGCGTATATGGATTGCAGACCTAGCCATTCGGAAGGGGGTGCGGGGGACGATGAAATGGTCCCCTGCAGCCCCCCATAGGGGGGCGAACGGGGGGAGTTAGAAAAGCGGTAAACCTCTCTTTCCGTCTACCTCATTGAAGTCATTGGGCTCAACTTTATATTCTTCCCCCCAAATCCCCCAATGCCCCCTCCGCTCTATTTCGGGGATGCCCGCGAGGGGACTGTGGGGGACTTAACATCCCGAGCTTGTCGAGGGTCCACTCCCTTCGCGAAGCGCAGCGTGGAGCACTTCCCCCGGATCAAACATCAAGCTTTCAGCTTAAACCAACGATGCAAATTAGAATATATGAAATATCGTTATCACGGACTCTTTTTCCAATTGAAGCGTAAACCATAGCAGATTGGGCAGAGCCCGACTTTGGAACTTGAGCATATATGGGTTGCATTCCCTGTCCATACGTGTCTTGGCTAGAGACAGCAATCTATTAAAAAATGATGACCAACAGCACCCCAACGACGATATAAACGGCTAGGAAAAACCATATTGAAAAGTTGTCTAGGCGTTGTGCCAAATCCCCTCGTCCGGTAATTTCCAAGCGTTTTAGAAACACATTAAGGGTAACAATCAGGACACTAATAGAAAACGCGCTTATCAGAACGCCATCCATGAAGGTCATGTAGCCCAGACGAGGCAGATCGTCAGAAATCGTAAAATTAAAGGCAATGAAGAGCAGAAGGTTACCTGCTCCAACATCGATTCGCTTGCCGTAATCTTTAAGGAAGAACGTGATCCAAGAGATGAAGATTATCAGCAGGATTGGAGTGAAGATGCGAAGAACGTAGTAGTCGATATGTCGCTGAGCCAGGAAGCGAAAGGAAAATTGAGAATTAGAATCTAGGCTATCTATTGTTGTGTTGAATTCGGTAATGAGCCACTCCTCTTCACCTGTATTCTCGCCGACCTCGCTGAATCCTTCCAGGTCTTGAAGGATATAGAACTCTTCTGGGTAGAGAGAGAGGATGCGAATGAAGAATTCCTGGGTATCGAATGGATATTGCCTGAAGTCAAAATCTGGCGCCTGCAAGATGGTTGTGAAGCGCTCAATATAATTGATCTTTCCATCGGTAAATACAACGATGTTCTGGTTTTGTGTCCAGCGATTACCCTGCTGGTTCAAGATGGAGAATTCGGGCCACGTGGTCCCATTTTTGGCGATGAGTAGCTGAAACTCAAGCATAGTTAAAACCTTGAAAGAGCACTGGCAGCTATCGGGACGAAAAGCCAATTTTGGATCAACCCAGCTCATCTTGACGGAAGCTACTGCGCTAAAGTTCTCGCTGACCTGGTCGACATCGGTGATCTGTTCCAGCTTAACCCCCACCTGCACCTCGGTGGGCTTCAGGAATACAGGCTTTCCCTTTGTTGCCGCTTCACCCATCAAAACCTCTGGCGTGTTGACCCCTGCCAACAGCCGGTACTCCCCTTCTGAGACACCTCCTTCCTCGCAACAACCGGAGATCTCGAGCACGTAATTATTGCCTCGTTCAGGAAAAGTGAACTCCAGGGTGGCGCTGCGCTGTTCACCCGAGAGATTACCCGTACGCAGTGTCTTACGCCCGAAGTCCTGTAGCCGGATTATCGGTGCAAGATCCCCAGAGGTTGCTTCAATGAAGATGTACAGTGTGTCGCCGGCTTCGATGGGATTCAGGGTGAGGAACGAGGAAGACCTATCAACAGTCACCGAGCCGGTCGTTTCCTGCACTGCAACGCCTATCTCAGAGGCTGCTTTATCAAGTATGGCGATACCATCATCCGTCGGCAGAGCGTCACCTGTCAGAACCTCGGGCGCATTGATCCCGATCAGGAGTTTGTAGTCCCCAAAGGTCTTTCTGCCAGGTGAACTGCTAACAAGGAGCTGGTAGTCGCCATCTTCTGGTATCCGCTTGGAAAAGACAGCGTCATAGCCTCCCCCGCTGTCATTATCCCAAGCGATGAAGTGTGAGCTTGCAATCTGGGGCAAAACTACGAAGGGGTCCTGCCCACTGGCGACCGCTTGTTCGATCTCAGCGAAGAAGGAATCCTCTAACTCGCTGGGTTCGACCCCCCCGTCCATTAGCGCTGTAAAGGGGTCGAAATTGCCCGAGGTTCCCGTCACGTAGATACTGAGCGTTTCCCCTGCATTGAGATCCGGCAGCTGATAATAGTGGACATCGCCGGCTTCAATCCGCTGGGTAAGTACCTGAACTGATCTCCTCTCCTGCGCATGACCAGGTACGACACCGGCAGCTAAAATCAGTGTAATGACCAGGGAGGAAACCAGAACTGTAGCCAGTAGATTGTTACGTAGAATGAACTTTGGTCTTATCATGGATACCCCGATTAGGAAAAAGTCTGAGGGTCGGGCGCTGGATGCGGATGCGAAAAAATTCGGTATTAATCCACAAGAGTTCCATAGATTCCGCTGTGGGACTGACCCGAACGCGCTTTAACCCTCGATTGAATTGTTAAGAAAGTTTCAAGCCATAAGTGCCGAATTTCCTAAGTATACTCAACCACCTCTGAAACGGAAGGACAACATAGAAACAGTATTTATTGAGAAGTTAAATATTGACGGGTGCGGGTGACTGAGGGAGGAAAGAGACCCGGATGTTCGATTCGTATTTTCAAATGACATTGCTTTTCAGCAACAGGAGAATTGTTCGGTGACACAATCGCGAGGATAATAGATCCCCTCTAAACATGCATAAACCAGAAGCGCAACTACGTGAGACTTTAGGCATCCCCCCGAAGGCGGCAAAAATCATTGTCTTCGCCGAATCCAGCCACTGGGATCCCAACTGGTTGAAAACATCGGAACAATATTACGATGACTTCGTCCAGGACAATCTCGATCAGGCTTTAGCATGGCTGGAGAAAGAACCACGCCGCCGCTACTCGGTTGAATGTGTTTTCTTCCTGCGGATGTATTGGCAGCGCAACCCCCATAATCACGATCGAATCCGTGAATTGATGAACCAGGGTCGGCTGTGGATGACGAGCAGCGGGGTGACCACCGCCGACACACTCCTTCCTGGCGAGGAAGCTCTTCTGCGGGATTTCTTGCTCGGGCAGGAATGGTTGCGCTCCATAGGCGTGAATCAGGAACCGCGCACCGCCTACTTCACCGACAGCTTTGGCTGCACTCCCGCTCTGCCCAGTTTGCTGCGTGCGGCAGGTTTTGAGCGCACCGCCATTACACGTATCGATGGCATGTACTTTGCCGGTTGCGATTACGAATTAGCCAGGAATTTCCCCAGAGAAGGCTCCAGCGCGGAGTTGCTTGGAGAAAGCATCAAGACCCAGGATTTCATCTGGCGTGATGCCAATGGCGCGGAAATACTTTGCCACTGGAACGCATTCAACTACGGTCAGGGGGATTTACTCGCCGCGCGAGGCATCACCCGTGTTTATCTGTTCCCCCTTTATTTCAAGGATGCTTCATCCCGCAATGTTCGTAATAAGATCGAGAGCTTTTACGCACAGCTTGCCCCGCTGGCAAGAACACCCTACCATTTCTGTCCCATTGGGTTTGATTTCGTCCCGCCGATTGAGAACCTGGTTGAAATCCTCGACCGCTACAATCAACAGGAATATCCTCGGTCCGGCATCTGGGCGGTGAATGCCACGCTTGATGACTACCTTGATTTGGTGAACTGCCATCGGGATCAGCTGCCCATTGTTCAGGAGTTGGATCCCAATCCCTATTGGACCGGCTTTTACACCGCTCGCCCCTATTTGAAAAAGATCGCACATCAAGCGCTTGATCAACTGGTGCTAACGGAACGATTGGCTTTTCTGGAAGGTCAAAACACTTCCATCCAAGAGCAGCTAGCCGAAGATTGGTGGTCACTGGCGGTTTCCAACCATCATGATCTCATCACCGGCACCTCCCCCGATGACGTCATGGAGGCCGAATCCTATCCCTGGTTGGAAGGAATTCTTGAGCACACGAAAGCACTTTGTGAGCGGCTATCGCCTTTGGCATCAAGCCAAACGCCTGCAAAAAAGCGATCGGAATTGCCGCAATGGGATAAAAAAGATCACATCGTCCGCATCAATACCCCGCACTATCAGATCGAACTGGATGAGAACCGGGGTGGCTGCATTACGCATGGAGTGTTTGCTGGTCAGGAGATGCTCGGCGGCACCTCCAACGACCTTGTCTCTTATGCTGATTCCGGCGGTCTATGGCGTATGGGGCATGAATTCAAGGGTGGTCACTTCAAACAGCTAACCGCAGCCAGCGAACAGTTTGTCGCGCTAAGTATTCTTGAAGAGGAAGATTGCCTGCGGGTGAGCAGTGAATTCGAAATTAAGGGAGAGATCCTTCTGCGGGAAACCTTGTTCTTCGCAGATTCCCACCTAATATTTGGGCGGATTACTGGACGTGCCCCAGCGAAATGCACGTTAACCATCCGCTTCCATCCTGCCATCCATCATCATGAATTGGCGATGGCTCAACCGGGAGGGGTGGTGAAGCGTCCCCTGGAAAAGAACTATCACCCAACCTACTGGTCGATGCAATCTTTCGCGCATGCCTACGGCAATCCCGATCAACCGGGCTTTGCCTTCTTTGCTACCCAGCCTACTGCGGTCGCCAGTCTTAAGGGTGAGGTCATTGAGTTCATCGCCCTGCGCAATGCTTTGCACGAGACAGCATTCGGGGTCATGGGTATCCCGGCCAACCCTGCCGCCGGTTTTGAGAAACAGGCCTGCGCGTTTGAATATGCCTTTGGTTTCACCAAAGACGGCGGTTGGCAGGAAAATCGATTAGAGGCGCTCGCAGATCAGGTGAAGGATCGCCGGTGGGGGAAGAAAGATGCCTTCCTTTATCAAGAGCATGTCCGGGGACAGGTCGAGATCGACGCGCCTAAACCTGTACGAATTATTGCATTGAAAAGCGCCCATCGGGGAGAGGGAACCATCCTGCGCTTACGTGCTTATCAGATTCCGCAATCACCTGTGACTATTCACCTCCCACAGCACCCGATCAAAACGGCCTCACTATGTGATGCCCGGGAACGGGAAATCAAATCGTTGGAAGTGAAAAAGGGAAAGATCACCCTTTCGCTTACCGATACCCTTACAACTCTCCGATTTATACTCGAATAACAAAGACTCTCTTTCAAAGTGAAAGAGGGGTGTGCAAAGCGAGATTGCTTCGGATTGCCATCTCAGGGTTTTATTAAGCCCAGGCTTGACATTGACGTTACGTTAAGGTGTAGTATCAAGACTGTTGAGTGACATCATGGCATACACGATCAAAGAAATCGCCGACCTGGCCGGTGTGACAACTCGAACGATCCGCTACTACGATGAGATCGGGTTGTTGGAACCAGCCCTAACCGGGGACAACGGCTATCGCTATTACGATCAAGATAGCTTGCTGCGTTTGCAGCAGATCCTGTTCTTCCGTGAGTTGGATGTACCTTTGAAGGAAATCGAGCTCATCATGAATGGGCCGAATTACGACTTGCTGAGCGCATTGGGTAATCACCGGTCCGCACTCCAGGGTAAGGTGCGAAGGTTGGAAACGCTGATCGACACGCTCGACAAAACAGTTGCATCAATAAAGGGAGAAGGAACCATGTCGGATCAAGATGTTTTCGATGGCTTCGACGAAAGCCAATATGAAGAGGAAGTTCGGGAGCGCTGGGGTGGCTCCCCAAAGTTTGCCGAGTCGCAGGCGAAGTGGTCCAGTTATTCTGAAGAGCAGAAGGAGGCCATCAAGGCTGAAGGCGGTCGTTTGACGGTCATGATGGTTAGTAAGGACCCCAAGGCATCCCCGGATGACGCGGATGTCCAGGCTGCAGTAGGTGAATATCATGCTTATCTCAATCAATATTTCTACACCTGCGAACTCAGCTTTCTGCGAGTCTTGGCAGATAACTGGGTCCAAGATCCTCGCTTCGCGATCAATTACGAGAAGATTCGCGAGGGTGGGGCGGCCTTCGCGCGCGAGGCGGTGCATATATACTGTGACCGGAACGAGTAGCCTCTCATTAATGGAACCAAGTTAGGAGAACGATAAGTACAATTGGCAGGAACAGTAGCGCCCGCGAGGGCGCTATTTTTTATTGGAACGAACAGATTTGAAATGATAATATTATTAACTTGACAATACAGTGTAATACATAGTATAATGCGAAGCATGATGAAAGAAAAAGAGCTGCACGAACTACACGCAAAGCTTACGCAGGAACTCCGCCGAGGCATCCTGGTCTTGGCCACACTCAGCCAGCTAAAGGAGGCAAAATACGGGTATGCATTGATCAACAACCTGGCTGAGCGCGGGCTGGACATCGAGCAGGGAACGCTATATCCCCTGCTGAGGAGGCTGGAATCCCAGGGGCTACTGCAGAGCGAATGGAATGTTGAAGGTTCGCGCCCTCGACGCTACTACGAAATCAGCCCGGCTGGTTCAAGTCTGCTGGAGTTGTTGAAGGCGGAGTGGCGCGACCTGACGACTGTAATGGATGGTCTGCTGGACGGAACATCCTTGAGAGGAGAAAACAATGAGTCTGATTGATCGATATGTCTATGAGGTCGGGCGGCACCTGCCGCGCAAGAACCGGTCTGATATCCAGGCCGAGCTGCGTTCCTCGCTGACCGATGCGTTGGAAGACCGTGCGGGTCAGGAGCCGACCGAAGCCGAGGTTGTCGAGTTGCTGAAAGAGTTTGGTCCCCCCAAAGTGGTGGCGGCCTCCTACTATCCCGAAGGACAGTACCTGATCGGCCCCCCGCTATACCCGTTGTTCCGACTGTTAGCCGGGATTGTTTTGGCGGCGGTGCTCGGAGCGCAATTGCTGGCCTTGGGCGTTGGGTACTTTATCGCTCAAGAACCAATTGCCCCTCTGGAAGCCGTTGTGGGTCTGCTGAACAGCATTCCGGCTGCATTAGGGATGTTGGTCATCGTGTTTGTGATACTGCAGTGGTTTGAAGTCCGTCCCGAAACCGAAGACGAACCCTGGGATCCGGACAGCCTCCCCGAGATCAGCGAGTCCGAAACTGTTAACAGAGGGGAGAGAATTTTCGGCATCACGATGGGCATCATACTCCTGGTCGTCCTGGGTTTCTTCCCAGAGAGCATTGGGTTCGTGACGACTTTCGGCAGCGAACTCTTCATCAATCCCGTGATCGCCCAGTACATTGGATTGATCACTTTTTCGCTGTTGTTTGGCATCGGGTTGGATATCTACCTGCTCTGGCAAGGGCGCTGGGGGACATTCACCAGGGTCGCAAAAATCGCCGCTAATTTGCTGAGCATTGCCATCCTTTTCCTGCTGGTTCAAGGGCACACAGTCTGGTTGGCGGATCACGGAGCGAGCGGTTTTTTCACCGCTCTCGAACAGCTCCCTGATACCATCAATGGCAGTTGGCAGGTTATCGGAATGGCTGCGTTCCGATTGGCGTTTGGCGTAGCGCTGATCATCACGTCTATTGAGACGGTGGTGATGATCTTCCGCCTGGTTCGAGCGAATTTGAGGAGTGGATTCGCTCCAGAAACGCTGCCCCCCGGTCGCGTTTGAACCATACGAATGCAGATATCGTCAGCAACCGAGCCAGTTTACACACTGGCTCGGTTTTTTGTGTGAACGCTCAGAATCAGCGCGGTCTTGGCTGAAATCGTACCCATAATGCGTTAGCTCCCTTGGCAGAATTGATCCCATTAAGGTTCGGGCGATCACCACGAGCGGGGTTTACCTGGGTTGTTCAACCGCGTGCAACGTGGAATAATTCATTAAACCCTATGCTATGCATTTAAGAGTGCTCTAAGCGATCGCCCGCATTTCTCAGGGGATTGGCAGGTCGGTGATATGGACACTATATATTTGGATTACAACGCCACTACACCCATCGCTCGGGAGGTAGCTGAGGCAATGGCGCCCTACCTCTATGAGCGCTTCGGAAACCCCTCGAGCAGTCATCCATACGGGGTTGTCACGAAACGGGCTATTGCGACAGCACGCGCTGAGGTTGCCGCGCTGATCGGCTGCCAGCCCGTCGAATTGATCTTCACGAGCGGCGGCACTGAAAGCAACAACTACGCGATCAAGGGCGCTGCGCTGGCGCTTCGGGAACGAGGCAACCATATCATCACCTCAGCTGTGGAGCACCCGGCGGTCACCGAAGTCTGTAGGTGGCTGGAAAGCCAAGGGTTTCGTTTGACAGTTCTGGAGGTCGATGAGCAGGGGCTCGTCGATCCTGCCGATCTGGAGCGGGTCATCACGCCGGATACGGTACTCGTGACCGTGATGCATGCCAACAACGAAGTGGGCACAATCGAGCCCATCGCTGAACTCGCCGCGATCGCCCACCAGCACGGCGCCTTGATGCACACCGACGCCGCCCAGTCGCTTGGGAAAATCCCGGTAGATGTAGACGCGCTTGGTGTGGACTTACTGTCGATCGCCGGACACAAGGTATACGCACCCAAGGGGATCGGTGCGCTCTATATCCGCAGCGGCACAGCGCTTGCCAAACAAACTCACGGCGCAGACCACGAGGGCAACCGCCGACCCGGGACCGAGAACGTACTCGGCATCGTCGGGTTGGGCCGGGCTTGTATGCTGGCCGCCCGCGATCTGGACAAGAACGAGGAACATTTCCTGGCGATGCGCAATCGTCTTCACGATGCCATCGCGACTGAATTAGGTGAACAGGTGGTCAGGTTGAACGGCCACCCCGAGAAACGATTGCCTAACACGCTTAGTTTGAGCTTCCGAGGCATCGAAGCCAACACGCTTCTAGCGGAGATTGGAGAGCAGGTGGCGGCTTCGGCTGGAGCCGCCTGCCACGCAGATGGCATTGACGTATCAGCCGTGCTCGAGGCGATGCAGGTCCCAATTGACTGGGCGATGGGCACGATTCGCTTTTCAGTGGGGCGAGGCACGTCGTCCGAGGACATCGATCGAGCTGCTGGCATCGTATCTGAGGCGGTCCAACGGTTGTTGCCAGGGTCAGTCGCAAGTGTCCCGGAAGGTACACACGAGAAGGGCGAGTACAAGCTCACGCATTATACGCACGGCCTGGGCTGCGCGTGCAAACTGCGCCCTCAAGCCCTGGAGGAAATCCTGGCCGCTCTTCCCCCGGCGATGGACCCTGATGTTCTCGTCGGGACGGACACAGCAGATGACGCCGCAGTCTATCGTGTCAGCGATGAAATCGCGATCGTCCAGACGGTAGACTTCTTTACGCCCATCGTAGATGATCCCTATATGTTCGGTGCGATCTCCGCGGCAAACTCGCTCTCCGATATCTATGCGATGGGTGCCCGTCCGTTGTTTGCGCTGAACATCGTCGGCTTTCCCGATAAGCGGCTGCCGTTATGGGTGCTCGAAGAGATCCTGCGCGGGGCGCATGATAAGGCTGCCGAGGCAGGTATCAGCATTATCGGTGGACACACGGTTGAAGATGTAGAGCCCAAGTTCGGTTTGGCGGTTACCGGAATTGTCCACCCCGATCACGTGATCCCCAACAGCGCAGCCCTGCCGGGAGATGCACTTGTCCTCACCAAGCCTTTAGGTGTAGGGATTATCTCGACTGCAGTTAAGAGCGGTTTGGCCGACGATATTATCGCCCGGGAAGCCGGCGAGTTGATGGCGACCCTCAATCGCGCAGCCTGTGAAGCGATGGTGGAAGTCGGGGCAAACGCATGCACGGATATTACGGGTTTTGGACTTCTGGGTCACCTGCGCGAGATGGCTGCAGGCAGCCAGGTGGATGTGACCCTCTCCGCGAGTGCGGTGCCCACATTGCCCGCTGCGTGGGATCTGGCCGGTGCAGGCGCTGTGCCCGGCGGTACGGTCAATAACCTGACCTACGTCTCCGACCACGTGACATTCGCGCCCGCCATCTCACGAGTGGAGCAGCTAATCCTGGCGGACGCGCAGACATCCGGGGGGCTCTTAATCAGTCTGCCCGAGAGCCGTGTCGATGCTCTGTTGGCGGCATTGCATGTGCGGGGAGTGCAAGCTGCGGCACATATCGGTCAGGTGACGGCGAAAGGTGCGGGGCACATCGAAGTGCAAGAGTGAGAGTCAGTCGCTATGCTCCTGTAGCCAGCGACGGGCTGTCTTGATGCAGCTATCTCAAGTGCGAAGCGAGAACGTCTGCACCATCCGCTCAATCTTTAAGGCCATGCCTGCGCGTCGTGTCTCGAAAACCATTTCCCGCCGAGTCGAATATAATAGGCAACTGCCTTCCGGAAATTCCGCGTCGGCTGATGATTGAAAATCTCTAAGCAAGTGTTCGTAACAATGTAGAGATAAAAAAACAGAATTCACACAAAGGATGATGCTAACTATGGAACGAACTCGTGTACTCATCATGGGCGCTGCTGGCCGCGATTTTCACAACTTCAACGTATATTTTCGAGGCAATTCCCAGTACGATGTAACTGCCTTCACTGCTACGCAAATCCCCGATATTGAAGGGCGAGTCTATCCTCCAGAACTAGCAGGCGAACTTTACCCCGAGGGCATTCCTATTTATTCTGAAGACGAACTCGATGCTCTCATTCGCGATCAAAAAATCGACCAGGTCGTTTTCGCCTATTCTGATATTCCACATCGGGAAGTGATGCACAAGGCATCTCAAGTTCTCGCCGCGGGGGCGGACTATCGTCTGATGGGGCCGAAGGCAACCCAGGTAGCATCCAATAAGCCTGTGATCTCTGTTTGCGCTGTGCGTACCGGCTGTGGTAAAAGCCAAACGACTCGCCGCGTAAGCGACATCCTTCAAGCAATGGGGAAGCGCGTTGTCGTTATTCGCCACCCCATGCCCTATGGCGATTTACGCAAACAGATCTGGCAGCGTTTTGCTGATTATGATGATCTGGATAAACATGAATGCACGATAGAGGAGCGCGAGGAATACGAGCCGCATATCGACCGGGGGATTGTGGTTTATGCAGGTGTTGATTATGAGGAGATTCTAAGGCGCGCGGAAGAAGAGGCTGATGTTATCCTCTGGGATGGCGGCAATAACGATCTTCCCTTCTACAAATCTGATCTTCAAATTGTGGTGACTGATCCGCATCGTGCCGGGCACGAGATTGATTATCATCCTGGTGAGGTCAACCTACGCATGGCGGATGTTATTGTCATCAACAAGGTTGATACAGCAGACAAGGCAGATGTTTCCACTGTACAGGATAATATTCGATCGCTAAACCCCAAAGCTACCGTTGTCTACGCCGCTTCTCCGATAACAGTAGAAGACCCCACCGCTATTGCCGGTGCGAGCGTGCTCGTGGTTGAAGATGGGCCGACCTTGACACATGGTGAAATGACGTTCGGGGCTGGCACTGTTGCCGCTGAGCGTTTCGGCGCCGCGGAGATTATCGATCCGCGTCCCTACGCTGTGCGCTCTATCAAAGCGACTTTCGAGAAATACCCAGATATTGGCGTGCTGCTGCCGGCGATGGGTTATGGCGAAGAACAAGTTAAGGACCTAGAAAAAACCATCGCCAACACCCCTGCCGATTTGGTCATCGTGGGCACCCCCATCGATCTACAACGTGTCATCAAGATCAAGCAGCCCAGCCAGCGCGTCCGCTATGAACTCCAGGAGATAGGGCAGCCGACTTTGGTTGAAATTCTGGAGCGGAAGTTTGCGAAAGAAGGGTAGTCGGATCTTTGGATTGATACGCTAGATAAACTCGCCTATTTTCCGAAACTTAAGAACGGGGCTGTCCTATCGGGCAGCCCTTTTCTTGTTGTCCGAATCGAAGTGGGCCGGATTTGCTGAGTCGATGATAGATAGGTTTGATGAAAATCGGGGAAGGGTGCGCTAGACCTGAGTATTCACGCTGTATTATTTAACCTGTCGGTTCCTCAGACTTTTTCTCCCGGCGAGAGTTTATATATTCAACGACCATTGGCAATACAGATATTAAGATTATTACGATGATGACAATCTCGAAGTTCTCTTTCACAACAGGGATATTGCCGACGAAATAGCCGCCGAAAATAAAAAGGGAGGTCCAAAGGAAAGCGCCAACAATATTGTAGAAAATGAAATTCCGATACTTCATTGTGCCCACCCCGGCGACAAATGGAGCGAACGTGCGGACGATGGGGATAAAACGAGCCAGGACGATGGTCTTTCCGCCATGTTTCTCATAGAACCTTTGGGTCTTTTCAAGATGCTCCCGATTCAAAAAGCGACGATCTTTTTCAAAAGCGCGCTCGCCAACCACGCTCCCAATCCAATAATTGATGGTATCCCCTAGTACGGCCGCCCCAAAGAGAAGGAAAAAGAGGAGAATAGGGTCGAGTGAGCCCAGGGCGGCAAAAGTGCCAGCGGCAAACAGCAAGGAATCTCCGGGAAGGAAGGGAGTCACAACAAATCCTGTTTCCATAAATATGATCAAAAACAGGATGGCATAGGTCCAGACGCCATAATTGCGGATGATCTCACCAAGATGTACATCCAGGTGAAGGAAAAAATCAAGCAGAGTTATTAGGAGATCCATTAGCAGCCTCTTTGCAAAACAATAGGGTACAAGTTTATGATGATATCTGGACTCAGCGCTCAAGTGCAATGATAAAAATGTTCACTCGATCAGCATATGAACCTTGGATGTTTACGCGAGTGTCAGGTTTTCCTTGTCAGATTTCACCAGGTCAACAACTGTCCGATTGCCAAGAACGACAAGTATAACAGCCCTGGTCACCCGTTGGGCAAACAATCAGCACACAGCGCAAACCATCAAATTAACACCCGTCCCATCTAAATTGACTTCTTGTCTATTGACTATAGGTCATTAGTTGGGTAAACTGTTAATTAATGAATAGAGGAGATGGACGCGAGGGGCGACCAAGGGGACGCGGCCGAGGCAGAAAGCGTCGGCGGGTTATGCAATTCCTGCAGCCCTGCCTGCTGCTTCTACTGCAGAGAGGTGAGGCGCACGGCTATGCATTGTTGGATGAGTTGGAACGATTTGGTTTCGACCGGGAAAAGGTTGACCCGACTCTAGTCTACCGGGCTCTGCGAGAGATGGAAGAAGCGGGCTGGATCGAGTCAAGCTGGGATGAAGAGAGCCAGGGACCGCGGCGGCGTGTCTATGCTCTACATAACGAGGGCAAGCGACAACTCACCGTGTGGATTGAAGACTTACGAAAGACTCGCGGGGAAATTGACCATCTCTTGAGTGAATTTAAAGAGCAGGAAGATAAGCGTGAACGATGATGCAATCTGAGAAATGGATAATGGCGCCCCCGCCAAAGGCGGCAGTGCGTACTGAGAAGAACGGAGGATGGAAATGAAACTGGCAATCACGGGGGGAACCCCGCAATTTGAAACGCAACTTGAACGTCGTTTCGGGCGCTGTGCTTACTTTATTGTTGTGGACACCGAAACCCGAGCGTGGGAATCCTTTCCAAACCCGGCAGCAGAAGCCAGGGGAGGAGCGGGCACTCAAGCAGCTCAGTTTCTCGCTAACCAGGGTGTTGAGGCTGTTGTCAGTGGGGATTTCGGACCCAATGCTTTCACGGCTTTAGATGCGGCGAGCATCCAAATGTATTCAGCCCAAGAAGGGCAGGCCGATACGCTGGTAGACGATTTCCTGGCCGAGCGCCTCGTGAGGGTCACCGGCAGCACTGGACCGGCGCACCATGGAGGAGGACAGTCAAAAGGTGGTCGCCGGCGATGATCCTCACGGTTGCCAGCGGAAAAGGTGGCACCGGCAAGACAACCGTGGCCACCAGCCTGGCTCTTGCGATTGCGGACATCTCACCGGTGCTTCTTGATTGTGACGTCGAGGCGCCAAACGCACACATATTCCTGCAGCCGCAATTTGATCAACGCAGGGAAATAGGGTTGCCTATTCCCGAAGTAGACGAGGACCGCTGCACAGGCTGCGGTCGATGCGCTGAGGTCTGCCAATACCACGCTATCGTGGTGATGGGGGGCAAGGTACTCGTATTTCCTGAGTTGTGTCATGGCTGCGGCAGCTGCACCCTCCAGTGTCCGGAGGAGGCCATTACAGAAGTCCCGAATCTGTTGGGGGTATTAGAAGCAGGACCGGCAAAAGATGGAATCCACTTCGCTCAAGGCGTCCTCAATGTTGGTGAACCGATGGCTGTGCCGGTCATTCGTGAGCTTAAACAGTGGCAACCGTTCCCGGAGGAAGAGCACACAATCATCCGTGATGCTCCACCGGGCAATTCATGTCCGGTAGTTGAAACGATCCAGGGAGCAGATTTCGTGCTCCTGGTGACCGAGCCGACTCCCTTCGGTTTACACGATTTGAGATTGGCTATTTTGCTTACGCGTGAGCTCGATATCCCCGCGGGAGTGCTGATCAATCGCGATGGGGTTGGAGATGATGGCGTAGAAGAATTTTGCCGCAAAGAAGGAATACCAATCCTGATGCGAATCCCGCTGGACCAACGTATTGGTAAAGCCGTAGCTCGCGGGGAGGCGCTTGTCGAAGCTTTCCCGGAATATCTCCCCCAGTTTCGCGAACTGTACGCTCAAATTCAGTCCTTGATCGACAGTCGCCTGGATGACGCTCTACCGCAGGCGATGGGACCCCGCCCATCTAATGCTGCGAAAGCGGGGAGCTTATGAAGCAGCTTGTGATCTTAAGTGGCAAGGGAGGTACGGGGAAAACCAGCGTCGCTGCTGCCCTCGCACATCTGGCAACTGAAGGGGCACAAAAGATTTCAATCGTGCTCGCCGATGCTGATGTGGATGCTGCCAATCTGGAGTTGGTATTAGCTCCACGCAAGCTTGCACAGGAAGATTTCTGGGGAGGGAAAGTTGCGGGAATCGACCAGGCAGCGTGCAGTGGGTGCGGTGAGTGTGTTGAAGTATGCCGCTTCGAAGCCATCCACGAAACCGACGGCGTCTATGAGATAGATCCGATTGCCTGTGAGGGTTGTGCGGCCTGCGTATACGTATGTCCAACTGAAGCTATCTCGATGACGGATCAGATCGCAGGAGAGTGGTACCGATCCGAGAGCCGCTATGGGCCGTTGTTCCACGCCGCGTTGTATCCGGCTCAGGAGAATTCCGGGAAGTTGGTGACGCTGATCAAACAGCACGCCAAACTGCTGGCGCTGGATGACGCCCATGATTTGGTGATCGTGGATGGGCCGCCAGGCATTGGCTGTCCGGTCATCTCGGCTGCATCCGGGGCGGATTTGGCCTTGATCGTCGCCGAACCGTCGGTGGCTGGTGTACACGACATGCGTCGGATTTTGCAGACGACGGAACACTTTGGCGTACAGTCGATCGTTTGTATAAACAAGGCGGATCTATACGCAGAAGGCACAAAGGAGATCGAGACCTATTGTGAAGAGCACGGGATCGAGGTAATTGGCTCGATTCCGTTTGATTTGAATATTACCAGGGCCATGGCCTCCGGAGATCCGGTGACAGCCTATGAGCCGGATGGAGATGCCAGCCAGGCGCTGCGAGAAATCTGGAAGCGAGTGCTTTCTGTATTAAAGGAGCAGGAGGAGTGAACGAGAGAGCCCCTTCTCCATTGCAGGAGGCAGTCATTGCGCGCCTGCAAGAGGTCATCGATCCCGAAACGAACGTTGACGTGATGCGGATGAGGTTGATCGAAAATCTCACTGTCGATCGTGAAGGGAAGGTTAGTTATACCTTTCGACCTTCGTCACCGCTCTGCCCACTCGCTGTTTCCCTGGCCACCCAGATCAAGCAGGCTGTCGCTGAAGTCCCGGGTGTCACCGATCAAGAGATCTTAATAGAAGGATATATTGCTGCCGAGGAATTAACGAAACTTATCAACAAGGAGAATTAAAGATGCGAATTGCCATTTCAGTTGAAGATAACAACGGGTTTGACAGCGTGGTCAGCCACCACTTTGGCCGTTGCCGATATTTCGTGCTAGCGGATGTAGAAGGAGAGGAAGTACAGGAGATCCAGGTGATCGAAAATCCTTTCTTCGCTGGACACGAACCGGGAATGGTGCCTGAATTTATACATAACCAGGGAGCTGACGTGATGATCAGCGGTGGAATGGGTCGCAGAGCGATCGACTTTTTCCAGCAATATGGAATTAAACCGGCAACCGGCGGTTCTGGAACTGTGCAGGTGGTGTTAAATAAATACCTCGGAGGCGGCATGACCCTGGCGGAGCCTTGCCGGGAGAGTATGAAGCACGCTCATGAGGGCGGTCATCACAATTAAGAAGGGAAGAGTTGAGTTCATCAAGAGTGGAGAAACTCTATTCAGCAGGATAAAGCAGGAGGTGTAACTATGTTTCGAGGTCGAAGACGAGGTCAAGGCGGGGGCGGTGGACAAGGACGAAAAGACGGGTCTGGTCGTATGGGTGGACCCGATGCAGCCGGCCCAGATGGTGAGTGCGTCTGCCCGAAGTGTGGGCATAAGGTACAACACGTAGCTGGGCAGCCTTGCTACGAGAAGAAGTGCCCTGAGTGCGGCGAGGCGATGATGCGCGCCTGATGAAGGCCATGTATTGACCATTGAGACCTAATCCCTTTGGAAGGTTCTCAACAGCGAACCATCGGAACCGTACAGAGGGTTACCCACGTGCAGAGAGAACAAAATGACGGGAGAGATATCATGGTCGAGGGCCAACAAATGTTAGCAGGGGATAGGATCGGTGTGTTTGGAAAGGGGGGATCGGGCAAAACAACTACATCGGTCTTGATGGCTAAGGTTCTGCGGAAGCAGGGGTATGAGGTCTGTGTCCTCGATGCTGATTCCACAAATATTGGTCTTCATAAAGTTCTGGGAATTGACCATCCGCCTGACTCCCTGATTGATTACTTCGGGGGAATGGTTTTTAGCGGGGGGATGGTAACTTGCCCGGTGGACGATCCTACGCCGCTAATTGGTGCGGAGGTCTCGCTGGATCAACTATCCACCAGGTTCTACGCAAAAACTCCTGAGGGGATCATATACCTGTCTGCCGGGAAGATTGCGGGTATGGGGCCGGGTGCAGGCTGCGATGGCCCGATCAACAAAATTGCCAGAGATTTCAGATTGCTGTCGGATCGTAAATCCCTGGTTACATTGGTGGATTTCAAGGCGGGTTTTGAGGATTCTGCCAGGGGAGCCATAACCAGTCTGGATTGGGTAGTAGTTGTTGTTGATCCTACCAGTGCTTCGATCCAGATGGCGATCCACATGAAGGAAATGGTGGAAAAACTAAACGCTGGCCAATTACCGGCGACGAGTCATCTTGAAAACCCAGAATTTGTGGAGATTGCGCAAAAGATTTTCAGGGAAGCGGAAGTTAAAGGTGTTCTGACAATATTGAACCGCATCAGGGATGATGAGATGGAGAACTATCTGCGCGAGAGACTCTCTGATGGTGGGATTGAGCCTATTGGGATCATTCACGAAGATCCTGCGTTGACTATCTCTAGCCTTAAGGGAACATATCTCAAGGCGACTGAGTTGATGAGTGATGCGGAAAAGATTATCAGCGAGATAGAAGTGGCCAAGAAGCGCAGCGCTTCGCAGAGTTAATAAGTAACTCAGAAGGAAGGGCATATGTGTCAAGCGAAAATTATATTAATGCATGACGAACATCAAGAGGTTGTCATGGAAGACGTGATTTATTTGCGAATCGACGGTGACGAAGTTACGGTTTCGCGCTTCTTTGAAGAGCCGGTGGCGCTGCGCGCTTCAATTACAGCGATGGATTTCCTGAAACACACCGTCACCCTGGTCCCATTAGAGGGGGAGAAGGATATTGGCTTATGAAGGCGAAGACGGATACAGACAAACTGCGCATTCTCCTGCCGCATTGGATCGAACACAATGCTGGGCACTTAGCCGAGTTTCGGGAGTGGGCAGACAAAGTAAGTGAGGCTAAGCAGAACATTTTGGATGCCGCGGCACAGATGGAGGGTGCAAACCGTGCCCTGGAAGCCGCTCTTGAGCAAATGGGTGGGGCGCTGGAGGACGAGCATCACCATCATTGAGATCAAACTTTCGGATGGGGAAACACCGAGGCACGGATGTTCGAACAGAGGATTGAGAATCGTCGTGTAAGATGGCCGCGTATCTACTCTTCACCCGGCAGGATGATGAGGTAGCTCTGAATCAAGCACGGTCAGGAGACGGGGAGCGCATTGAAATGGGAAGTAATGTTGAGATGATCGCTTTCGGTCCAGTTCCATCAAGACGCCTGGGACGGAGCCTGGGGATTAACAACATCCCACCGAAGATCTGCACGTATGCCTGCGTCTACTGCCAGTTGGGGCGCACCCTCAAGATGCAGGTTGAGCGTCAGGCTTTCTATGAACCAGAGGAAGTTTTCAATGTGGTCCGTGACAAGGTGACCAGTGCTCTGGACCAAGAAGAGGCCATCGATTATCTATCCTTCGTTCCCGACGGCGAACCAACCCTGGATCTCAACTTAGGGGTCGAAATCTCTGCCTTGCGGGAATTGGGTATTCGCATCGCCGTTATAAGTAACGCCTCCCTGATATGGCGTGAAGATGTGCGCGCCGAGCTCATGGCCGCCGATTGGGTGTCCTTGAAGGTGGATGCTGTGCGCATCCCAACGTGGCGACGCATCGACAGGCCCCACGGCAGCCTCGCCCTACACGATATTCTGGATGGTATTCGGACATTCGCCGCTGATTTCACAGGTGACTTTGTCACCGAGACGATGCTCGTGGAGGGGGTGAATGACAATGAGGATGACCTGGTTGAGATCGCGGAATTCCTCGGTGAGATCCAGCCTGCCATTGCTTACCTCTCCATTCCCACACGGCCTCCGGCGGAGGACTGGGTGCGGGCTGCAGATGAGGAGTCCATTAATCTGGCCTACCAACTTGTAGGTAAGCAGGTAGATCAAGTCGAGCTTCTCCTGGGTTATGAAGGGAACGCATTTTCCTCGACCGGGGATGCCGAGGAGGACATATTGAGCATCACCGCAGTGCACCCTATGCGCGAGGATGCACTACGCCATCTGCTCACAGAGGCGGGGTCGAGTTGGGATCTCGTTGCCGAGCTCATCCAGCAGGGTACGTTGGTAGAGCTGCAGCATCTGGGGAAGCGCTTCTATCTACGGCGTATTCACCCACGTGGAGATAAGAACCGCTGATCCTGATGTAAGCCATCGACGTAAATATCACAGCAGCTTTCTGTGGAGAGTCCCACTTGCTTGTGCGGGGGATGGTCCGCTCCGGGGTTACTGCTGACAAATGAAGGGACGAGACGATAATCCACAATAAGGGAGAAGGGCATGACTTCGAAAACAAAACTCGGCATCATTATCTGCGATCGATACGTTCGATGTGCGGGGGGAAAATGCCTTCGCTCGATGAAGAAAAGGGAAGGCGCATTCAGCATCTACGCAGACACTGAAATCGAATTGGTGGGGTACACCACCTGTGACGGCTGTCCGGGTGGCAATATTGAGTATGCCGGGGAAGAAATGGTTAAAAATGGAGCACAGGTGATCCACCTGGCAACCGGCATGGTCGTTGGCTACCCGCCATGTCCATACTTAGGGACTTTTAAATCCTTTCTGGAGCAGAGATACGGCGTCGATGTCGTTGTGGGCACGCACCCTATTCCGGAAAAGTATCTTGAGATGCATACGCGTCTGGGCACCTGGGATGATGCATCCTGGAACCCGCTCCTTGAACCTACGATGACGGATGAGGCCATTCGAAAGGCATACAACTAGTTGTCGTTGGTCATCCTGGGTGCAATAGGATGACGTCGTTCTGAGGCCCCCTCGCCTTGAAGCATGATGTGATTGTTCGCGCTAGGAAGGGATGATTTCCTTCGATATGCGGGCGATTTTATCCATGGTATTGTTCCTGTCCTAGAGGTAAACCATGAGAATTCTGGCTTTCGTCCACGACCACTACGGGAAACGGATTGTCGAAAATATTTCTAGCCGAGCACCTTCCTCCTGGCAGGTTAATTCGATTACTGCGCCACGCTCCCTTCCGCCCATTGTGGACGAGCCTCTCGAATTTCTGCCCCCCAAGCTTCCACAAGCCGACCTGATCTTGCACCTGGCGGAGACGGCTCGGGCGGCACAACTACTTCCGGGTTTGGTATTGCTGACCAAGGCGCAAGTTGTGATCGCTCCTGTCGATAGCGAGGTCTGGCTTCCCTCCGGGCTGCGTCTCCAGCTAAAGCGTGAGTTGGCAGAACAAGGCGTGGAAATCTATTTTCCTAAGCCGTTTTGCTCGTTGAATGAAGCTGGGTGGCTGGATGAGACTGCGGATGCTCCCCCAAATCCAATACTGCAAGAATTCGCACGCTACTTTGGGCGACCCAGCCTGGAGATCGTGCTCGAAGAGGATGACGAGACCATCCATGAGCTTATTGTCAAGCGAGGCGCCCCCTGCGGCTCGAGCCACTATGCTGCAAATCGCATCGCTGGTTTGAAGATGGGCGAAGTTGTTCCTCAAGGTGGTCTCATCTGTCTTCATTACCCCTGCCTGGCCTCGATGCAGCCAAAGACGACCGACGAAGGAGTGGAGACGCTGATGCACACTTCGGGCATCATCTATAACGAATCTCTCTCGCGAGCGATTGAAGCTGTGCAGATGGAGGTTGATGAGG
>JAIWHF010000028.1:0-3317 GCA_048629905.1 Methanosarcinales archaeon
TGCCCAGATGTCACTTTTGGGTCAGCCCTTTTTTTTAACCTCGGTGATTTGCTTTTTCGATGGTTTTCTTTCAATACCTACACGATCGACGCAAGCTCAACCTCAAGCCTGGCGATATCTGCCCGTATGTCCGCTGCCATTTCCGCCAACAGATTGGTCCCGTTCCTCTCAGCGATGCTGACCTCGAGCATCAAGCGAACGGTATGAGAGTTGATTAAATCCTGCAGTTGTCTATCTAAAGCCAGGATAACGCGATCGAGGCGGACGATCTCGGCCTTTAGATCCACCATTATTTGCTCACGCGTCTTGTCCGCGGGTACTTCAGGGCGGTCTGGCTTCTGTGCCAGCTTTTTCATTGCCGGTAGGTTTTGGGCAGCGTATGCATCATTTATCTGCGCCATCACCTTCTCCCGCCGGCGTTTCTCTTCGGGGTCGGTGGTCAAATCCGGATGGAAGCGTTTGGCGAGGGTGCGAAAAAGTTGCTTGAGTTCCGCCTTCGTCTCATCGGACACTGGCTCAGGTGGTTGGGGTTCGGACGGCTTCTCGCGCGGCGCCCAGGTCCGGCGAAATTGCTCAACGACATCGACGTTGAAATCGGGGGAGTCCGCACCATCTCCCCACTGCGCCCGATGTGCGGCACGCAAGCGGGCTTGCTCTACTTCCGCTTCTAACGAAATCAAACGCAGCTGGAATGATCCAACCTGGGCCTCATACTGGCGTTCGAAACGCTCTAAATCCGCTTGCATGTCGGAGAGTTCGAACTGAAGCTGAGCAACCCTCTCCTGCCTCTCGGCTACATCTGCTTCAAGGCCGCGTAGATCCGAGTCGCCCGCTCGGTCAAGGGCTTGTTTGAGTGATCGCCTATTCCGCTTCTGGAACATTAATTGCCTCGCCGGCTATGCTCACCGCACTGCCTTGCCACTCCTAAAACACCTTGCGCGCGTGAGATAACCAATCAAAGGATAATTATGCCCTATTTAATCACTATTTGCCGAGTTACGAAATTCAGAGGAGCCCCTGACACATATAAATAACAGACAGGCCTTTCAATATCCGCTTTCACTTATGGCTTTGTTTTTTGTTTCCAGGTGCTTTATCGCAAGGACCGCGGCGTTCGGCGGGACATGCGTGAGGCGTAATATCCCAACCCTCCTGCAGAGAGGAGCAAGAGCACACCAATAAAGCCCAAAACTGTCGATCGACCCCCGTCGTCAGTATTGAGCGACCCGCCAATGGAAGAGCTCGGTTGCGCACCAAATTGAAGATACTTGATATCTCCTGGGTTTAGAGTTACAGGCACATTCAAACCCGTCGTAGGGTTGTACTCTGGAGGAACCGCTGCGCTGACGTTGTAATCACCGTTTGTTATTTCCGGGAAACAATGGCCGACTGGATCATCTTCGAATAAATCCTCCGTTGTGACTTCGCCGGCCACGATGCCATTGACATCAACAACACTAATCTGCCCACCCGCGAGAGGCAATTCTCCCTCTTCGAGCCGCCCGTTACCGTTCTCATCCATAAAGAGCAGTATGCAAATTTCGGCGGTTCCAACGACCGGCGTCGGCGTCAAGATATCCTGTGTTGGCGTCGCTTGGGCGTCGCCGGGCGCAGCAGTCGCCAGTGCCGGTCCTCCTACGCCCAATTCGAGTTCCATACCTTGCGTTATGTAATCTCCCGGTTGAATTCCATTCATCGCCATGAGTTCTTCAAGTGTGATACTGGCAATAGCGGCAATACGCCAGAGCGAGTCTCCCACCTGGACAATATAAATGATCTTGCCATCCTGACGCGGAGTGGGGGTGAGAAAAGGTGTGGGTTGGAGAACAGGTTTGGGACTGACCTCGGCGCGAACCGCTGCCCTTGGATAAGCTATCCAAAGGAATCCCGCCAAAATACTCGCAAAGAGAAGGATACTTTTTAACCGTCCTGTTATCACGTTATAGACCCTATGCTTCGATTATAGCCCCTTCGGGGTTCAACGAACAATAGCGATCGAGATTTACAATCGACTACCCGGAAGGTAACGCCAGCGAGCCCTGCGTCGCTATCGACGCCATGCTATACTGCCTCCGAGGTGGGGAATGCCGCTTGACATCGTTATCGGATCGCAATGGGGGGATGAGGGCAAGGGCCGGATTATCGACTTGCTCGCCGGGGATGCGGATATCGTCGCCCGCTTTAATGGCGGGGACAACGCCGGACATTCCGTTACTGTTGCCGATCAACTCTTTAAACTCCACCTGATCCCCTCGGGAATCATCCAACCCCATACAATTTGTGTAATGGGCGCGGGAATGGTTGTGAACCCTCAGATTCTCCTCGAAGAGGTTGATCATCTCACCCAACTCGGCATCGACGTCTCCCCCCAACGTTTAAAAATCTCTTATGCAGCCCACCTGATCACACCTGCGCATACAGCCCTTGACGGCGCCGAGGAGAGCGAGAAGGGGCAGGGGCTGCTGGGCACAACCCGCCGCGGCATCGGTCCAACCTATGCAGATAAAGCTACGCGGATCGGCTTACGTGCCGAAGATCTACTCAACGAGGATTTGTTACATCAAAAACTCGATAGGATTCTGGATCATGCCAACAAATTACTAGAGCATGTTTATGACATGGAACCTCTCGACAAGGAGTCAATACGTCGTGCGTTCCATACCTATGCCGATCGATTGCGGCCCTACATAACCAATGTGGGAGCGCTTGTACATGACAAGCTTATTAACCATGGAACCGTGCTCGCGGAGGGAGCCCAGGGCACCCTGCTCGACCTGGATCACGGGACGTATCCTTTCGTGACCAGTTCTCACCCAACCGCCCCTGGTGCGCTGCTCGGCCTCGGAATCGGTCCGCAACATATCCGGCGGATCATCGGCATCACGAAATCATTTCAGACCCGCGTTGGCGAAGGACCATTTCCGACAGAGGCATCTGGTGATACAGCTGCACGATTGCGGGGCACCGGTGAACATCCCTGGGATGAGTTTGGAACGACGACGGGGCGCCCCCGGCGCTGTGGATGGTTGGACGCTGTGTTGCTCCGCTATACCGCACGCATCAACGGCTTCACGGAAATCGCGCTCACCAAACTCGACATACTTACCAACATTGACCCGTTAAATATCTGTGTGTCCTACCGAAGAGGGGAGCAACAATTCAAGGACCTACCTCAAGGGCCAGCGGATCTCTCCCCATTCAGCCCAGATTTGGAACCCCTCCCGGGCTGGGAAAATGACCTCACCCAGATCAGATCATGGAACGATCTTCCCTCTGCGGCGCGATCCTACATCGAGCGGGTTGAGACCCTCACCGGG
>JAIWHF010000028.1:3327-20456 GCA_048629905.1 Methanosarcinales archaeon
GGCCCCGAGCGCGACCAGATCATCGACAGATCGCTGTCTGAGTAGAAACATACGGATAACTTTGGTGCATTTTCTTTCAGACGCACACGATGATCGCAGCTAGACCTATAGGGGCTGCTTGAGTGTCGGTCTATCCTCATTTTTCCTGAATTCTTCAACTTTCACTGCGGCGCTGCGTAGAATTGCCCATCTTCGAAGGCCCGCGTTCGAGCTTACCCTGTATTAAATCCACCTTCGGTTATAATCCTCGCCATGCGCAGAAACCGGCTTAGACTCTTCTTGTGGGCGCTTTTACCCTTGGTTTCCATCATCACCCTGGGCGCAATCGCTTACCAGCTGCCAGTCGTCCAGGAGAAAGTCGCCTGGCGTATCTCGGCGTTGCAAGCGCGCATTAAATATGCGATCTCGCCGCCAGAGGAAGCGGTCTTCACCCCAAACCCCACCGTAGCCGCCATGGTTCAGAGCACACTCGATTCCTTCACGCCGACCGTGACGGTCACACCCAACACTGCCGCGACCGCGACGCTCACTCCAACGCCGAGTCCTGTTCCAACCATAATCCCCGGAAGCGTGCAGCTCACCGGCGTCCGCCACGAATACCAGAAGTGGAACAATTGCGGTCCGGCCAATCTCTCTATGGCACTTTCCTTCTGGGGCTGGGATGGCGATCAACGACCCATTGCAGAATTCGTCAAACCCAATCCGCGCGATAAGAATGTTATGCCTTATGAGATGGCGAACTTCGTCGAGGATGGGACGGGGTTAAAGGTGATCACCCGGGTTGGCGGAGATATCGAACTGCTGAAGAAATTCATCGCCGCCGGCTTTCCCGTGCTTGTCGAGAAGGGGTTTGAAGGACCTGGCTTCGATGGCTGGATGGGGCATTATGAGGTCCTCACGGGCTACGATGATGAAAAACGACTTTTCACTGCCCAAGATTCCTACATCATGTCCGATCTTCCCGTCGACTACGACAAACTCGAGCTCTATTGGCGCCACTTTAATTACACCTACATTGTCATCTACCCACCCGACCGAGAGGCAGAGGTTTTTGCATTACTCGGACCACACGTGGATGAGACTTACAATTTCCAGTACGCTGCCCAACTTGCCTCCGACGAGATTTTCCAACTCAGCGGGCGTCCACTGTTTTTCGCCTGGTTCAACCGGGGTACAAATTTAAAATCCCTGCAGGACTATACCGGAGCCGCCGCGGCCTATGATGAAGCCTTCCAAATCGATGCTGAATTTGCCGTCAGCGACCCGGAACACCGAGCGTGGCGAATGCTTTGGTACCAAACCGGCCCATATTTTGCTTACTATTACAGCGGGCGCTATTATGATGTGGTCAGCCTGGCGGACTTCACTATTTACAACATGAGCGAGCCATCGGTCGAAGAGAGCTTCTATTGGCGTGGTCTGGCGCGCGAGGCTCTGGGGGATGTGGCTGGTGCGATCGAAGATTTCGAGAGAGCTTTGAAATGGCATCCTGACTGGGAGCCGGCGCTTGGACAGCTCAGGCGTCTCGGTGTAATCTCCTAAAACAACACTCTTATGATGACCCAAACAGCTGCACCCGAAGCGAACACACGCTCGACGCGCATTGCCCGTTCTACCCTGGTTGTGATGGCTGGTCTGTCAGCCTCGATCGTGGTTGGAATGGTCCGCCAGATCATTGTCGCACGCACATTTGGCACTTCCGCGGCCCTCGATGCATATTCGGCCGCGAATGGCATTCCTGAACTGCTCTTCACCATGCTCGCCGGCGGGGCGCTCGCCTTCGCCTTCATCCCTGTTTATACCGAACTGCTCGGCAAAGAGCGGTCTGATGAGGCGAATAACCTGGTAGGTCAGGTTATCACTACGATTCTCCTCCTGACAGGTATAGCAGCAGTTCTGCTTGCGTTCTTTGCACCAACCCTCGTATCCGCCCCCTGGGGGATTGGACCCCACTTTCCCGCCGAGGTCCAGCTGTTAACTGCGCAGATCATGCGCATCCTACTCATTTCGACAATTATCTTCGCGGCCAGCAGCATCCTCACCGGGGCGCTGCACGCACACCAACACTTCTTGCTGCCCGCGCTGGCACCGTCGATGTACAGCCTGGGCATCATCTTTGGAGCGCTGGTCCTGGAACCCAGTCTGGGAATCTTCGGTCTGGCGTGGGGAGCAGTGATCGGCGCCACACTCCACCTGCTCGTCCAAGTTCCTGGCCTGGTCCGCAATCGAATACAGCCGCGGTTGATGCTCGGATGGAACAACCCGGCGCTGCAACGCGTTGCCATTCTCATGGCGCCGCGCGTGATTGACTTGCTCATGGCCCGCGCCAGCATCGATTGGATCAATTCCAACCTGGGGTCAGGCCTTGGGGAAGGGCGAGTTTCCTCCCTGCGCTACGCCTTTCAGCTGATGAACACACCATGGACTCTCATCGGTACGGCGATCGGCATCGCCGTCTTCCCCACACTCGCCATCCTCGCTGCGAAAGGGGAATTCAAGGCTCAGCGAGCAGCTATCAGCGGAGCTTTACGCGCCATTCTCACACTCTCCATTCCAGCAGCTGTCGCCCTAGTCGTCCTTGGTCGTCCGGTAATTCAGGTTCTTTTTGAGGGGGGTGAGTTCACCGCGGAAAGCACCAATCTGGTTTTCTTCGCTCTGCAGTTCTACGCGCTGGCCCTCATCAGCCAATCCATGCTCGAAGTCGTCGTCCGTGCTTTTGCCGCCCAGAAGGATACACTCACGCCGCTCCTGGTCTCATTCGTTACGACCGCGCTCAATATCGGTCTGGCGATCAACCTCTCGCGGCCGCTTACACAGGGCGGACTCGAGCATGGCGGTCTGGCGCTGGCGAACGGCATTGCCGTTGGCATAGAGGCGCTGATTGGTTTAACTATCCTTCATCGCCGCTGGCGCATTGTGGATGCTCGCCGTATCCTCATCGATGCAGGAAAAGCCGTCATCGCCGCGCTGGCGATGGGCGCCACCATTTTGCTTCTCGATCGCTTTCTTCACCCGGGACCCTTGCTTTTGCTCCTGGGTGGCGGATTGCTCGGATCGGTTGTTTATTTTGGAACGGCTTATCTGCTCGGGATAAAAGAGATTCGCACACTACCACTTGCGCTGTTGCGTAGCCTGCGAATGACAACCTGACATCCAAAGTAGTAAGAATTACAAAAATGCCCCGTGAAATTAACGAGACATTTATTCCATACCCAGGAACAACTAGACAGCTTTATATCATTATGGCTGTGTCGAGATTGCGCCTGAAATGATATCCGCTTTGATTTGAACTAAGTCGCTTTTAATTTCATCTGAAACTCGCCCTTCCATGGAATAAAAAGGGGCTATACAAACACCATCGTTTTCAAGGGTGCCGCTAAATAGACCACCCTGGAAGACCCCACCTTGAACACTAATTATTGTGTCAAACACGGCGACGTTAATGTTCTTCAAGACCGAGGTAAGGATGATGTCTGAATATTCAGAGGCACTTATCGTCCAATCAGAGTCAACCCCGATAATCAGTATATCTCCTCTATCTCTGGCCAGTGCGGCTGCACCTAAGCCAACCCCACCTGCGACAGGCATGATAATATCTGCACCCTCGTCGGCTAGATCTTCTGCTCTCTCAAACCCTTTGTGGACATCATCAAACGTTCCTGGGAATTGGCCCACTCTATAATACGGATCCCAACCGATCAACTTGACATCTGTACCGTGTTGTTGGTTGTAATACTCGACACCTAAAGCAAACCCGTCCATGAAAATCGTAACTGTAGGGATTTCCACCCCGCCAAATGTGCCCACAATTCCTGTCTTAGTAACAGATGCAGCAACATAACCAGCCAAGAATGCCGCTTCGTCCGTTTGGAATGTTAATTCTTTAACGTTGACAGGGATGATTCTATAAGCTGCGCGATGCACTTAAAGGGGGGTTTCTTCTCGCCTGCCGGGAGTATGCTCTCAAAAAAGATCGCTGCCGAGCAAATGCTCGGTCATTGTGAGCTTGAGTCGCTCTGTGTTGCAATTACTCCTTGATATACGGCTGGCCGTCGGCAGCAGGTGGGACAGCCTTCCCTGCTAAGCCGGCTACCACGATGATCGTGACCAGGTAGGGGATCATCAGCAGGAACTCGGAGGGGATAGGGGTAGCCAGGATCCCCAGCTTCTGCTGGAGCGCCCGTGCGAACCCGAATACCAGACCCGCCGCCAGGGCGCCGAACGGCATCCATCGGCCAAAGATCATGGCCGCCAGGCCGATGAATCCGATGCCGGCAGTCATGTTTTCTTCGAATCGGGAGACCTGGGTCAGCGAGAGAAACGCCCCGCCAAAACCCGCGATCAAACCGCCCAGGATCACGTTCAGGTAGCGCGTCCGAAAAACGTTGATTCCGGCCGTGTCTGCAGCCCGTGGATGCTCACCGACCGACCGTGACCTGAGCCCCCAGCGTGTGTAGAAATAGCCCAAGTGAAGAAGAACCACCAGGAGGAAAGTGGCGTAGACGAAGAAGTTGTGGTTGAAGAACATCGATCCTAACAACGGGATGTCGGCTAGAATCGGGATTCGGAGCGAGGCGAACTGGGGGGCGGCGTTGAGATCCTGGGCTTCGGCGAGAACCCGGGTTGCCAGGAATGACGTCATGCCAAGAGCGAAGATGTTGATGACGACCCCGGCGATAATCTGATCGACCCGGAAGCGGATGGTCAACCACGCCAGGAAGGCTCCAAGGAGTGCTCCGACGGCCAGCGCACCAAAGACACCTGCCCACAATCCGAAGGCGCTACCGAGAATAGTGGCTGCGAACGCCGAGCCCAGGAGCTGTCCTTCGATCCCGATGTTGATAATCGCCACTCGCTCGCACATGATTCCGGTCAGGGCGCCCAGCGTAACCGGCACCGACAGGATGACCGTCGAACGCAGCATCCCCACAAGGCTGAACGACTTCCCTGCCGCCGCCCACCCCAGGAAGGCAAATGCGAAGAAGGTTAGCCCGACGGCCAGTATCAGGTTAGTGCGCTTGACGTTTGAGCGCCGAAGTTGCATGCCGCCCAGAAACGCCAGGATGCCGGCCACAACGAATGCTAGCGTCCTCGTATTTATAGTCAAATTGATGTCTTGGAACCGATCGGTAGGGAGAGCCAACTTGAAGGTGGCATCCAGGTCGCCCAGCACGTTCATACCGAAGACCCAGAAAACGAAGACCGCCAGGCCGATGAGGATCAACCCGACGATCTTGGCGCGGCGCTCCTCGGCGGAGGCCCGCACTTTGACCTTTGAAGCTGATGTTTCCGTCGCTGTCATTAGCCCCAACCTTTTGTGAGTTGGGTCGGTCCCTCATCAAGAGGCTTGACCCTGAAGATGGCCCGCACCAGCTCGGGTGCGGCGATGAACACGATGATAAGAGCCACAATCACACTCACCAGCTCGAGCGGGATCTGAGCTGCGGCCTGCATAGACCGTCCACCTGCCTTCAGGGCACCAAAAAGTATAGCGGCCCAGAGCACGCCGACGGGATGCGATCGTCCTAAAAGCGCCAGGGCGATGGCATCAAAACCAATGGTTCCTGCGAACGCCGTGGTCACCTGGTACGGCGAGAGGCCCATGACTTGGTTGGCTCCCGCGACACCCGCGAGGCCACCCGAGATCGCCATTACCAGGACGTATAGCCCAGCCACCTTCATGCCCGCGTATCGACTGGCAATCGGGTTAAAGCCAACCGCCCGAAACTCGAAACCCCATGAAGACCTGAACAGGAGCCAGTTCACGAAGATAACCGCCAATCCTGCTATCAGGAGACCGATCGTGACCCGGTAGTCGCTTCCGAAGATCTCCGGAAACCGTGCTGATGGGGGAAGTTGCTCGGAGATGGGATTGTTCCTACTGGGGTCCTGAAACGCGGGGGTTTTGAGCAGGAACTCGACCAAGAAGAGGGCGATGAAATTAAGCATAATCGTCGTAATGACCTCATGCGCTCCAGTCCTAGCTTTCAGAAATCCGGAGATGCCACCCCAGATAGCACCTCCGAGTATTGCCGCTAACAGAGCCAGAGGAATATGTAGAAATCCGGGCAGGGTGATGTGAAGCCCGACCCAAATGGCTGCCATCCCGCCGATTAACATCTGACCAGTGACTCCGATATTGAATAGCCCCGCTCGGAAACCAAGCGCTACTGCCAGTCCGGTGAGGATCAAGGGAGTGGCGGCAAAGAGCGTCTCGGACACTCCATAAATTGAGCCGAAGGCCCCGCCGAACAGAGCCTTGTAAGCCGCCCAGACGCCATCGGCCATCAGACGAAGAGCTCCGAACAAGTCTTTATTAAGTAAGGCCAAGGCTTCGAGGTCCGTGAACGCGATAAGAAACGCCCCAATGATCAATGCCAATAGCAGAGCGAGCGTAGGCAGCAGTAATGCTCTAGCCAGACCGGTACCGACACCGGTTATCCGTGCAAACGAACTCGACTGCTGGTCCTTGGGCGGTGCTTTCTCGGGATTCGGTTGGGGCGAGTCAACAGAGTCGGTCACTTGGTCCCTCCAAGCATGGCAAGACCTATCTTGGTGGTTGAATCCTTCTTGGGATCAAATTCACCGACGATCTCGCCCCTATACATAACGAGGATTCGATCAGAAAGCGCCATGACCTCGTCGAGCTCAGATGAGACAATCATCACAGCCGCACCCTTGTCCCTTTGTTCGACAATCCGAGCATGGATATACTCGATCGAACCCACATCAATTCCTCGCGTTGGTTGAGATGCCACAATCAGCTTCACATCGCGGTCAAATTCCCTTGCCACAATTATCTTTTGTTGGTTGCCACCCGACAAGGACAACACTTGCGTGTCAATGCTGGGCGTGCGGACGTCATATTCGTCCACGAGGCGCTCTGCCGATTCGGCCGCTTTGCGCCAATCCATTTGAATGCCCCGAGAATATGGAGGGACATAGTATCCATCTAGTATCAAATTCTCAGTTACGGTGAAATCGATAACCAATCCACTCCCTTGACGATCCTCCGGGATGTGAGCGACGCTCATGCGATGCATCTCACGCGGTGAGGCGCTTGTGACATCCTTCCCACCAATGAACACGGAACCTGACAATGGCACTCGGATCCCCATGACTGAGTCAATTAATTCCGTTTGCCCGTTACCCTGCACGCCCGCAATCCCAACGATCTCCCCAGCTCTCACTTCAAAGGAGAC
Source organism: Methanosarcinales archaeon (assembly GCA_048629905.1). Classification (GTDB taxonomy): domain Bacteria; phylum Chloroflexota; class Anaerolineae; order Anaerolineales; family E44-bin32; genus E44-bin32. The sequence continues at coordinate 10,530 of JAIWHF010000028.1, forward strand.
GTCGTCGACTGCACGGTGATCGCGGTCGTCAAGGGCTACGAGGTTATTGATAATCAGGACTGGCTCCTTCGGTTCGGCTAACTTTTTTTGCACGATGAGCTCAACCGGTCTTCCCACCATCAATTCAGCAAGTTGCTCCTCGCTGACACGGTCTGGCAGAACTTCATCCACGATTTTCCCGTCTCGCATCACGACAATTCTGTCCGCGATCTTGAGCGCTTCTTTTAGTTTATGGCTAATAAAAACGATTCCTTTGCCGTCGTCTCTGAGTCCTTGGATGATCTGAAAGAAATCTTCTACCTCTTGAGGTGTCAAGACTGCGGTCGGCTCATCGAACACCAAGTAACGCGCCTCACGGCTGAGTACCTTGATAATCTCAACTCGTTGCTGGACACCTACCGGGAGGTCTTCAACAAGCACGTTGGGATCAACGTCCAAATGATAGCGTTTAGAGATATCTTCAACGATCTGCGATCCGGCTTCTCTGTCGAGCCAACCGACGGCATTGGCCTGCTCCATACCAAGAATGACATTTTCGGTAACGGAAAAGACCGGTACCAGCATAAAATGTTGGTGTACCATGCCAATCCCGGCAGCAATAGAGTCCGAAGGGGAGGATAATTGCAGGCGATCCCCGTCAACGAGGACCTCTCCAGTCTCTGGCGTGTACAACCCGTAGAGAATATTCATCAAGGTCGTCTTGCCAGCCCCATTCTCGCCTAGTAAGGCAAGAATCTCTCCGGTTTCAACAGAGAGATTCACATCGTCGTTGGCGAGTACGCCCGGGAAACGCTTTGTTATATTCCGTAATTCCAGAGCCAAGGATGTACCTCCTCGCGCGACGCGATCGTTAGAAATTAAATTAAATGGAAGCCCACGCGTGAAAGCGCGTGGGCTTCTTTGCTCATCACAGAGCGTCCGTTACTGTACCGGGGTGAAAGCCGCTTCCACGTCTCCATCGATAATGGCTTGGAAGAGGTCAGCAACCTCGGCCTTCAATTCATCCGAAATTTTCGCGTCCCAGCTGTGGAACTCGGACAGGCCGACTGAGCCGTTGGCAGCGTTGCCGACGGTGCCTCCGGGTGTCCAGGTTCCTTCAGCATGCGCCTGAATCGAACGCGTGACCTGAAGGGCCATGCCCTTCTCGATCGTGACCAACCAAAGGTCCTTGTATGTATCCGGCATGGCGAAGAACGCATCGGCGTCCACGCCGATGAGCGCTGCATCGATACCGCGGGCGATGATGGCATCACCGCACGGCAGGTTGATGGCTCCGCCGACCGGCAGCATAACGTCGGCGCCCTCATCGAGGATACCTTCACAGGTTGTTCGGGCCAGCCCCATGTCCGAGAAGCTCCCTGTAAACATGCCGTCTTGAGTGTCGACGTCCCAGCCGATCACCTGAACGTCGGTTCCCTTCTGCTCATTGTAGTAGGCGACTCCCCGCGTCATACCATCCATGAAGATGCTCACCGTCGGGAAATTCGCACCACCGTAAGTCCCCAGGATACCAGTCTTGCTCGTCCCGGCCGCCAGATACCCAGCCACAAAGGCTGCCTCATCGGTCTGGTAGACCAGCTCTCGGACGTTGTCTAGTCCAAGGCCGCCGACGTCAATGATCGTCCAAAGGACATCGGGATTCGCCGCCGCGTTGGTGGCCGTTGCCTCGCCCAACGCGAATCCGACTGTCACGATGTGGTCGGCTCCCTGAGACAAGCAACCATCAATGTTCGGCTGGTAGTCTTCCGCGGCATCCGACTCCAGGAGGATCGGATCAGCGTTGGCGTAACCGGCCGCGACTGCGTCGGTCACACCTTGCCAGCCGCTGGCGTTGAAGCTCCGGTCATCAACACCCGCCAAGTCCGTGACAAGACAAACCGTGGGTAGATCTTCCGCCGGCTCAGGCTCTTCGACTACCGGTTCCTCCGGCGCAGGGGTCGCTGCTGGAGCACACGCAACAAGTACAAACGCTGCGATGATAAGAAGCGACAGAACGGCTAATAATTTCTTCTGCATGTTACATTCCTCCATTAGAATGTTGCGGCGAGAACGATTTTTTCTTCTCCCAAATCACCTCGTTCACAAACCTCAACGTTGCCGCAGTGTTACGTTAGGTTTGTGACCTCCGCAATGATAGCATGAGACAACGCTAGCTGCAATGAATCACCATTCACACTCACGATGACTGCTTGGGCTGTTGCCGTTTTGATGAACGGTGATCACCCTTGCTCATCTGGCGGGGTGAGATCGCCGTAATCAAGGACCTCTCTTGGTTGCGAGCCGCTTTTCGCGGGGCCAATAATGCCGCGCTCTTCGAGTTGATCCACGAGCCGTGCGGAGCGTGTGTATCCAATCCTCAAATGGCGCTGCAACAGCGAAATTGAGGCGCGCCGCACACCGCGAATGACCGAAACCGCTTCGTTAAAGAGTGGATCGAGGTCATCATCTTCTTCGGCCATCTCGTCCCATAGGGGTGCCTGCTTAAGATCGACATCTGGCGGAATACTTTCAACAGGTGTCACATCCTGTTCCTCGATCTCTTCTCCCAAATTGGCGATCTTCCAGTATTGGATTAGTCGGTTTAACTCATCCTCAGAGACATATGCTCCCTGCATACGGATGGGTGCCGACGCGTCTGGTGCCTGAAAGAGCATATCCCCTCGCCCGAGAAGTCGTTCAGCGCCCGGTTGATCCAGGATGACACGGCTGTCGACGGAGGATGCCACGGCGAAGGCAATGCGTGACGGGAAGTTGGCTTTAATCAGGCCGGTGACTACATCCACGGAAGGACGCTGGGTGGCAATGACCAGATGAATGCCCGTCGCCCGTGCGAGCTGCGCCAGGCGAGTGATCACCATCTCCGTCTCATGAGGCGCCAGCATCATAAGGTCCGCTAGCTCATCGATCACGACGACGATGTAATGCATCGATCGCCCCCCCGATTGATGCACGCGCCGGTTGTAGTCACCGATATTTCGTACACCTACTTGGGCGAAGAGATGATAGCGGCGATCCATCTCGCGCGAGACCCATTGCAGCGCTGACACCACACGCTCCAATTCAACAACCACGGGAGCCATAAGATGGGGGATGCCGTTATAGTATGTCAACTCAACCCTCTTCGGATCGACCATAACAAACTTAAGTTCGTCGGGGGTGTTCTGAAGCAGCAGACAGGAGATGATGGCATTCACGCATACGGATTTACCTGAGCCCGTTGTGCCGGCGATAAGCAGGTGCGGCATGGCCGCGAGATCGGCAATGACTGACCCGCCCGACACATCGATCCCTAACCCAAGCTTCAACCTGGTGCGCATCTTTTGAAAATTCTGCGCTTCGATCACATCACGCAGCGCAACTAACGAAACATCAGTGTTGGGGACCTCAATACCTACATAACCCTTGCTCGGTACGGGCGCTTCAATCCGAATCGAGGGTGCAGCAAGCGCAAGAGCAAGGTCATCCGCCAGAGATGAAATTTTACTCACTTTAACCTTCGTGCGCCGCCCTCCACGTCCCTCGATGAAATCCGGTTCAACTCCAAATTGAGTGATCACTGGACCGCGATTGATCTCAACAACTCGCGCGGGCGCACCAAATACTCGCAGCGTTTCCTCGATCAATCGGGCACGTTCACGGTCGAATGTTTCATCAGCCCGTCTTACCGCTCCCGGCTCGAGTATCTCTGCCACCTCCGGCAGCATCCACTGCCGCTGTGGACTGACCTCCACCGCTTCAGTCTGGAGAGATACTGGCAGATCCATTCCCTGCTGAGGTTGAGCCGCTTCCGGTTGGATCGATGGGGCGGTATCCAGGGGTTGCGGAGGGGTGTCTATAGTTCGGGCGCCCGCTTGGGGTTGAGACAACGACGGGATGCTCGTGAATTGCTGGCGAACCCAACTCCAACCCCTTAGCGCGTAATCCACCAATTCAGGAAGCGAAATCCCGATTATGAAAGTGATTGAAACAAGCAGCCATGCTGCGATAACAACAAACGCTCCGCCAACACCCAGGCTGCTAACCATAAGAGCATAGATCGCAGCGCCGATGATCCCTCCGCCGCGTCCTTCTTGAGCGATAACCCTTCCTATCGAAAAGGTCGTCGCCCCAAGCAACGCATGCATGAGAACCAAGGCGAGCAGGAATAATGAGACCGCACCGACAATCCTTTCTGGCTCAAGTCCCGGTAAGCGACCACGAAGTTTCCTTAAGAGGATCCCTGCTCCACCAAGGATCAACGCTAGAGGCACGATGAATGTCCCCCAGCCAAAGGTCTGTTGAAGCAAATTAACCCACACGTTTCCGATCAAACCCTGATGTGTGGTGAGCAGGCTCAGAATCGTCAAGAAGCCGACTACGAGCAGAAATAGCCCGAGCAGGTTGGTTTTCCGTTCACGTGTGAGGATGCCCTGGAGTGAAAAAACCGCGCCAAGTGAATTACGAAACGATGCTATGAAATTCCCCGAGGTGCGACTTTTCGCCGTTTTTTTACGGCTCTTTGACTTCGAGGTACTCTTTCGTCGACTTCGAGTGGATGTTTTTTTCGCCACTTCCGTCTCCAAGCGTGGCGATTATAGCATAGCGCCCGCGAATGTTCGCACACCATGCTAAAATCTAACCATGGTGCACTCCGAGCCAACTGATCTTCTCAATCGTGTCCACTTCCTTCGCCACCTGACGCCCGAAGAGCGTATTGAGCTTGCAGAAGTGCTGCCGCGCGAGACATACGCAGCGGGTGAAACCATCGTAGCACAAGGGGGACCTCCGGATTCCTTATACATCATCCTGGATGGTGAAGTTGAACTTCTCCATGGCGAGGAAGACGGTGAGCGGGTTTCACTTGGACACCTGGTTGCGGGAGACACAATCGGCGCGCTCGAGATGATCTACCGTCAGCCACGCCCGGCTACAGTTCAGTCAATTGAGTCCACTGTCGTTCTGCGGTGGGATCGCCTCCTCCTCACTCAATTCATGAAGACTCAACCGGCTGCGCTGAAAGGCTTACAATTCGTCGCCCAAAGCCACAAACTCGCAAAAAAACTTCGCTTTTCCTGGCTCAGAGAAGGCGAGATGATCTACGCTCTCGCCCGCAGACACTCTTTCGTGCTCTTTCAACGGTTGACCATCCCTGTGCTCATGATCGGCGGCGCTTCCGCACTCATCCTGTGGGCGCTTCTGGGCGACATCACCCTCCCCCTGTGGGGCGGATTTGGCCTTGGATTAGCCGGAATCCTCTTCGGCATTTGGCAGTGGTTGGATTGGACCAATGACTACTATATCGTGACCGATCGCCGCGCTGTCTGGCTAGAGAAGGTGATTGGCATCTACGACAGTCGCCGCGAGGCCCCGCTGCATACAATCCTCTCCATCAGCGTCGAAACTGACGTCACGGGGCGCATGATGGGATTCGGGGACGTCGTGATTCGTACATATACCGGCAAAGTAGTATTCCAAAGTGTCGGCGAAGCCCAAACGATTGCTGCCTTGATCGGCGCGAACTGGCAGCGCCAGCGCACAAAACAGGACCAAACTGACCGCGTGTCGCTGGTTGAAGCACTGGATCAGCGCCTGCAGGATGAAGAGCCGCATATCCTTGAAGAGAGCCTTACATCGCTGCCAGATGAAATCGAATCCCCAGCAATTCGAGGGGTGGGACGTTGGGGGTTTAGGGTTCGATTTGAAGATGAGGGCACAATTACCTACCGAAAACACTGGGCCCAATTGCTGCGCGAGATCAGTATTCCCTCATTGTTATTTATTGTTGTAATCGGGTTTGTCGGCGCGCGTCTTGGTGGCTTGGTATCCTTTCCCTCTCCCAATATCTTCCTGCCCATAAGCATCGCTGCGATTGTGGCGCTTTGTGTTTGGTGGATATACCGATACGCAGATTGGGCGAATGACATCTACCAAATCACCGCTCAGCATATCATCGATATTAATAAAAAGCCTCTCGCCCGGGAGGAGCGCAAAGTGGCTCCAATTGAGAACATCCTTGGTACGGAGGTCGATCGCAAAGGCATATTTGGCATCCTGTTTAACTTTGGCGACGTGGTTGCGAATGTTGGCATAGCCCAGTTCGTCTTTCGGGGGGTATACGACCCAGTCACAGTCCAACAGGACATCGTCCACGCGCAGGAAGCCCTGATGCTTCGCAAAGCAGAACAAGCACGCTTCAAGCGACAGAGTGAAATGGTAGAATTGTTTGATATTTATCACGACAAATACACCCAAGGAGACTCCGAAGACGAAGACGGAGATTCGCAGCACTATGGCAATTCGCGAGATCGTTACCCCACCTAACCCGACCCTGCGCCAACGCGCTCAAAAGGTCCACCGAATAACACCAGAGATTGCACAACTCATCGATGATTTAGTTGAGACGATGCGAGTCGCGCCAGGCGTCGGCCTTGCCGCACCCCAGATAGATGTCGGTTTACGGGTGATTGTCGTCGAGTATGCCGAAGGCAGCGAAGATGAAGACGCGCCGGAAAAACCTCCGAAACTCTATACGGTAATCAACCCCGAAATTACGCGCACATCCAAGGACAGGGTGCTTGGCAACGAAGCCTGCCTATCTCTGCCGGGGTATTTTGGCGAAGTCGAGCGATACGAGCGAGTCACCGTAAAAGGTTTGAATAGACACGGCCAGGACTTTAAGCTAAAAGCCAACGGCTGGCTGGCGCGTATCTTCCAACACGAGATCGACCACATTGAAGGCATCCTCTACATCGACCGCGCTACTCAGGTTTGGCGGGTTGAAGAACAGGAGGATGAAGAGCTTCCCGCACCAGTGTAATCTGCTGCCCGCATTACTTCCAGTTCTTCTCCTGCGCCCCCCTCCCACACGCTCCCATTGGCACACATGGACAGCGATTGGATGTTTCTGAATCTCCTGCAAATACCGCTGAATGAAACCAACATCACTAGTGACGACGAAGCGATTTTGAGCGACTCTCTTTATTGAGTCAGAGTGCTCTACTTCCTGCTGCAGGCGCAGTCTGTGTTTTGAGATTCACCGGTTAAGCCTCCCGCCGGTTCTTAACCTACGGGAGGTTGGATGCGAGAAGCCCGCGGGCCATCACATGGGTAGGTCCTTACCATCGATTGATGTTGGGGGGGCAAATCTACTTTGTCACTCCCTCCATTTGGAGGAGTATCGATGATCGCTGTCTCGAGTTCCATACTGCGAGCTATGCTACAATCTCGACAGCCATGCATTTGAAACATTTATCCCTCACAAATTTTCGGAACTTTATCCGCCTGGAGACGGATTTTGCGGCGGGTTCTACGATTTTGGTTGGCGGTAACGGGCAAGGGAAGACCAGTTTGCTGGAGGCGATTCACTACCTCACCGGTGCAGCATCTTTCCACACCGCAAGCGATCGCCACCTGATCAACTTCCTCGCCCTTGAGGAACCGACACCATTCTCCCGTCTTGTCGCCGAGATCGAATCACAGGAGCGCATCCAGCGCATCGAAATTCGCATCTTAATCGAAAATAATTCTCAATCCAGCGATGGCCGCGTGCGCAAAGAAGTGCTGGTCAACGGGCTCAAGCGCCGAATGCGCGAGCTGGCCAGCTCCTTTACCGCTGTTTTATTTCTCCCGCAGGATCTGAAGATCATCGAGGGCGCGCCCGGCAATCGCCGCCGCTTCCTGGATTCCAGCCTTGCACAGGCGGATTCAACCTACGCGGCTGCTCTCTCGGAATATCAAAAAGTGCTCACACAACGAAACGCGTTGCTTAAAAAATCTCAGGAAGGGCGCAACCCGTTGGATCAGTTGACTTTCTGGGATGAGCAGTTATGTGATTTGGCTGCAACCTTAATTCGCGGGCGGGCACTCGCACTGCGTGAGTTGGATCAGCTCGCTGCACCGCTGCACTCAAAGCTCACCAGGAATAAAGAAACTTTACGGCTGGATTACCAACCATCCTATGACCCCGCACCTCAGCCTGACGGGCAGCTAGGATTGCCTATCGACACGGTGCTGGACCGCACAGGGATCAGTAGGGAAGAGATACGAAAGGGAATGCTGGAGGCGCTTGAGCGCAATCGGGGTGATGAAATAGCTCGAGGGGTCACGCTCCAAGGACCTCATCGGGACGATTTCCGGCCGCGCTCGAATGGCATCGATCTTCGTTTGTACGGTTCCCGAGGCCAGAATCGCACGGCGATGTTGGCGATGAAACTTGCGGAAATTGAATGGCTCAAGCAGCGAACCGGCGATTGGCCAATTTTGCTATTAGACGAGGTGTTAGCGGAACTGGATCTCGAACGGCGAGAAGACTTGCTCTCTCACATATCTTCCGTAACGCAATCCATTTTGACAACCGCAGACCTCTCGATGTTCACCGAACCATTCCAAAACCAGGCCACGATATGGAAAATCGAAGCGGGATCAATCGCTCCTGGATCGGATTAAACCCCAGCAGAGAGAACCTTCACCAAATGATGAAATCGGCAACCCAGTAGATGTGTTAGTTAATCTTTTTACCGACCAGTGTGCCGCTCCGCCGCAATCAATCAGCCATCCCCCCGGTTCAGGCGGAAAGCTCAATGCGCAGGCTGCGCCTGCGTCCGGAAGCAGAGCTTCCCAACGCCACATATTGGAGAGGCATTTCGCAGAATTTGGAGTGAAGACGAATTAATGTTTGGGGTTGCTGGATACGTCGCTTAGATTACTTCTCGGGCTTCTCTATTTTCTCAGGCTTGGCTGGCTTCGGCTTCTTAGCGGCAGCCTTTTTCTTTTTGGCCTTCTTTTTGACTGCCTTTTTCTTGACTGCTTTCTTTTTACCAGCTGTCGCCCCCCGCATCTCGGCAGCACGAATAGCCTTGGCTCCACGGGCAGAAATCAGTCGTATCTTTTTACCTTCAGACTCCAGTTCAGCTACTAATTCTGCGGCTTTTGCCTGTTTATTATCAGCGACCTTTATAGTTGCATCAGGGCGACCAGACGGGTTCTTTATAAGAACAAAACCACCACTGTAAAATTGCTGGCCAATGCGCTTTTTAATCTTGGTGGTTTCGGCAAGTATTTTTTCACACTCATCCAGTTTTAATGTGCCAGGCTCCCTGTCTTTTGGTATCTTGGCATTTTTGAAGCCATCCGTAATGAAGGGACCCCAACGGCCTTTCAGAATCTGCACATCCGATCCGTCCCAGGTTCGCAGGATGCGGTCCAGGTCTGCCTGTTTCTTGGCGGCCACCAGTTCCAGCGCGTGCGGCAGCTCTACCGTGTGCGGATCAGCGTCCTTCAGTGACACGAACTTATTTCCGTAACGGATGTAAGGGCCGAAGCGCCCAATACTGGCTGACACAGTTTCACCTTCCGGTGTAACACCCAAATCACGGGGCAACTTGAATAATTCCAGCGCTTCCTCAAGGGTAATGGTCTCAAGGCGCTGAGTGCCGCGCAGTCCGGCAAAGCGTGGTTTTTCCTCATCCTCGACCGTACCGATCTGTGCGTGTGGACCGTAGCGCCCGAGCCGGACGGATACCTCTTTGCCGGATTTCGGGTCCTTGCCGAGAACGCGGGTCAGCTTGGCCTCCCGGCGGCTGACGGTTTCTTCCTTGTCTTTCACCCGGCGAATAAAGGGCTTCCAGAATTGCATCAACGGTGGGATCCAGTGAATCTCCCCCCTGGAGATTTCATCCAGCGTATCCTCCATCCTGGCGGTGAAATCATAATCCACATAAGGTTCGAAATGGGTGGCCAGAAACCGTGCAACCACCCGCCCGGTATCAGTAGGAAAAAAACGCCTGCGGTCCATTTCCACGTACTTGCGGCGCACCAGGGTCTGAATGATGCTGGCATAGGTCGAGGGCCGGCCGATGCCGTAGTCTTCAAGGGCTTTCACCAGGCTGGCCTCGGAAAAACGCGGTGGCGGCTCGGTAAAATGCTGCTCCGCACGGATTTCCGCCAGGC
>JAIWHF010000029.1:0-20411 GCA_048629905.1 Methanosarcinales archaeon
GGAATCGGGGTTTAATTAGGGCGACGAAAGATCCGGAGAAGCCACGAAGAAGCGGTATGGACAAACGGGACGAGCTTACGCAGTATGTAAAAGAAGAGGCGCACCGCCTCGGTTTCACGCTTGCCGGCATTACAACACCCGATCCCCCCTCACATTTCGACGTTTACCAGCGTTGGCTCGAAAGGGGGAACCACGGAAGCATGAGCTACCTCTCATCCGAGCGAGCTCTCCATCGCCGCGCCGACCCGCGCACTATTCTCCCTGAATGTCAATCCATCCTTGTATGTGGGACGATGTATCTCCCCCAGGACTCCTCCGCCAGCACCCCAACTTCACCTGTTCAAATCGCTTCCTACGCCCTGGGAGAGGATTACCACACCGTATTGAAGGAGCGCCTGGAGAGCCTTGTCAACATAATCGAGGACCGGGTGAACAAGCCGGTGAAGCACCGCATCTATACAGACACAGGTCCTTTGCTCGAACGCGAGCTTGCCCAGAGAGCGGGCCTGGGTTGGATAGGCAAGAACACCTGTTTGATCCACCCTCAACTCGGCTCATACTTCCTTCTCGCGGAGCTGCTGCTCGAGATTCCACTCCAACCCGATCCGCATTTTCCTTTTGATCGTTGTGGGACGTGTACTCGCTGCATCGATGCCTGCCCAACCGGCTGCATCCTTCCGGATCGAACGCTGGATGCCCGACGCTGCATCTCGTATCTAACGATCGAAGAGAAACAATCCATCGATCACGACCTGCGCGGCGCAATCGGGAACTGGCTCTTCGGCTGTGATATCTGCCAGCAGGTGTGTCCCTGGAATCAACGATTCGCAAAACCAACGGAAGACCCGGCTTTTCAGCCGCGCCCCTTCCTGAAACAACCGACCGTCGCCGATTTTCTCTTGCTTAAGCCAGAAGCATGGCGGAAACACCTTAAAGGAAGCCCACTGGAGAGACCAAGGCGGAAGGGACTGGTTCGTAACGCCATCATCGTCGCCGGCAACGCACGTGATGAGTCGGCCACCCCCTTCCTTGCGAAGCTTCTTCGCTCTGATCCTGAGCCTGTCGTCCGGGCTCACGCCGCATGGGCACTGGGTCAAATACCAGGTCGCGAAGCACAATCTTCCTTACAGGAAGCCGCTGACCATGAAACCGATTCCATCGTACAAGGGGAAATCAACCAGGCGTTATCCACTTCTTGACCCGGTAAGACCCAATGGTCGGTAAGCCTGCTGACAACACGAAGGCTGCTGGGAACAAAACCGCCCCCGGTGAAACTATTCCCGGGGGCGGTTCGCTATTTCGTTAGATATTTCGTTTTTGAATCCGGTTGTCTCCGTCGCCTACTCGGCCACCGGAGTGAAGGTTGGTGTTGGTGTGGCAATATTCACCGGCACAAGTATGATCTGCCCGACGCCAATCGAATTTGGATCTTCAATTTCATTCAGTTCAGCGATCGCCTCGGCTGTGCTGTTGAATTCCGCTGCGATCGTTTCCAGCGTATCGCCGGGTTGAATCTGATATTCAATTTTCTGGCCGGGGAATAGATTCTCGGGCAGAGGCGTTTTTGTCGGAAGTAGTGATCCCGACTCGGGGATGGTGATTTTTATATTGACGAAGAGTTGATTGGGATCTGTGATGTCATTCAGCGCCATCAACAGGACAATCTCGACGCCGAATTTCTCGGCGATCGAGCTTAGCGTATCACCAGGTTCGACAATGTACACAATCGGCCCTGACAGTGTTGGCGTGAGTGTCGGCGCTGATGTGAGCGTGACCGTCGGCGTTGCAGTTGGCGGGCGCGGTGTATGAGTCACGGTTGTAGTCGGCGTCTTCGAGGCTAAAAAGCCGGGCAACGCCGGCGGAGAATCCCCCGTGAACCAGAGAACAACGAAGAAGATGCCAACCACAAGCAGAACGATTGCCAACCCACCAAGGATCAGTGGGACCAGCCGCTCTTTCCGCTTTCGATAGGATTCAATTACGTCTGCAGCTTCGCTATCAATCTCGGTCATTATTCACTCTCCTCCCCTTTAGCAGGGTGAGGTACTGAAAAGGTTAGCGCCACCCATTGTACCTGAAATCCAAGTGCCGGGCTTAAATTGCCCTTTTAGCCCCTTAATCCCAGCCAGACATGACAAATTGGATTACCTCAGGCAATATGCCCTCCCAAGACTCATCGGTATGATTGCCGTCTGTGAACAGAAATGTGTGTTTAATGCCTTCCTCCGTCAAATGCTGTACAAACAACTCGATCTTCACGAGGAATTTCGGTTCGCCTGCTCCTCCACTAATGAAAATCATCTCTGGCAAAGGGCTATCCCCGCCCGCGATATTAAAGGGATCATAGGGCGCCCGCGGGTGGTTGACGTGCAATGAAGGGCTGAGAGCGGCGACCGTGTTGAAAACATCCGGGTTGCGAAGCCCTATCTCGAGCGCCCAGACAGCCCCGCGCGAGACCCCCGCAATTGCCCTGGAATGCGGTTCTGCAAGAGTCCTGAAAGTCTCATCAATGAAAGGAACTAACCCTTCGATCATCTCTTGCTCATAGGAGCCCGGACCACCATCGGTCTTTGTAAACAAAGGTTCCGGTTGATTTGGCAAGATTAGCAATGTTGGCGGCCATTTACCGGAGAGGAACCCTTCCTCGACAAGATCGATCACCCCCAGCGTCTCCCAGTGCTGTTCGTCCTGTGGGTAACCATGCAAGAGATAGAGGCTGGGGAATCGCTCATTTGACTTTGAATAGCACGGTGGAAGGTAAACCGTCAGTCGCACGTCTTCATGGAAGACTGCCCCGGGATAGGTCAAAGAACGCACTTCACCAGCTTTCTCCTGGCATTCTCCTTGCGCCGTCGGGCTGGCCTGTGGTCTCGCTGCAGTTACGGTCGGTAAAATCGGTGTGGATCGCGTGGCGGTGGCTTTTGGGCTGACCCCATCACTTATCTTCCCGGGAGATGGGCTGCAGCTCGTTGGGAGGATACACAGGACCAGCGCAAGCAGCGAAATCGACAATCGCCTCATGCTCATCCATCTGCATCCGTTCCCTCGGGAAGCTCGCATCGTCCTTGATCCTTCAATTCTATAGATGCTGGGTGATACCATCCAAACGCTACTATCATACTCCAACCGCAATCGAACTCAACAACTGTCAGCTTTCCCGGTTATGCTTATCTGACAATACGCGTAAATTCAGACTGTCTCACGTTATAATCCTCGCCATGAAATATCACATCTGGACTTCTGGCTGTCAGATGAACGTCGCAGATTCACAGCGAGTGGCTTCAGCTCTCGAGAGACTCGGCTATCAGCCAACGTCAAAAGCGGATCGAGCCGACGTAATTATGTTGAACACTTGCGTTGTGCGGCAAAGCGCTGAGGATAAAGCCCACGGCAGGCTCACCTCCTTGCGTCCCCTGAAGGAGAGCAATCCCGACCTCGTTATCAATCTGATGGGCTGCATGGTTGGTGTAATGGATAATCAACAAATGCGTGAGAGATACCCCTTCGTGGATGTCTTCTCCCCGCCCTCCGACCCTGTTCCTTTGATAGATCACCTGCTCAATCTTGAGGGCAAGGAAACGGTTGAAGCCAAGACGCAGAGCCGATATGAAATAATGGATGACGAACTACTTCTCCCACAGAAAGAACAGGGGAGATTAGTTTCCGCCTATGTGCCTGTTGTCTATGGCTGCTCGCACGCTTGCACTTACTGCGTCATCCCCTTCCGTCGAGGCGTTGAACGGAGCCGCCCGATCAACGAGATCACAGTGGAGGTTGAATCCCTCGTCTCACAAGGGGTGCGCGAAGTGACCCTTCTCGGTCAGATCGTCGACCGCTACGGCATGGACATCGAAGGCAGCCCCGACCTTGGCGATCTTTTTTCTGCACTCCACGAGATCGATGGGTTAAAACGCATACGCTTCCTCACCTCTCACCCTAATTGGATGAATGACGAGCTGATTAAAGCTGTAGCCTCGCTTCCCAAGGTCTGCGAACATATTGAGGTCCCGATTCAATCCGGCGACGACGAAATTCTCGACCGCATGCACCGCGGTTACACCTCCGACGATTATCGTCGTCTCATCAACAGAATCCGGGAGACTATCCCCGGAGTTTCAATCGCCACAGACATCATCGTTGGCTTCCCGGGTGAGACGGAAGCACAATTCCAGAGATCGTACGATCTTTTAGAAGAGCTCGCACTAGACGTCGCTCATCTGGCACGATACTCCCCCCGACCGCAGACAGTTTCCTCACGGCGCATGCAAGACGACATCTCCGCTGCCGAAAAAATGCGCCGATTTCGGGCGCTAGAGGATTTACAGGCGAAGATCGCAGATCGGATAAACGCCCGCTTCGTTGGAATCACGGAGGAGGTTCTTGTCGAGGAGAAACATGATGCCCGCTGGAAAGGGCGGACGCGCACAAACAAGCTGGTCTTCTTTGAATCCGAAGTGGATCTCCTCGGCGAACTCGTCAAGGTGAAGATCGAGTGGGCTGGCCCGTGGAGTATGATCGGCGCACCAGTGTTAGACGGCTGAGACTACACAAAACTTTGCCTGCCCTACTTCTTTTGCCATTAAGTTTGAATACGCTCGCTCTGCAACTGATTATTCGTACCTCGTGCCGCTTGATCCCACTTGACCCGCAGGCGAGTGCGCTGTAGCATGCTGGGTAGAAAGTGGAATAAGTCATAAAGACTCATTTCATTCGAATGATTGATTCGTAAGGAAGGTATATGATGAAACGCCCTTTACTCTTTTCCGCAGTATTAATCCTCGGCGCGATCGCCTGCAACCTTCCAGGGGTAGCTTCCTCTCCGGATCCGCTCCCCACTTATGCCGCCCAAACTGTTGAGGTCCGGCTGACGGATTCTGCAGATGAAACACAGGAACCTCCGCCAACCATCGCCCTTACGCCTCCTCCTGCGACAGCGACCGAACTTTCGGCATCGCCAACGAACACGAATACGCCTATTCCCACAACGACAGAAGTACCCTGTAACCGCGCCGCTTTTGTATCCGATGTAACCATCCCGGACGGGACCGAACTCGCTCAGGGTGAGGCTTTCACAAAGACCTGGCGCTTGCGCAACACAGGGTCTTGCACATGGAATTCCAGCTATGCGCTTGTCTTCGATTCCGGCGATTCCATGGGCGGTCCTGCTTCGAAGTCGCTTGTCGGCAGTGTTGCTCCCAATCAGACGGTAGATATCTCTGTGGACCTCACCGCTCCAAATGAAAGTGGGACATTCAAAGGGAATTGGAAGCTCCGCTCAGACAGCAGTGTGGTTTTTGGAGTCGGCGGTGCTGGGGACGTCGCTTTCTATGTTGAGATCAAAACACCGGGCGTCGGCGATACGATTGCATATGACTTCGTCGCCAATTACTGCTCGGCCGAGTGGCGCAGCGCTGCAGGCGTGCTGCCCTGTCCGGGTTCATTATCGAACGACGGTTTCGTCGCTAAAATTGACGAGCCAAAACTGGAGGATGGCACGACTGAAAACGAGCCCGCATTACTCACTTTTCCACAATGGGCCAACACTGGCGTGATTACGGGCAAATTCCCGGCTTTCAACGTCCAGGCAGGAGACGAATTCAAGACAATCATCGGTTGTCTCCACAACAGCCCCAACTGTAACGTGAAATTTCAACTGAATTATCGAGCAGACGGCGGTCCACTGCAGAACATCGATTCATGGACTGAGACCTACGATGGCAATATTCGATTTCTTGAGGTCGATTTAAGTTTCTTGGCCGGGAAATCAGTCGAATTCGTTCTAGCAGTAACCGCCAATGGTTCACCCGATGATGATGCGGCGTTCTGGCTTTACCCGCATATTCGACGGTGAAACAGTCTGGCCCGAGAACCAATAACGATAACGCCTGGCTCATCACCAGGCGTTATCTATTGTCCAGCTAACACTTGCTTTGAAAGGAACCATTGCACCAGATATATAGTGCTACAATCCATAAAATGAGCTTAACCCGGAGACCCTATGTCCTCTAAGCCACGCCTCTTTCTTATAGACGGCCATGCGCTTGCCTATCGAACCTACTTCGCGCTGACAGGCGTGGGCGGAGGATCGCGCTGGATCACAAAATCGGGCGAACCCACTGCTGGGACATATGGCTTCACGTCTGTTTTGCTTCGCTTGCTCGAGAGTGAATCGCCAGAATACCTCGCTGTTTCTTTCGATACTGGCAAAACATTTCGAGATGACATTTACCCGGAGTACAAAGCAACTCGCGAAAAAATGCCCGATGATCTGCGCTTGCAGATCGATCGTATTCGTGAAGTTGTGAACACCTTCGGGATCCCGATTTTTGAGGCTGAAGGATTCGAAGCGGATGACGTGCTCGGCACTGTCGCCCGCCTGGCATCCAACGAGGGCGTAGAGGTCATCATCCTCACCGGCGACCGCGATCTCCTCCAACTTGCTGACGACAATGTCTTCATTCGCTTAGCAGGAAAAAAACTGTCCGAGGCGTTGGATTATGGACCCAAGCAAGTGAGAGCTCGTTACAACCTGGAACCATCCCAGCTGGTGGACCATAAAGCCATGGTGGGAGACTCAAGCGACAATATCCCCGGTGTGCGCGGGATCGGCGAGAAAACATCTGTCAAACTCCTGCAAGAATACAACGACCTGGATGGAATCTACGAACATCTCGAGGACATACCGACCCGTTTTCAGTCGAAACTGGAAGAGAACCGGGAGATTGCTTATCTCAGTCGCAAGTTGGGTGAGATCGTCACCGACGTCCCGATTGAATTCAACTTGGATGCTTGCCGGGCTACTGGATACAACCGGGACGGGGTATTGAAACTTTTCCGTGAGTTGGAGTTCCGCACTCTCGTAGACAGAATCCCCGGTGGGACGGAACCCGTCGAGGCTGGACAACTCAATATGTTCACCTCAAACACAACCGCACCGGTTAAAAGCCTTATCCAGACCACCGTGGTTGATTCTCTTGAAGCCCTCGCCCGTTTAAAAACTGAACTGCGAACTGCCAAGCAAATCGCCTTCGACACCGAAACCACAAGCACTGACCCCATAACCGCAGATCTTGTGGGTATTTCCTTAGCGTTGAAACCGGAAGAAGGCTATTACCTGCCCATAGGACACAATCCGCTGTACGCCGGCGGACCGCAGCTTAATCTTGAAGACGTGATCCAAGCGCTGGGCGAGTCTCTCACGGACACCAAGATTCCAAAAATTGGACACAACCTTAAATATGATTTCACCATCCTTGCCCGGAACGGATTGACCGTTGAACCTTTGTCGTTCGACACGATGATCGCCGAGTGGCTCTGCGATCCATCCTCTCGCAATCTGGGTTTGAAAAACTTAGCCTGGGTTCGTTTGGGCATCCAGATGATGGAGATTAAAGAACTTATCGGCAGCGGCCGTGGACAGAAATCGATGGCCGATGTTCCCATTGCGGAAGTCGCACCATACGCTATCGCCGATGCTGAGATCTGCCTCCGCCTGATGCCTGAGTTGAAACGTGAATTAGAAGAGAAGAGCCAGATGTCGATCTTCGAAGATGTGGAGATGCCTTTCATACCCATCCTTGCCGACATGGAACTGGCCGGGATCTCGCTGGACACCGATTTCCTGGCTGACCTCTCTAAAAATATGGCGACCCAACTAGAGACTCTCGAACAGCAGATCTATGAAATTGTTGGCCATGGGTTCAACATCAACTCAACGCAGCAGCTCTCGACTGTGTTATTCGAAGAGCTAGGCTTAGAACCTCCTGGTCGCACCCGCCGCACTTCTTCCGGGCATTATTCCACAGCGGCTGCGGTGCTGAATGAACTGAGAGAAGCTCACCCCATCATAGAATTAATCCTTAAGCAGCGCGAAATCGCCAAACTCAAGTCGACGTATGCGGATTCTTTCCCCCAACAGGTGAATCCGGAGACAAACCGGGTGCATACATCCTACAACCAAACCGGATCGGTGACGGGCCGCCTGGCATCGTCCGGCCCCAATCTTCAGAATATCCCAATACGGACAGATCTCGGCCGGGAGATTCGCCGCGCATTCATCCCCGCTGCCGGCCAGTTACTACTTAGTGTGGACTACTCCCAGATTGAATTACGCATCGTCGCTCACATCGCAGAGGACGAGGCGATGATTGAAGCATTCCAAGATGATCAGGATATCCACGCAACGACGGCGGCGGCAATTTACGGGACCAGTATCGAGGATGTTACCTCGGCCATGCGTCGCCACGCCAAAGCTGTCAATTTCGGTTTGATCTACGGGATGAGTCCCTTTGGATTAACTCGAACCACAGATCTCACCCTGGCTGAAGCTGAAAACTTCGTTAGCGCATACTTTGAACGCTTCCCGGGAGTAAAAAGCTACCTGGACGGCATTCGAGAAGAGGTCATCGAGAAAGGCTATGTCACTACCCTTCTAGGCCGGCGACGATACTTCCCGCAATTGGCGAGCGGCGCCTCCGTCTCTGAGATGGACCGCGGCCGGGCGAACCGTGAAGCAATAAACGCACCCATCCAGGGTACAGCCGCTGACATCATCCAACTGGCGATGCTCAACCTGCCCGAACAATTAGCAAGCGCCGACCTCTCAGCCCGCATGCTGCTGCAGGTGCACGATGAGCTTGTGCTTGAATGTCCTGAAGGTGAGATAGAGCAAACCACCGCCATCGTTCAGGATGTCATGCAGGATGCTTACCGTCTTGTCGTGCCATTAAAGACGGATGCAAAAGCAGGGTTGAACTGGGCAGACATGCAGCCGCTATGAACGCAGGTTTGCTTCCACATCTTCTGAAATTGTAAACTTTCAAGGTGGCGGTTTACGCCTGACAACTTGAACGGCGACCGCTTCCAACTTGTGCTATACTCGCCTCTCTAACCTATTTTAATCAAAAGTATGGGGCATGACAGAACGCCAAGAACTCTTCGAAGAATCCATGCGCCTTGGGCACTCCGCAGCTTGGGATCTCCAATGGGACCGAGCGATCGAGTATTACCGCAAGGCGCTCGCGCTGAAAGCCGACGATCCTGGGGCTTTGACGAGTCTCGGGCTAGCACTCTTAGAGTCGGAGAAATACCAAGAAGCGCTCGAAGTCTATCAGCACGCTGCGAAATTAGCCCCGGATGACCCCGTACCCGTAGAAAAAACTTCCGAGATTCTCGAACTCATGAATCAAATCGACAGCGCTGTCGCCCAGCGAACCGCCGCGGCTGAGCTGCACCTCAAGCGTCGAGACGCGGATAAGGCCATCGATAACTGGTCCCAAATCGCCCGGATGGTTCCCGGTGACCTCAACACGCGGACGAAATTAGCCATGACCTTCGAACGGTTGGGTCGCAAGCGAGAGGCGGTCTACGAATACCTCGCAGTTGCCTCGATCCTGCAAACAGACGGGAAGGTAGATCGCGCCAAAGATGCCGCAGAGCGGGCGCTGCGCCTGATCCCCGGTGAGAAGGAAGCCGCTCGAGCGCTGCGCTTTCTCCAGCAGGGCAAAGCTTTGCCACCACCCTCAGAACCGCGAGGGACCACTGCGCCACTGCGGATGGACCAGGTAAAAGATTACCTGAAAGCAGGCGAGGCTGAAGAAATCGACGACAGCCAGCAGGCAGACCCGGAGACGACAGCCCAGGCTCGAGCGTTGACTATTATGGCGGGATTGATCTTTGAAGAGTCGGGTGACGAGAACGGAAATGGGTCATCTCCGATAGATATGTCAGAACTCACAAAGAGCCGCATCAGCCAGGAGCGCAAGAGCGTCGGCCAGCCGCAGATGCTCCGCTATCTAGGGCAAGCGATTGATCTTCAAACCCACGAAAATATTCCGCAGGCGATCAAACAGTACGAGAGCGCGATCAAAGCCGGATTGGACCACCCTGCAGTTTATTACAACCTCGGTATTCTGCTCAAGAACCAGGGTGACCAAGAAGGGGCAACGAAATACCTAACCCAGTCCCTCGGCCACCCCGATCTCGATCTAGGAGCAAACCTCGCCCTCGGCCGCCTGGCTCGCATGCGTGGCGACCTTCCAGAAGCAGCCCGTTTTCTGCTTCAGGCACTGCGCTACGCAGACACCCTTTCGGTCGATGAGAACCAGTCCGGCGATCTTAACCAGCTCTACGATACGATCATGGCTACAATGAGCGAGGGAGATGATGAGACGCTCTCGCAGATCGTTGAAAACACACTCAGCTTCTTGAGTGGTCCGGAGTGGCTCGAACGTCTCCGTCAGGCGCGCCGCCAGCTCGAAGGCGAGTCGGAAGGGGCGGAATTGGTGCCGATCGCCGAAATGCTCGCAGTGGGTGGAACAGAACGGATTCTTCAAGCCATCGGTCGGATCGACGACTTGGTGAAGAGCAAGAAATACGAAGTAGCCATGGAAGAAGCCATGCTGGCGCTCGACCATATTCCCGGTTATCTCGGGCTGCACTTACGAATGGCGGAAATCATGATCCGGCAGGGCAACACAGCCGGAGGTATGACCAAGCTGCGAATCATCGCCAAGACTCACCACGTCCGCGGTGAAATCTCCGCCTCATCTAACGTTTATGCCCGCATTATTCGTCATTCCCCAATCGACATCGCCGCGAGGAAGCACTTTATCGATCTCCTGGCGCAACAAGACAGGACCGAAGAGGCGCTGGAACAATATCTCGACCTGGCCGAGCTTTACCGGCAGATGGCAGAAATTGACTCCGCACGCTCAACACTGGATGATGCCTATAAACTCAGCCAACGCGGCCCTGTCAGCCGTGAGTGGAAAATAAAGACACTGGACATGATGGGGGATATCGATCTCTCGAGATTGGATCTGCGTCAGGCGCTGCAAACATTTGAGGAAATCTGCGAGATCGACCCACAGAACGAGAAAGCCCGTTCCCATCTTATTGATCTGAATTTACGGCTTGGGCAGGAGGAACAGGCAGCAGTTGCCCTGGACATCCAGCTGGACCATCTCGTGCAATCGAATCATGCGCTGGAAGCTCTCACCCTTCTGGAAGATCTTGCTCGTGAATATCCGGGGAAACAGGCCCTGCATTCCCGTCTGGCAGAGGCATACCGTGCAGCCGGAAGAACCGCCGACGCGATCGCCCAATACGACGCGCTGGGTGAGATACAATTGGATGCGGGTCAGACCAAGGACGCTATTACAACAATACAGACAATCATCGATCTAGATCCCCCCAACATTGAGGGCTATCATGATCTCTTGCGCAATCTTAAAGACAGCGCTTAAGTCCTAACCGCTCGGTAAAGAGTATCGTCGTGACAAATTTCATCTCAGAATTGACTTTCTTCTTCCAACGGTTCGACCTACTGAGTTTAGTAGACGTTCTTCTCGTGACCATGGCCGTTTTCTTCCTTCTGCGCCTGGTCCGGGGGACACAGGCCGTCACTCTTCTGCGCGGGATGATCGTATTGGTCATCACCATCGCTGTACTCACCAGCCTGCTAAACCTCCCGGCGTTCACATGGTTATTAGAGGCCTCTTTACCCGCTCTGCTTATAGCAATTCCGGTGATCTTCGCTCCGGAAATCCGGCGGGCGCTTGAGCGCCTCGGTCGTACAAGCAATATGTTCTTCCTGAGCACAGCACCGGACCACATTGAAGAGCTCATCGAGACCGTATGCATTACCGCCCAGCGTTTATCGGACCGGCGCTATGGCGCTTTAATCGTCATCGAGCGAGAAGTCCCTCTTGCCGATTACAAAGAAACCGGCGTGGTGTTGGATGCGGAGCTTACACCGCAATTATTACTTCAAATTTTTCATATCAACACTCCGCTCCACGATGGCGCCGCGATCATCGAAAAAGATAGGATTGCAGCCGCCGGGTGCGTTATGCCGCTCTCTTCAAGCGGCACACTTTCCCGTTCAACCGATCGGTCGATGGGCTTGCGGCATCGTGCAGCCCTGGGTATCAGCGAGGTTAGTGATGCCGTGTCTGTTGTTGTCTCAGAGGAGACGGGCGGCATCTCGGTTACACATAACGGTCGGATGATCCGACGGCTGGATCAAGCACGCTTGAAAAACATCCTGACCGCATTCTTCCGGCCACGAACAACCGGTAGATTTCCTGGATGGCTCGAGCGCTTCCTGGCTCGTACCAAAGGCGAATGAGAGTCTAAGTAATGATCAGCTGGCTTCGACAGAATCTTGGAACACTACTTATGTCCTTCATCCTGGCACTTACTGCATGGGTTATCGCAGTAGGCCAGCAGGACCCTGTCATCGAGCAGATCTTTCCCGAGCAAATCACCATTGACTACCGCAGTCTGAAGGATGGATTAACCATCGTGGGGGACTTCCCCGAATTTGCAGATGTGACCTTGCGTGCGCCCACATCCGTTTGGCGCAATCTAACCATCTCCGATCTGGAGGTGTATGCCGACCTGAGCCAGCTTGAGGAGGGGACCACGCATGTAACCCTGCAATTCCACACCAATACCCGCGCGGTACAACATACCTCGATTGACCCCTCAACCGTAACCCTGAACATCGAACCACTCGCCACAAAGACAGTCAACATCGAAGTGAGCACCGTGGGAGATCCAGCGCCTGATTACCGTGCAGAGGAGCCGGTTACAGATCTGACTGAGACAACTATCTTCGGGCCGGCCAGTAGAGTAGACCAGGTTGTCATCGGGCAGGTTGTCGTTGATCTTACAGATCGCCAGCGCTCAATCGATCAGGTTTACACAATAAATTTCATCGATAGCGAAGGCAACGTTGTCACCGATATAAATTCCGTTGACGAACAAGTTCACGTTAGTATTGAGATCACAAAGATCGAGAACATTCGCCGGTTGTTGGTCATTCCAGTCATTGAAGGACAGGACATACTAGAGGAACAGGGGTATTACCGGGTAGCTCGTATCTCCGTATCCCCTCAAGAAGTTGCGGTTTTTTCAGATGACCCGGAGGCTTTGGAAGCTCTTCCAGGCTACCTGCAGACTCTGCCCGTGAGTGTGGCTGGACGAACCGATGACTTCGAAGAACGTGTTCCACTCGATCTTCCACCGGGATTCATCCTGATTGGAGAACAGATCGCTCTAGTTCAGGTTGAGATCGAACCGATCGAAACTTCTATCACGATCTCCCTCCCCGTGGAAATTGATGGGGTTGGCTTGGGTCTCTACAGCTATCCCTCTCCCGAGAGCGTGAACCTTATTCTTTCCGGCCCTGCGGAATTGCTCGACACACTTAAGCCGGAAGACGTAAGAGCCATTATCGATGTCCAGGGCCTCACCATAGGCACGTATCAATTGGAGCCTGACGTGATCGTACTGCCCGCGGGTCTCACCTGGGGGCCGCCGAACCCTTCCGTCATTGAAGTAATCATCACCGCCACACCCCGCCCGACGGCTACCCCAAGCTCTTAATCCCTCATGACCCGCCCTATTGTTGCGCTGGTTGGACGCCCAAACGTTGGCAAATCCACACTCTTCAACCGTCTTGCCGGCGAACGTCTTGCAGTCGTCGACGACAAACCCGGCACCACTCGCGATCGGCTTGTGGCTGAAGCGGAATGGAACGGGATCACATTCGACATCGTCGACACTGGCGGGATCGACCCAACCAACATGAGCCGGTTAGAGCCGCTCTCCATCGATTCGGCGGATTACATCTCCAGCATCCGCGACCAGGCGGAGATTGCGGCGCGCGAAGCCGATGCAGTCCTTTTTTTGGTAGACGTAGAGGGCGGGGTCACACCCGCGGACGAAGAGATTGTTGAGATCCTGCGAAAACAGCAGCGTATGGTTGCGGGCAAGTTACACCCCCCCGTTCTGCTAGTCGTCAACCGCTGCGACAATGCAGAACGCCGTGCCAGAACTGCCGAATTCTACGCATTGGGAATAGGAGATCCTATCCCCATCTCCGCTCTACATGGAACCAGTACAGGAGACCTGCTTGACCAATTAATCGAAACCATTAAACCAAAAGCTGCTCTCGAAGAGACTGACGATGAATCTTTAAAAATCGCAATAGTGGGCAGACCCAATGTCGGTAAATCGAGCTTACTGAATCGACTCCTCGGCGAGGAACGCGTCATCGTCTCGCCCATACCCGGCACAACCCGAGATGCGGTTGATACGCAACTCGTTCACCAAGGCTTGCCAATTACGCTCATAGATACCGCGGGGATCCGGCGCAGGGGACGGATCGAGCCCGGTGTTGAAAAATATTCCGTTTTGCGTGCTCTCAAGGCGATTGAACGAGCGGATGTTGTTCTGCTGCTGATCGACGCAGAGGAAGGTGGCACCGCCCAGGATGCCCACATAGCCGGGATGGTCATCGATAAGATGAAAAGCGTCGTCGTGCTTGTAAACAAATGGGATCTCGTAATAAAAGACTCTCACACCATAAATGCATATACGGAGCAGGTCCGCCAAACACTCAACTTCTTGGACTTCGTACCCGTGCTCTTCATTTCAGCCAAGACAGGTCAGCGTGTAAGCCAGGTGCTGCCGGCAGCCCTGCGGGTTCAGGAAGAACGCCTTATTCGGATTCCGACCGGAGAGCTTAATCGCTTACTCCAAAAAGCTCTCAACACACATGCCCCTCCCACGCGCAAGGGTAAGCGCCTTAATATTCTCTTTGTCACTCAGGTAAGGACAAACCCTCCTACCTTCCTCTTCCATGTCAACAATCCGGATTTAGTCCATTTCTCGTATATCCGCTACCTTGAAAATCAGATTCGCAACGAATATGGTTTCCTTGGCACACCGATACGGCTCTCGTTTCGCAAGCGTGACAGATAAAGATCGCTCCAATTTTCGCTGGTTTCTTTGCACTTTCGTGGCCGGAGGCCATGATATAATCTATCGCCATGCAAGACACTCCGACGCATGAAACCGCGCCCCCTGAGTGGGGCGCCTCCGTCTCACCACCGCTGCGAACGCGGATCTTACGGTTTTTCGGAGAACTCATCCAGACTGTTGCGATTGCCGGAGTGCTCTTCCTCGCCGTCAATCTCCTTACGGCACGAATTCGTGTAGAAGGTATCAGTATGGAGCCGAGTTTGCACGAAGGGCAATTCGTCGTTGTAAACCGCATCGCCTATCGGTGGAACGAAGCGGATAGGGGAGACATCATCGTTTTTCGCTTCCCGCTCAACCCCTCACGGCGATTTATCAAACGGGTGATCGGCCTTCCCGGAAACACAGTCACAATCCGCGGGGGGGATGTGTACATCGACGGGCAAATCCTTGATGAACCTTACCTCGCAGCCACCCCCCGCTATGACGGCGAGTGGGTCATCGGCCCAGATGAACTCTTCGTCCTCGGCGATAACCGCAATAACTCCTCTGACTCTCAGAATTGGGGACCTCTACCGATCGAGGAAATCATCGGCAAGGCCGTCCTTGTCTATTGGCCTCCCTCGGAGGCGGGAATAATCCCACATTATGATCTCGCCGTTGCTGCGGAAGAGTGACCAAAGTAACGAATCATCTCTCCCTCCTTATGCTACAATCGAAGAAGCGTGACCACGAAGCCTTTGTTTGTGCACGAACTGCGACGGTCGACGTTCCTTATCACCCGGATTGTCTTTTTGAGCCCGTTTGATGAATAATTACGGTTACTGGCGGCAAGATAATAACCGGGTATTAACTTAATCTTGGTCGGATACACATCTACGTATCCCCACCGAGCGCAGTCCTTGCAGAGTCCTCACAGAAAGAGATTTTATGAGCGAGATTCCGTCTTCTGAGACATCTCCGCAAATTATTGTGGTCGCTGATGTCGAGTCGAACGCGCAAGCAATCGTTGAACGCATCCTTAAACCATCCGGCTTTCACGCTTGGGTACAAAGTGAGCAGGCGCCTGACCCTGACGTTTTGGTCGTGGATGTGACCCAGCTGCGCGGGGATCCGCTCGCAAGCCTCAGGAATTTCCGCTCCAACGGAGATGATTCACCCGCCATCCTACTCGCAGCACACTTTCCTCTATCTCGTTTGAGAGAGCTTTTCCGGCTCGGTGTAAACGATTTTCTGTTGAAGCCGTACCGTCCTTCTGAATTATGCCAAGCGATAACCGATGTGAGCGAATCTCGATCCTCCCAAGCGGATACTGAGGTCCTCACTTCGCGAATGGATGGTTTACGGGAGCAGCTTCGAAGGCGAACTGATGAAATTCGGATGCTCAGCGAGATCGGTCGGGCTGTCGTCAGCTTAGACGACCTGAACGAGATCCTCCGCAGCGTTGTGGAGGCAGCCGCCTTTGTTACCGATGCGGAAGAGGCTTCAATTTACCTGGCGGAACCTGAGAGCAAGGAACTCGTGCTGCGGGCGAGCAAACAGGCAGGTGACAAGCATGCCAGCCTACAGAAGCTGCGGGTAAGCGATACGATTGTTGGAGAAGTGTTCCATAGCGGTCAACCAATCCTGCGCCAGCCTTCTATGGAAGCGGGACCGGTTAAGGTCCAGACTGGTTTCCTCGTTCAGTCTATCGTCAATGTTCCCCTGCGGATGCGAAACAAGATTGTCGGTGTTCTTGGAGTTTACAACCGTCTCGCTCCCCGGACCTTCAATGAGCATCACCTGACGCTGATGATGGCTTTAGCTGATTGGGCTGGTGTTGCCCTCGAGCAGGCCACACTAAAACGCAGTGTAAAAACCAAGCCTCTCACCCCGCAGCCAGTTTCCTCAGCAGCAACCCCGGAATTTTCACATGGGGTAAGCCAGGCGCTGGAGACATTAGATGGTATTTTGAAATCGGACCCTGAGAATGATGAGGGCATCCGCCAGGCGTTGGACCAATTGATGGAACAGCTGCGCGGATTGGACGCGATGCCTGTTGTCAACCTCGATGCCGAACAGGCTGGTGAGATGGTGGATATTTCCAGTCTGGTGAACGAGACTGTGGAGTCAATGAAGAATGCAGCAGAAGCGAAGGGCCTAGAACTCATCTCTGAGAGAGGGAAAAGCATCCCTCTCTTCCGTGGCGACCCCGAGAAAGTGCAGCAGATCTTGGAATCTGTTGTTGCGGCAGCGGTCCGCCGGACGGTCCGAGGCAGAGTCATCCTGGAAACCCATTACTTCGAAATCCTCCGCTCGCAGAGTGAGGAGTTTCCATTGACAGTAAATGTCGAAATGCACGATGGAGCCTGGGCGGCTGTCCGTGTCTCTGACTCCAGCCCGGGGCTTTCGCCTGACACAGTACAGGCGATCACATCCCCAGAGTTAGATCCTGTCTCTGGCCAAATGGGACCGGGCCTTTCTATGGGTGAAATCCGCATGATCGTGGAGAGCATGAACGGTGTGATGTGGTATGAGCATACCCCAGCAAGCACATCCATCACCTTTGCCCTACCCATTCTCTAAAGGAAGCGAAACCTATGGCAAACAGGTCAATTTCAATAGAGATCTATACAGCCAGTCACCGCGTGCTTGGCCGAATACATCCATCGGCCAGCGGTCTATTCAGTTACCTCAACATGCCCACATCCTCCTTTATCGAGATTGAAGGAGCCCACTTAATGCGGCTTCATCAGCCCGGTAAGCTGGTCGCTCGATATCCAACCTTATGGCTCGTGAAGAGCGAAATCGTTGTCATCCTTTTAAGCGGTCGCAATGAAATGGGCCCCACCGGTTTCACCAGGGGGGGATATACAACCAATGTCCCGCACTGGGTTCGCGTGATCATGGGCGGGTATGAATTAGTGGGGATCATCGAGACACCGGGCAAATTTAATTTCGGAGCGCTGATGTTCGAGAGTGAACGCTTCTTTATGCCGTTGTACAGCGCTTCGCTCACTGCAATTCTCTTTCCCAACGTAGAGGCGGAGAGCGCAGCGATGATATTCAATCGGCGAATGGTCGATGCCGTGGCGATGCTCCCGAAAGATGAGATCCCGAAAATACCAGGGTAGATCCAGGTCCCTGACACTCGTGTGATCGAACCTTAACTCTACAACATCAAGGGCTGTGCAAGCCATTCGAATCTAGCTTTGAATATGCCCAGTAACTCTCACAAGCTCCAGTAGAGCAGAACGTAGTAAGAACAGGGGGATGAAGGGGGTTTAATGAAATTGTTTTTGCTGGGCATGATGTGGCTGCTCGGCATTACCGCTGGTCGGCATTTACCGCTGACCGGCTGGCAGTGGCTGACGCTCGCCGCCGGCGCCTTTCTTTTCGCTCTCCTCTTCCGAAGAAACCAACTTCATCGCTGGCTTTTCCTGCTGCTTATTCCCTTATGCCTTGGGGCTGCACGGTATCTCCCCTCTGAGATTACGAAGCAGCCAGGGCACATTGCTTTCTATAACGACCTGGACGTTAAGACAACAGTTACGGGTGTCGTCGTAGCAGACCCGGATGTTCGCGATCGGTACACCGCTCTTGTCCTCTCCGTGGAGCGAGTCCGGATCCCGCAGATGGGGATAACGAAGACGGTGGAAGGGCGCATTCTCGTGCGCGCTTCCCGCTTGACCGACTGGCGTTATGGCGATTGGGTTCATGCGGAAGGGTTGCTCGAAACCCCACCGGAGATGGAGGGATTCTCATACCGGGAATATCTGGGAAATCAGGGTATCCACAGTCTTATGCCGACTGCTTACGTAAGAAAGATCGGCTCCGACCGTGCAAACCCCATCCTCTCCATGATTTTCAACCTGCGAACGAATGTACACAAGGCCATCCTGCGTCTCTTTCCTGAACCCGAGGCCTCTTTGCTGTCAGGCATATTGCTTGGCAAGGAAAGCGGGATACCCCCTGATTTGCTAGAAGCCTATAACCGCACCGGTACCACCCACATCATCGCCATTTCCGGCTTCAATATCACCCTCCTGGCCGGTTTATTCATTACCGTATTTGGAAGATGGTTTGGAGCCAGGCGAGGAGCTTGGGCAGCAGCAGCCGCTATATTCTTTTACACACTTCTCGTTGGGGCTGATCCCGCCGTTCAACGGGCCGCCGTGATGGGCGGGCTGGCTTTAACCGCCCGCCACCTCGGCCGCCAGACTCACGGTTTGGCTTCTTTGTCGGCAGCGGCGATCATCATGACCCTGATCAATCCGCGAACGTTATGGGATGTAGGTTTCCAACTCTCGTTCTTCGCAACCCTCGGATTAATCCTCTACGCCGACCCACTGCGCGAAGGTGCCATACGCTTTTTTAACCGCTGGCTGACTCCAAAACGATCGGAGAAGATTGCCAACCCCATCTCCGAATTCTTCCTATTCACACTCGCTGCCCAGATCACAACGCTGCCGCTGACTGCCATCTATTTCCGACGGTTATCACTCGTCTCCGTTCTCGCAAATCCCGTGATCCTTCCACTCCAACCATTGCTCATGATCCTGGGAGGGCTCTCATCCCTATTGGGCGCTCTATGGATTCCTCTCGGGCAGCCAATTGCTTGGGTAGCATGGCTATTCCCGGCTTTTACAAACCAGGCGGTAAGATTCTTCGCTGAGTGGCCTGCGGCAAGCATCGCCCTTGGTTCTTTCGGTTTCCCTTTAGTCCTCGCCTACTACACCCTACTCCTGGGTGGAACCTGGGTTCTCTCTCTCCCGCCTGACCGCCGCCCAGGTAGGGCAACACTCATCCGCTTGCAGGCGGATACAGATCTGCGTCTTCGTTTGAGTCTCGCAGCTCTTGCAATAATAAGCGGGTTGACCTGGCATAAGCTCGCACACCAACCCGACGGAGATCTCCACATAACGATTCTTGATGTTGGGGAGGGTGATGCGGTTCTTCTTCGCAGTCCAAATGGCGGCTCTGTATTGATCAATGGCGGTTCCAGCCCGATTCGACTAACGGATTTACTCAGCCGTTATACATCAATATTCGAGAGAGAACTGGATTGGCTGATCATCGGAGGCACATCCTACGATCAAGTCGGCGGTCTGACGAGGCTCTCAGACCACTTCGTGATTCGACACAGTCTGATCCCCCGATCCAGCGGGAAGGGATCCTTTCAGCGTGTCTTGGAAGATTTAGACAATAGTTCGACCCCGAAAACAATCTATGAGCCAGGTCATCGTCTCGCCCTTGGTGATGGAGCGTTCCTGGAATTCTTGTCCGTGTCCGACAGTGGGGCCTTGATAATGGTTCAGTGGGATTCCGCCCGGATCTTGCTTGCCCCTGGCGCAGACCCGGACCTCATCCTCGAGTCACTGGATGACCCGCGTTTGCGATCTGTCTCCGCTGTTCTCCTGCCGGCTGGTGGGTACGCCGCGGTCAACCCCGACGAATGGCTAAAGCACCTCGACCCCGGGGTCATCCTGCTCTCGCTGCGCACGGGGGAAATGCCCGCGGAACTTCCTAAGAACATTTCCGGCCCTCTGCTAAACAGGTCGATCCTGCGGACAGATATCAACGGGACGATAGATCTTACGACTGACGGAAGCAAACTTTGGATAGAAGTTGATCGGGTCATCGACTGATCATCTCCTCATCCA
>JAIWHF010000030.1:0-20354 GCA_048629905.1 Methanosarcinales archaeon
AATAAGTGAATAACATAAAGTGGTTAGCGGAAAAGATTTACGTGTGACCGCTAAGATAATAAATCCAATAACGGCGGGCGCGACTTCAAGTATCCAGGTGGGGTAATCTTTAGGGTTTATTGCAGACCAGACGAAAACGGCTAAAAACAATAAGGTCCATGTGGCAGGCCAAAAAGCCGTATAGGTTCTTAAACTTGCGACCATATTTTTGAATAACTGTTATTTGTGTGCCTTGCAGGCAGCCAGCACTTCATCAACGTGGCCTTTTACTTTAACACCACGCCATTCTTCCAGTAGCACACCGTCTTCACTGATTAAGAATGTGCTGCGCTCGATACCCATATATTCTTTGCCATACAATTTTTTTAGTTTGATCACATCAAATTGTTTACACAGTGATTCATCTTCATCGGAAAGCAGGTCAAAATTAAAATTTTGTTTGGCTTTGAAGTTTTCGTGTCGTTTCATGCTGTCGCGTGAAACGCCTAGTATGACTGTGTTCTGGCGGCTAAATTTTGCTTTTGCATCACGGAAGTCCTGACCTTCTGTGGTGCAGCCGGGCGTGCTGTCTTTTGGGTAAAAATAAAGTACCACCTTTTTACCCGCCAGGTCTTTCAGGCTGATCGTTTTGTCGCCGGTAGCCGGGCGAGAAAAATTCTTAACTTTTTTGCCTGCTTTTACCATGTTAAATTCCAGATATATTTAATTATATGTTTTTCAATTCTGCATCGAGATTAAGTTCATCGCAAACCTGCATAAAAGCATCACGTAACTGAGCGATATTAGTGTCAGCAGAGATGCCGATAGTCATATGCAGGGCAAACATGGGTGAACCGGTGTGCGGCGCGGCATAACGTTCGGTTTGAAGATTGACGATATTAATATTACGGCTGGAGAAAAAACGGGAAATATTATTCACAATGCCCGGATGGTCTATTGCCGCAACTTCAACAGAATAGGGAATGTTATTACCAGCAGGTGCAGATTCTGTTGTCGGTTTAATCAGCAGTCGCATTTGTAGCGCCTGTTCAATGTCCGTTGGCTTCCCTGTATACCAATTCAGGTTCCGCAGGACTGAATCGCGCTTTTTACGTGCAGCGACCAGATTCGAGAGGGCGAGAGCCCGGGTGGGGTCATCCTCCGAACGACCGGATACTGAGTCATACGCTCCTTTTGCCCGATCCACCTCATTCTCAGCCAGAATCAAATTGGCTTCTGCGGCATCGATGGTGTCCTTGCTGGCGCGTTTCCCTTCCTGACGCACGTCGTGAACATAGACGACATCATCGAGTGCATCTTGAGCATGCGCCAATTCCAACTCAGCCTGAGCGGCTGCCAGCGGCCAATCTTCGTACAAATCGTCAAGCGCCTGCTGAACCATTAGCAGCTGTAAATTCGCTGCGGTTAGTGCAGCATCTCCCGCAGCAATAATGCGGACCCGCTGGACTCGCAGAATTTCGTCATCCAAACTAAATAGTGGTTCTCCCTGCTCCACGAAAGCCCCTTCTTCGACGTATACCTCCATCACCCTTCCAGGAGCTTCTGGTCCGACCAGTACGCTGACCACTTCGACCGTCCCCGATGCTTCCAAGGCGTCGCTGCCGCCGTTAGAGACGCCGATGAGATAGATCACAGCGATTATCACCGAGCCAACGAAGAGAAAGAGAAGGGTGTTTCTTTTTATTGCAGCACCATCCATTGCAACCTCCAATTCAACCACCCGTCGCCGACAGAAATAGGGCGGCCGGATTCATCATCAATCCAATCGTTTCTGTAACCGCATCGCAGCTAAAAGTATGAAGGACACGCCGAAGATCGCCAGGGCCAGTATCTCCCGATACAGGGAATCGACTCCGACGCCCTTGATCAACAGCGAGCGAATGATGGTCAGGTAGTATTTAAGCGGAATCAGGACAGCGATCCATTGCAGCGCGCGCGGCATCGCTTCCACAGGGAAGAAGAAACCCGAGAGGAAGATACTCGGAAGGAGCGTCGTGAATGAAATAAGCGTTGCCTCTTGCTGCGTGTTTGCGACAGTTGAGACAAGCAACCCAATACCTAGACCGGTGAGAAGGAAGAGTCCCGATGAAAGCATTACCAGACCCAAACCGCTGCGAATGGGCACCCCAAAAAGCCATGAACCAAGCGCCAGGACTTCAACCGTGTTGATCAGCGCTAGAACGGCGTATGGCAGGATCTTCCCCACAATGAGTTCCCAGGACCGGATCGGTGTTACGATCAACTGTTCTATCGTGCCGCGCTCGCGTTCCCTGACCACAGCCGTAGCCGTAAGAATTGAGGTAATCGAGTACAGGATCATCCCGATAACGCCCGGGACCATGAAGTAGGCGCTAAGCATGTCGGGGTTGTACCAGACCTGCGTCCGTACCTCGAGAGGCGTTAACATAGCGGCACCCTGCCCGGTTCTGGCCAGCCTCTCCGTCAATACCTCTGTGGCGTGAGCCTGGGCGATTAGCTGAGCCGCAGATAAGGAAGTAGCGGCGATCGTGGGGTCGCTGCCATCCAGCACAAAGGCGATCTGAGCCGTTCCTTTTCCAGCAATTTGCTGGTTGTAATCCGGGGGGATGATCAAGCCGGCCTTCGCATCACCCCGGTCGATGAGTGAGAGAATCTCCTCAAGGGAATCCACGTCGTACGCCAGGTGGAAATAGTCAGCCGCCCTGTAGGCATCCAACAAGGCACGCGCCTCCATCCCGCGGTCTTGATCGAAAATCGCCAGAGGGACGTTTCGCACATCGGTTGTGGCCGCGTATCCCATCATCAACAACTGCATAATGGGAATGAGAATGACCAGCATCAACGTACGCGGATCACGTATGATCTGGATGAACTCCTTACGCATGATCGACTGCAGGCGGATATTGACCATGTCCTATCCCTTTTCACACTTCTCGAAGAGAAGGGTGTAGGTGAACAGCTTCCCAAGACGTGATCTCAAATGAAAACCAGCACCGCCCGCCAGCTCGGCGAGTGTGCGCGGGAGCGAGAAATCAGGGTCGGGTAAAAACTCACTGAAAGCCAGCGTTCCTCCATGCCGAAGAACTCGATGAAATTCATGCATGGCCTCGCCCGGCGAGGGGATTTCGCCAATCACGGTGATCATGTAGATCACATCGAAGCTGGCCTCCGGGAAAGGAAGTTTGTGGACATCCGCGATCCTGACTTCGATATTGCCTGCTCCTTCGAGTTCCACACGCTGCTTTAATTTTTCGATAATTCGCGGCTCGATGTCGATCGCAACCACCCGGCCCGCATCACCGACCGCTTGACTGGCGGCTAGTGTGTATGTTCCATTGCCCGGACCCACCTCAAGCACGCGCATGCCGGTACGAATTCCGTGACGGGCGGGCATGCTCTCCGGGGGTTGGATGCGACGCCGGATTGGATTATCGATGAGGTTTGTGAGAAAGTGCGGGATCGGAAATTTATAGATGCGCCGTACGAGTCGAAGGACGATCTGGAAGCTGATGAAAAAGATGAGCAGCCAGAGCAAAATGCGCATCACATCCTGGAGATTCATCGCGCCCTCATTCGGCGAGGATCCCATGGAGGAAGATTTGCAGGGTTTGCTCGAAAGCCTCTTCAAGCGGCATAGCGACAAACTGCGACCCGACAAGCTTCTCGGCAAAAAACTGCATGAACATAAGACCGATGAACGAGCGCACGATGCTCTGTAAGGGAATGTCCTTTAGCTTATTTTGACTCTCTGCGAAGGGGCCGACGATGCTCATGACCTTCGGGAAGGTCATATCCACCAGATCCGGCAGGTGTTGTGAGTTGAATTCAACGATCTCAATAAAAATCAGGTTGAGGAACCCCGGTTGGCGCTCAAGAGCGGTCATCATACCCATAGCCGCATTGCGCACATATTCCTCGATCGTTGCCCCTTCGCTCGCCTGTATCACCGGGACGATCTCGTGGATGGGGTGGTACGCTTCGAGCACCGCGGTGAAGATCTCCTCTTTTCCTGAGAAGTGATTATAGATCCCGCCGAGGGCGATGCCGGCCTCCTCGGCGATCTGGCGCATCGATGTGCCGTGGTAGCCCTGCTGAAGGAAGAGTTGATACGCCCCTTCCAAGATCGATTCTCGTGTGAGTTCACCTTTACTTACAACGCCGCGTCCCATCCCATCATCCTTTTATATAAACGAACGTTCGTTTATATAATAACGAAAAAAAAGAGCCTGTCAAGCGACAGACTCAAAACATTCTTCTTTCAATTCAAATCCACCTTCCCCACCTATCGAAGCAGGCGAGGATTAGAGCTTAAATATTAATCACCTCGAGGGCCGATCTGGCCAATCTGCCGCAGCAAACCCAGGACGCCGATGCCCACCTTGAGCCCATCGGATGTACCCAGTTGTACCGCTTCACCTTCTTGCTCAGCACGTTGAATCAGGACGAGGGCGGCACCGAGGCCTGTGAGCGCGCCCGCAATAACCCCGATGATGATTGTGCGAGCCTTCCAGTTCGAATCCTCAGTCATGTGTCTCTCCCTTGAATATTCTCGCGATGGATACAAGCCAGCTATAGCTTTCTCGCAGTGCAGCCCAAGAGGACTTCATCACGGTAAACGGGCGAACGGCAATGTCGCCAGTTCGTTGTACGGCGTTCTCGGCTTGCCAGAAAAATCTCCTGATGGTTGTAAACCACTCCGGGATCATGGTGATGAGTTTGTAAATCCCGTATACCATTAACACCAAGAGGACAAACAAGACTAATCCCAGAAGAATCGTCGGCAGCAGCATAAAAATGAGCGATGTATCCGCCCATACGCTCGCTGAACCGAACCCTGCACGAACTACCAGGAGGCCTATACCCACAAACACCAGAATCCCGATCAAGAATGGGAGATAGATCCAAACCCAATAATCACGTTTCTCTGTGGGTCGGGAGACATCCTCAGGGTATAAATCGTCGAAGGCTGCGGGCGAGCTTGATGTTTTATTCTGCATTAGAGCTATTGTAGCACGATGAACGGTCTCTATGGAAACCATCTGACCTATTCGTCAGAAGTAGACTTAACCTGATCGTCTGTTAGTTCGTACAGGTGGCTACTCGGCTTCCATGGTGTAGGTTAGAATGGAGGCACACCACAGGAGGATCAGATGTCAAAACAACCGGAATTTGGGAAGGTCGCTGTTCTGAAAACCTCCCCGGAGACAGTCTTAGATGATGTTCAGGAAGTTATGCGGCTTGCAAATTTTGAAGCCGCCCTCCCAAAGGAAATCCAGACCGGGCTGAAAATCAATATCTCCTGGCAGACCTGGTATCCGGGCTGCTCCTCGACACCCTGGCAGATCGAAGGTGTGATACAGGCGCTCCAGGGCGCAGGTTATAAAGACATCGTCGGTGTTCATAACGACACCGTTGTGGTCGACACAAGTGTCGGTGAGTTCAATAACAAACACCGCTTTGTCACCGATAAATACGACATTCCCTGCATCTACCTTTATGAGGAAGATTTCGAATGGTTTGAATACATACCCAAGAACCATAAATTGCTGGTCCTCGATAAGGTCTACCCCAAGGGCTTATTCATTCCTAGAGCCCTCGTGGGGATGAGCATGATCCAGCTACCAACGGTAAAAACACACGTTTTCACAACGATCACGGGGGCGATGAAGAACGCCTTCGGCGGATTGCTCCACCGGGACCGCCACTGGACCCACGCGGTGATCCACGATACGCTCGTTGACCTGCTCATGATCCAGCGCGAAATCCACCCGGGTCTGTTCGCGGTGATGGATGGCACGTTCGCCGGCGACGGCCCAGGGCCGCGGGCAATGCACTGGCACCAGAAGGACATCTTGCTGGCCTCGGCCGACCAGGTCGCGATCGATGCGGTCTCCGCCAAACTCCAGGGCTTCGACCCGATGCAGATCCGCTTCATCCGCCGTGCGCATGAACTCAATCTGGGCATCGGAAACCCAAGTGAAATTGAGATCGTCGGCTATGATATCGAGCAGGAACCCCCCTGGGGGTTCGTCCAGACCGATACATTCGCCAGTCGCGGTCAAAAGATGATCTATCATGGTCCCTTGAAACCATTCGAAAAATTGCTGCTGCAAAGCCCCCTTGTTCCCTGGTCCTTTTTCGCCAGCAACTTCTACCATAATGTCTATTGGTACCCTTTCGTCGGCCGCAAGCGAGTTGAAGCTGCCCTGGAAAACCCATGGGGCCAATTGTTTAAAGACTACGGAGATGGAGAAGTCGTCCTGCCCGGCATGGAACCGAAGACGGTGATCCAAGCCATCGTTGGTCTGACGCTGTTGACCGCAGCGGCGATTGGAGGTTTGAGTCTGCTTCGCAGGCGATAATGGACTCCCTCCGTCGACGGCTGCTAGCTGGTCTCGTCCTGGGCTTCATAGTCGCTCTTGGGTTGGCGCTCTTCAGCGATATCCGCCAGGTGAGAGCCCACCTGGCGGCTTTTCCATGGTCCCTAATCCCTTTAATCCTCGCCGGAACGCTTTTCAACTACAGCCTGCGATTTATCAAGTGGCATTATTATCTGGGTCAAATCGGCGCACATAATCTATCCGTATGGAAAAGCGCGCAGTTGTTTGTCGCCGGTTTCCCTTTAGCCGTCACGCCGGGGAAAGTGGGCGAGGCGATGAAGGGTGTCTGGCTCAACCGAGAGACCGGCATACCGGTTGCCCGCGGCGTGACCGTCGTTCTTGCAGAACGTATCAGTGACGGTCTGGCGGTTCTGCTGCTTTCAACTCTTGGGGTTGTCGCATACCGGCGTTACTGGCCCGTTTTCGCGATCATTCTCACATTGCTCATTGCCGGGGTTATTCTCTCGCAGATCCGCCCGATTGCACTCTGGGCTTTGGACACAGCGGAGCGTTTACCATTTCTCAAGCGCGTCAGTCATCATTTACGGGAGTTCTACGAGGGCACCTATACGCTCTTCCGGCCTCGTTCAACGCTCATAGCCGTTGGTCTAGGAACTATTGCCTGGCTTGGAGAGGGCATTGCAATGTACCTGGTCCTGCTGGGGCTGGGTGTTCCCGCAGGTTGGCATACGTTCTCGATAGCAGTCTTCGTTCTCTCGTTCTCAACCGTGATCGGCGCTGTGTCCACCCTTCCTGGTGGATTGGGAGCTGTGGAGGTGAGCATGACCGGCATGCTCATACTGCTGCTGGACCTGCCTGCCAGCACAGCTACGGCGGCAACGCTGATCATCCGTTTCGCGACGCTGTGGTTCGGCGTTGGCCTGGGGTTGTCCGTTTGGCTCTTCTCTAAGGATTTACTTCTCCTCGAGAGCAGCCAACCAGAGCCAGCGGAGGCGGCTTAACGAGTCCGAGCTGCGCTAAAATGAAACTATCGAGGTCCCGACTTCCATGACTAACATCAACGTTGAACTCCATTGCCACACATACCATTCCAGCGATAGCCTGATGCTGCCGAAGCAAATCCTTCAAGCCTGTGATCGGCGCGGTATTGACCTTGTAGCAATCACCGACCACAACTCGATCGCCGGCGCACGTGAGACCGCCGCATTAGACCCAGAGCGGGTGATCATCGGCGAGGAGATCCTCACCACCGAAGGTGAGATCCTGGGCTACTTCGTTCAAGAGGAGATCCCCAAAGGTCTCCCGCCAATGGAGGTTGTGGAGCGGCTCAAAGCGCAAGGTGCCGTGATAAGCATAGCTCATCCCTTCGACCCCACTCGCGGCCACCGCTGGTCGATGGAGACCTTGGAAACACTCTTTCCGCATATAGACGCGCTCGAGGTGTTTAACGCCCGTTGCTGGAACGACCAACCCAACGATCAAGCAGCTGATATTGCTCGCAACGCCGGGCTTCTTGGCACCGCCGGTTCCGATGCCCACGCACCAGCCGAAGTCGGACGCGCCTACCTGAGCTTGCCAGCGTTCTCCGATGCTGATTCGTTCAAGGAAGCGCTGGCACATGCGCGTATCATGGGACGGCGTTCGGTCCCCTTGGTGCATCTATATTCGCGTTATGCGACCTGGCGCAAGCGGCTTGGATGGACACCGCCCGAGCGCTAGATCCACGATGGTTATTAGGTGCTGGTAAGGGCGATCCGACGGCTCGCCCTTACAGGTCTTGAATATGGGCAAAGAACGGGCCGACACACGGGTCGGCCCCTATGGTTTTCTTATGGAGGAGCGCGCCTGCGTATGCGCCGGATCCCAGGGCGGGATTGAAAGCGTCAACCTCTGGGCGTGCCGGACTCGGAAATGAGTTTCTTCAGTTGTTCCGGGTCGGTGGTTGGGAGTTTGCACGCGAAGCCCTGGCAGAGATAAGCAGTCGGGTTCCCGTCGAGAGGTTCACGGTTGGAAAGTAGAACAGGGGCTCCCTCACCTTGCTGCTCCCCTCCTGCACGCACCATGCGGGGTAAGAAAAGTTGATCGCTCACTTGCACGAGCTTCTGGAACTTTTCGTCGGCGGGGTCTCCCATCAGGGCAAGTTGAAGCTGTGGACCGAGGGCAAAATCTAGCGCGTTTAGCCAGGCTGCGAAGGAGGAGGGAATACGCTCCGCAGTGGTCACCACATTTCTAAGCGCGACGTTGGCTGCCTCGGCGTAACGTTTATCCCCATTCAACGCGGCAAGTTTAAAGAGCAGTGAAACCGCCAGGCTATTTCCACTCGGTATTGGTGTGTCCTGGATAGATTTTGGTCTGGAGATCAACTGCTCATGGTCATCACGCGTATCGAAAAAACCGCCGGTAGGATCGCTGAAGTGAGCCAATATTTCTTCTGCGCACTTAACCGAAGCCCTGAACCAGCGATTGTTGAAATCTACCTGATAGAGAGCGAGCATCCCCTCTCCAAGTGCGGCATGGTCCTCCAAATATGCAGAATGCTGCGCCTTTCCTTCCCGCCAGCTGCGCATGAGTTTCCCGTCCACATAAAGCCTCGTCAGGAGGAAATCGGCAAGTTCTTGAGCGGCGGAGAGAACTTCAGCACGACCCGAAACGCGCGCCGCTTCGGCAAGCAAGACCAGGGTTAGACCATTCCAGGAGGTCAGGATTTTATCATCCGTCGCCGGTCTCACCCGGTCGCTTCGCGCCTCTAATAATTCCTGGTTGATCTTCGAGAGCTGTTCGAGCAGCTCCTGCTCGGGTAGACCGGTACGCTCGGCGATGGTTTCCAGCGTATCGGGAAGATTGAGGATATTCACGCCCTCGAAATTCCCTTTTTCTGTCACGCCGAAGATATCCAATGCCAGCTCTTCCAGTGCGGGATCTTGAATGGCGTTCCGGATTTCTGCGGGCGTCCAGACATAGAACTTGCCTTCCTCACCTTCCGAGTCGGCATCGAGAGAGGCATAAAAACCCCCGCTGGAGTGACGCATTTCACGCATAAGGAAACCGAGTATCCCCTCAACGACGTGCCAGAAAAACGGATTGCCTGTCTCCTGCCAGGCGTGCAAATATACACGGGCAAGCAGCGCATTATCGTAGAGCATCTTCTCGAAGTGGGGTGTGAGCCAGACCGCATCTACAGAATAGCGATGGAAGCCCCCTCCTACTTGATCGTAGATTCCACCACGGGCCATACGTTCCAGTGTGAGTGTTGCCATCTCCAGGGCCAGTTTATCCTGGTAGCGGTTGTGCCGTCTCAGAAGGTTTTCAATTGCGCTTGACTGCGGGAATTTAGGAGCTCCGCCCCAGCCACCGTGCTCCCAATCGAATGAGCGAAATAAGTTCTCTGCTGCGCGATCAAGAATCTCCAGGTTCAATTCGTCAGCGCTTTCAGGGAGGTCTGGCTTGATGGAGATGCGATCCGTCAGGTTCTCTCCAAGTGAGACGAGCTGCTCGCGGTTGCTTTGCCACTCCGTATGAATGTGTTCCAGAACCTCGCCGAAGGAGGGGAGATTAAAACGGCGTTGCGGTGGGAAGTATGTGCCTCCATAGAAAGGCTTGCCCTCGGGAGTAAGGAATACAGACATGGGCCATCCGCCCTGACCGGTCATGGCTACAACTGCATCCATATAAATTGTATCCACGTCGGGGCGCTCTTCCCGGTCGACTTTAACATTGATGAAGTATTCGTTCATTAATGTGGCAGTCTTATCGTCCTCGAAGGATTCATGGGCCATGACATGACACCAGTGACAGGCCGCATATCCTATGCTGAGGAAGATTGGCTTATCTTGTTTCAGAGCAGCTTGAAATGCTTCAGATCCCCAGGGGTACCAGTCCACAGGATTTTCTGCATGCTGTAGAAGATAGGGGGAAGTCTCATCAGCGAGTCGATTGGGCATAGTATGGCCTTTCTCTTGTGGTTAAAACCGTGGATTATATGTTCATCATCAAGCGAAACACCATCGTTTCTGCCTGCAAGATAGTTGAATTATAAAGTACTTGATGGAGAATATAGCTTCTCGGGTTTCGAAGTGTTTTCTCGACGGGAGCGATTATCGGGGTTTCCCTGCAACCTTACTTCTCGGCAGTCTGTGTATTTGGACCACCTCTGCGCTGGCCATTGATGAAGTGGTAGAATGGCGCGCATGAGAACACGAGAACTGCCGCTCATTGTGCGCTGGTTACCAGCTATCCTGATGATGGGAGCGATCTTTTTCTTCTCCTCACTCCCGGCTGGTCGGGTTCCATCTTTTGGTGAATGGGATATATGGATAAAAAAGGCCGGGCATGCAAGCGGGTACGCGTTGCTCGGATTGGCCTACTACTTTGCACTCCCGCCGCGCCTTTCGAAGGGGTTCCGTTGGATTCTGGCGCTGTTTATGGCGATCTTATTCGCATTAAGTGATGAGTTCCACCAATCCTTTGTCCAGGATCGCAACTCGAGCATCATTGATGTGGGCATTGATACCATCGGCGCTGCGATTGCCCTTACGTTTGCTGCCTTCTACTCATCAAACTCGAACTCGAGTTCCTCGATTTGATCCACCTGCCAACCGTTACCTCGAACTAGCTCGATATCACCAAACATTTCCTCTTGACGCACTTCGACTTGGTCCTGCTTAATTAACTCCAGGACCGCAAGGAAAGACACCACAATCTCCAAACGTGAGCGAGCTGTTTTTACCAACTTGCGAAAAGAAAGATGGCCTACATCTTTGAGAGAATGAATGATGCTCATAATCTTATCTCTCACGCGCACACGCGGTGTTGAGACATTTTCTTCAAGTGTGGGCATCTTGTGGACATTCTTCAGCACTTCGAGCATCGCCTGATGCAGATCATCAAGTTGGAATTCCTGCATGTCGATCTTCGGATCAATGACGGGCGGAGGGGCGAGCCGGATGTAGGAGCGCAATCCCGATTCTTCACGTTCAGAGAGAAGTATCGCAACCTGCTTGTATTTCTTGTATGCCACAAGTAACCGCGCCAGCGCATCCCCGGGGTCTTCCTCACCAGGTTCACGTAAAGGGGGTCTCGGGAGCAATACTTCGGATTTGATTTGGATCAAGCGCGCAGCCATGACCAAGAAAGAGGCAAGGTCTTCTAATTGACGATCCTGAATCTGCCTGATATAGATCAGATATTGGTCGGTGACTTCCGCGAGCGAGACTTTGGTGATATCCAACTCTGCGTGCTCGATCAGGTTGAGGAGCAAGTCAAGCGGACCTTCGTAAACGGGGAGTTGAACTGTGTAAATGGGTTGTGAGGGCATCGATCAGAGTAAGGCGATGATTAAGCTTGCGATGGCGACGATGGCTAAGAAAATCCCTAAACCGATTTTGACGTAGTGGAAAAGTTGACGATCGGCCGCTGCCTGCAGTAGTGCGGCTTCGCGCTCGGCTGCCTTGCGCTTTCGATCGATCTCGAGGAAATCCTCCATGCGAGCTTCCGACGCGCTAGCCTCGGCTGCTTTCAACGTATTGGCCTGATCGCGAGCTTGATCCAGACGCCATGAGCGGGTTGATTTACTGTGCCGGGATACGACTCTGCTGAAGATGGTGAGTGGTTCCTGGCAGGTTTCACATTTAGCAGCTTCGAGTGGATTGTGGTTTCCGCAAGCAGAGCACACAAGTTTGCCACCAATAATGCTGGCGCGGCAATGCTGGCATTTATAGGCGGATGGTCCGCTTTCGACCAACTTTTCTTCTGAACAAATGGGGCATACGTAGGTTGGCATATGGTCTTGAGTTTTCGACGGATGGTACTTTGAATTATAACACCCATCGAATCGAGGATTCTGCATTTCTTTCGTCAGAATGTAACTTTTTTTGTGGTTTTGAATCTAATCTATATTGGGGAATTGATGTGTATAATTCCCGGTGAGAATATTCATGAGGAGTAAAAAATGATTGAAGAACCGATAAATGTTGCCGATGATACTTTTGAGAAGACTGTACTGCAGTCCGAGCTCCCTGTAATCGTAGACTTTTGGGCGCCATGGTGTGGTCCGTGCAAGATGGTAGGACCAATCCTGGAGACGGTTGCGAAGGACTATGCTGGCAAGCTCATTGTAGCAAAAGTAAACACCGATGAAAACCCGAAGTGGGCGATGGAATATGGCGTGCAGGGGATTCCAACTATGCTTCTTATCGCCAACGGAAACGTTGTGCACCAGCAAGTTGGCGCAGTCCCCGAGCCCTTCTTGAAGGAAATGGTTGACACTTTCCTGGAGACGACTGGATCTGATTGATTTAAGCGACGAACCACCGTTATCGCAATGCATCACAGCATCCTGTAAAAACGAGAAACGACCTGAAGGTTGACACGGCTTCTTCAGGTCGCCTTTTTTCCCGTGTTACACGCAGCCTCTAGATGTGATCGTTAGAAGACGTTCCCCATATCAACCCCTCAATTTTGCGTCTAAGGCGTCGTACGAATGACCTGGCACGTGCCAGGAGCACGAGGAGGGTACGACGTCGGCGTGCGGCGCGCGAGACCTTGCGTTCAGGGAGGATCCAGTCGAGCGTTAGGGCGCCCCAAGTGAGACCAGCACCGAAGCCAACCAGAACCAGGTGATCACCGTCTTGAATCCTTCCACTCTGCAGGGCTTCGCAAGTGGCAATGGGGATGGATGCTGTTGAAGTATTACCATAACGGTTCAGGTTGATAACGAACTTCTCTATAGGCATTCTCAATCCGCGAGCAGCGGCTTCAATGATGCGCATATTCGCTTGATGAGGGATCACCCAGGTAACATCATCCAGTTCCCAATTGGCGAGCGATACCGCTTCGCGCGTGCCTGAAGCCATCACGCGCGTTGCGAAGCGAAAAACCTCGCGGCCATTCATTTGGATTGTATGCTGTTTCTTATCGACGGTCTCATGAGATGTGGGAAGTTTGCTTCCCCCGGCAGGGATCGAGAGTAAACTTTCACCGGATCCATCAGAACGCATAACGCAGGAGAGAACACCCCCGGGTTGATCGCTGGCTTGCAGGATGAAGGCGCCCGCGCCATCCCCAAAAAGAACACAAGTGTCCCTATCCTCCCAATTTGTGAAACGGGAGAGCGTTTCGGCTCCTATCACAAGAGCGTTCTCAATCGAACCGGTACGAATTGCCTGCGCAGCCATATTTACGGCATAGATGAATCCTGTGCACGCCGCGGAGATGTCGAACGCGCCAGCGCGAGATGCTCCAATTTTGTCTTGAACAATACACGCAGTCGAAGGGAAGAGGTACTCAGGAGTAGATGTGGCGACAATGATGAGATCGATGTCTGCGGCGTTGATGTCAGTTAACTCCAGCGCTCGGAGTGATGCATCTACTGCAAGCGTCGCTGTGGACTCCCCTGGCTCAGCGATGCGACGTTCGCTGATTCCCGTCCGGGAGAGTATCCATTCATCACTTGTATCGACCATCTTGGCAAGATCATCGTTCGTTAGAACTCGATCTGGCGTTGCCATTCCCCAACCGGTGATGTGTGCAAACCTAGTCATAAGGCATCAAAACCTTTCTATACCTTCCCAAATATTAAACAAGCGTTATGCCCACCAAACCCGAATGAGTTCGTCATCACATAGGTTAATTCCTGTTGGCGTGCCTCATTGGGTACGTAGTCCAGATCGCATTCTGGATCGGGGGTGTGGTAGTTGATGGTGGGTGGGATTATATTATTCTGCAAAGCCAGTACACAGAAAATAGATTC
This sequence comes from Methanosarcinales archaeon, assembly GCA_048629905.1. Classification (GTDB taxonomy): domain Bacteria; phylum Chloroflexota; class Anaerolineae; order Anaerolineales; family E44-bin32; genus E44-bin32. The sequence continues at coordinate 14,068 of JAIWHF010000030.1, forward strand.
CATCGCTCCGGCCGCGCCGAGCAAATGGCCGGTCATTGACTTCGTCGATGAGATCGCAAGACGATACGCATGTTCACCAAACGCAGCTTTTATCGCCTGTGTCTCGCTGACATCGTTGAGTTTGGTGCTTGTCCCGTGGGCGTTGATGTAGTCGATTTTTTCAGGTGCTAAGCCTGCATTTTCGAGAGTGTTACGCATACAGGTCTCTGCGCCTGCACCGTTCGCGGCTGGGGCAGTTATATGGAACGCGTCGCTCGTGGCACCGTATCCCAGAACCTCTGCCAGGATTTTTCCGCCACGCGCATTAGCTGTTTCAAAAGATTCTAGAACCAGGCAGGCGGCACCCTCGCCCATGATGAATCCATCCCGCTCAAGGTCGAAGGGTCGACATGCTTTCTCAGGGACTTCGTTATAGGTGGAGATCGCTCTCATCGAGTTGAACCCGGCGAGGGAGACGGGGACGATCGCTGCCTCTGCTCCACCGGCGAGAATTGCATCGGCCGCACCTCGCCGGATCATCTCTGCCGCTTCTCCAATTGCATTCGCGCTGGAAGCGCATGCCGTCACGATCGTCATGTTCGGGCCTCGCAAGCCGTGGGCAATGGCGATGTGTCCGGGGGCGGAGTCGGGAAGCATCATGGGGATAACGTGAGGGCTCACACCCTTGGGTCCGCTATCGAGGTACTTCCAACTTGCATTGACAAGTGTGCTAACCCCGCCAATGCCGCTTCCCATGATTACGCCTATCCGGTCGCGGTTTCCGTCATCAATGGATAATCCAGAATCTTGTATCGCTTGCGCGGCTGCCTCCAATGCGAGTTGCGCAAAGCGGTCCGTCCGCCGAGCCAGGCGCTTATCGATAGATTGGACCGGGTCAAACCCCTTTACCTCAGCGGCGATACGGGTTCGGAAATCTGAAGCATCGAAGTGAGTTATTAACCCAACACCCGATTCGCCGGCTAGCGCTGCTTTCCAGGTACTCTGGACATTATTACCGAGTGGGCTGATACATCCCATTCCCGTGATAACCACGCGTCTCTGTGACACGTCACCCTCCTAATCGATGGTTGATTTACTGTCCCTGTTTGTACATAACACGATTTACAGAGTTTAGATGCGCTCAGAATAAATGACCCTATGCTAAAATCTGCTACAGTTACACATCAATTCGAAGATTGACTATATAACGTCTTTTTCCGTTTACTAAAGATCTCACAAGAAGTGAGGTTCGAGGAATTCCATGCTCTTAGTGACAGGAGGAACAACTTTTATCGGCAGAGCGGTCCTGAGAAACCTGTCAACATATGGTTATTCGATCCGTACGCTCCTTGAGCCTGCCATAGAATCTCCCTTGCTTCCTCCAGGCGTAAGCGTGGATGTCGCGCTTTCATCACTGGACGATGAACGGGGAATCCGAGCAGCAATGGTGGATGTCTCCGCCGTGATCCACCTCGCCGGGACAGGACTAGGTCACACCTTTGATGACCCTGAGATCGTTGACGCCGAAGGGACGAGGGTGCTTGTTAAAGCTGCAGAAGAGGCCGGTGTTGAACGCTTCATCTACCAGAGCACGTTAGGAGCAGATCCCGCATCAGCGTATCCTCAAATTCGGGCGAAGGCAATTGCAGAAAACCACATCCGTAATTCGAGTTTACCTTACACGATCTTGCGTTCGGCGGTCCTCTTTGGCCCTGATGACAGCTTAACAACCTCATTGGCGATGCTCATGGCTGGATCGCCATTGTTCTTCCCAATTCCGGGCGATGGATCGACTGTCATGCAGCCTTTGTGGGTTGAAGATCTCGCCACTTGCATTGGCTGGAGTTTAGATGAGGAGGAGACAAAGGGTGGCACATTCGAACTCGGCGGCCCTGAGTACTTTACGCTTCGACAGATCGTTACAATGGTAATGCGTGCAGCAAGTATCACCCGCATTATTATTCCAACACGCCCGCCGTATTTACGTGGGGTTTCCTGGTTGATGGAGAGGGCTCTACGATATTCTCCGGTCTCGACAAATTTACTTGATTATCTTGCGGTGAACCGGACGACCGATTTGGACACCTTACCTCGATTATTCGGTCTTTCACCGACACGAATGGAGGATCGGCTCGATCACCTCCGTGAGAAAAATTGGGGTTGGGAACTGCTACGACGGCAGTTTTCTAAGAGGTGAAGTAGAGAGATGAAAGACGGGATTGAGATACGGTCGTTATTCTTGTACGAAGAAATGGTGCAAGCGGAAGATTTACAGCGAATCGTATGGCCGGGGAGTGAGACTGATATTGTGCCTGCCCATCTTTCAATGGCAATCAGTCACAATGGTGGCGCCATGTTGGGGGCTTTTGATCAAGGCAAAATGGTCGGCTATCTGATGGGATTTCTGGGCACTGATTCGGAGAACCCGGATCGCATTGCGATGACATGCTTGAAGCATTGTTCGCACCAGGTAGGCGTGCACCCTGCGTACCGAGATCGCGGTATCGGTTTTGCGTTGAAGCGGGCTCAACGGGAAGAGGTTCTCAGGCAGGGAATTCGCCTGGTTACATGGACGTATGACCCGCTGCTCTCTCGAAACGCGTATTTGAATATTCGACGGCTTGGTGCCGTATGTGATACATACATCCAGCGAGCCTACGGAGAGATGCGCGATGCATTGAACACGGGCGTAGAATCTGATCGATTTCAGGTGGATTGGTGGGTAACCTCTCACCGTGTTTCCTCTCGTTTTGAAAAGGCGCGTAAGCCGCTCACCATGGCACACTATCTCGAAGCTGGCGCGGAGAAAGTGAACCCTTCGATTCTGGATGATGCAGGTCACCTGTACCCGGGTGAGGCAATCAATGCTCCCGAAGGGGTGATCGCATTGGTGGAGATCCCACCTGATTTTCACGCACTGAAACAATTCGATCTAGGTGCCGCCAAGCGTTGGCGGGAGCACTCACGGGAGGTTTTCACATCCTTGTTCACCGCAGGTTATCTTGTTACTGATTTCCTGTTCCTCAAGGGTGAGGAACCGCCTCGATCCTACTATGTGCTCACGCATGGAGAAGGGAAGTTAGGTTAATGCGAATCGAACGCGTCGAGTTACATCACGTCAAAATGAGATTAGGGAACACCTTCATCACATCCTTCGGGGAAGAGCTCGACCGAGAATGTCTTCTTGTGAGAGTTTACTCAGAAGGGTTAGACGGGTGGGGTGAGTGTGTCGCAACCCGTGTGCCTGGATTTTCTTATGAGACTGTGGAAACTGCCTGGCATATCCTGCGGGATTTCTTCATCCCGGCCATCCTCAATAGGCCGATTTCACACCCACGTGAGCTAAAGCAGCGTTTACAGGCTTACAAAGGGCACCCACTCGCTCGTGCAGGGCTTGAAATGGCATTGTGGGACATCAGAGGCAAGCTTGATGGGAAATGCCTTAGAGAGCTTTTTGGAGGAGAGAAACATAGCGTACCCGTAGGCGTATCCGTTGGGATCCAGGAGAACCCGGAGGCGATGATCACGAAGGTGGGAGAGTATCTACAACTTGGGTATGGCAGGATTAAGATTAAGATTAAACCCGGGGCAGACCTAGAGGTGGTAAAAGCAGTCCGGGATCGTTATCCCGATATCAATCTCCAGGTCGACGCGAACGCGGCGTATGCGTTAAGTGATGCGCCGCTATTCAAGGATCTCGACTCATTGGCTTTGTCCATGATCGAGCAACCTTTGGCAGAGGATGATCTGATTGATCACGCTGAGCTTCAAAAGCAACTCAATACTCCCCTTTGCCTGGATGAGTCAATTCGCAATCAGCGTCATGCAGGGCAGGCAATTGCCCTCGAGGCATGCCGGGTGATCAACATAAAAGCCGGTCGTGTTGGTGGGTTAACAGAGGCGATCGCAATTCATGATCGTTGTGTTAGGGAAGGGGTTCCTGTTTGGTGTGGAGGTATGTTGGAGACGGGAATTGGCCGCGCAGCGAATCTTGCGCTCGCCTCACTTCCCGGATTTACGCTTCCCGGCGACATCTCAGCAAGTGACCGATACTACGACCCTGATATCGCTGAACCGCGTTTTACGCTCAATTCGGACAGTACGATTGATGTGCCCGATAAGCCCGGGTTGGGCGTGGATGTTCTCAACGAGGAGCTGGAGCGGGTGACCGTGAAGGTGGAGGTGCTGACGTAGAGAATGTGCGTGGAGAATCCAACCATATAATGAGAGAGAAACACCGCATGAAATTTTAGTGAGTAAGAGTACAAATAGTAGGAACCCAGTAGGGCAATGATTGCCCACAGCCGACCGGACATATGCCCTCTCTGTAGAGACGCAGCATGCTGCGTCTCTACTTTGCTTCCGGTCGCAGGCGCAGCCTGCGCTATCAGGTACGCGCGTTAAACCTCCCGCAGGTTCGAAACCTGCGGGAGGTTGGGGATAAACAGGTAGCAAGAAGGCGTTGGGCCGACCCATGGGTCGGCCCAACGGTTTACTTATCTGGGTACTGTAAATCCGCGAGGTCCCCCACACAATTTGGAGGAGACCCGATTAAAAAGCTTCTGGAAATAGATTCATTATCCAATCGATCGAAGCTGCGCCGGCGTAAGCGAAAAGAAGCATTTTTAGCATCTTCCCGATCCAGGTCCAAAGAAGGAAAGAACCGATCGGCATTTTAAGCGACCCAGCGGCAATGCCAGCGAGATCGAAGAAGGGATTGGGAATGAAAGCCAGAATCAGGATAAGCAGGGCGCCATGCTTGGATGTCCACGCCTCCAGCTTTTTATAGATCTGGCTATCATCGACGACCCCCTGTCCGCTGAAGCCAAATAAGTACCCCGTGATTTCACCTATTGCAGCGCCTGTGCCGGCTGCAAGCGCAACCCAAAACGGGTTGAACACAGCACCAAACGTAAAAGATAATGCGATCGCGGGTGCGGGAATGATGATCGTGGCGTTCGCAAGCAGCGATAGAAAGAAGATGCTCAGGTATCCATAACCTGCAAGATATTCAAGCTTATCTTGTATAGAAAAGATGAAGACTGTGATCGCAATTGCGGTGACAAATGCTAAGATGCGAACGGCGTGAAGTTTCCACCCCGAAAGTCCGCCAGATTGCTTCACTTCTCTTCAATAAGAATAGTTTTGATGGCAACCGCGGGCGCCTGGGCTTGGGCTGGATCGCGCACTGGAATTGCCATTAGGACATCCAGGCCTCCCGTCACGCGACCGAAGACGGAGTGTTTGCCATCCAGGTGAGGCGTCGCCACATGGGTGATGAAGAATTGAGATCCGTTCGTGTTGGGGCCAGCGTTAGCCATCGAGAGTACGCCAGGTCCGTCATGCCTCAACTCAGGATGGAATTCGTCTGCAAAGGAATATCCTGGTCCACCGCGTCCAGTCCCGGTCGGGTCGCCGCCTTGAACCATGAAGTTCTCAATAACTCTGTGAAAAACAACTCCGTCGTAGAAGCCTTCTTGCGCGAGGAATACGAAGTTATTAACCGTGTTCGGTGTCTTATCGGCGAAGAGTTGAAGGACGATATCGCCGCCAGCAGTCTGTATCGTCGCTGTATAGGATTTTTGTGGATCTATGCCCATCGCTGGTGGGGATGTATACGATTTTTCGGTCATGAGTTCTCCTTTGTTGGTAGGTTTAGTTGGAGGTTAAGAGAGCTTCTATTCTGGCGACGACCATGTCCATCGCCACGGTGTTCAATCCGCCCTCGGGGATAATAACATCGGCATGGCGTTTCGAAGGTTCGACGAATTCGAGGTGCATGGGACGGACGGTTGTCTGGTATTGAAGAATGACAGATTCAGCCGATCGCCCCCGTTCCTCAATATCTCGCGTAAGTCGTCGAATGAAACGGATGTCGGGTGGCGTGTCAACGAAGATTTTTACATCAAATAGGTCACGCAGCTTCGATTCGGCAAAGATTAAAATCCCTTCCACGAGGATCACCGCTTGAGGGACGATATGCGTGGTCTTCTCCGTACGTGAATGAGTTGTAAAGTCGTAGATCGGTATCTCTACCGACTCGCAGCGCTGCAGGGCTTGAACATGTTCAACCAGCAGATCCGACTCCAGCGAATCGGGGTGGTCGAAGTTGATCACGTCGCGCTGTGCTCGTGGTAGCGTGTTTAAATCCTTGTAGTAAGCATCATGGGGGATGAAGGCGATGTGTTCTGTTCCGACGCGATTGAGGATGACGTTTGCGACCGTTGTCTTGCCAGATCCAGTTCCGCCAGCGATGCCGATAATGATTGGATTGATTTTAGGTCCCATAGAACCATTATACGTGAAGC
>JAIWHF010000031.1:0-20020 GCA_048629905.1 Methanosarcinales archaeon
GGTCCACCGTCAATCGCCGTCAATTCATTGAACATGATCACCGGCTCGACGATGGAAATGATTTGTACCTGCCCCGATGGGCTGAGTTTGCATAAATGTACTTTCCCTGAAAAAAGCACAAACATGCCCGCGCCGGGTTCATTTTCGTGGAAAATTATCGAACCTGCCTGACAACGCTTCAATTTACCAGCGTTGATAACGAAGCGCAGGTCAGATATGGATAGCTTCCGAAAGTGCTCGACATTTCTAAGCAGTTTGGCGTACTTTTCCATTTATGTCCTTTGTGAAATATCATCCCAATCATAACACGGGGGTTGAGCGGTTGCTATTGCAGAAGTTCGGGTTTCAGATAAAGAAGACCTTTTAAAGAAGGGAAGAAGGGCATGGCGGGTGGTTTAGGTTATGGCTTCGTGGACAAGAGAATGGGTCACAGGCAACATCGTCCTTGGTGAGCAAATGAGCGGATCTGCGAAACTGAAAGGAACAATACAACGAAGAGGCTGTCCTAAAGTTTGCTTGGACAGCCCCTTCGACTCACACAAAAAATCTATTTGGCCGCAATATTTTTCACCAGCGCTCAGCAGTAACAGAAAGCGTTACGCTTAGGAAGTGCTGTACCCTCCTGTCGATCAGCTGGCTTTGATCTGCTTGACAAATCCCCAGGTAAACGCCAGCGTCATCAGGAGCAGCAGCGGAGCCAGGATCATCAGGACAACTTCCTCGCTGAAGAACAGCAACTGCTTGCCAGATGTGAGGAAGGCCAGGGCGATCCCGCCGATGCCGATGAGCAAGCCGCCGATCCCAACCCACCAGAACCCCTTCGGCGCTTTATCTTTCACCAGGAAGGGTCCCAAGAAGATGATCAAGCCGGCAACGCCGTGGAATATGGGTACGGCTAATCTCTTCAGGTCGTGCCCCGTAATGCTGGTATAGGCGATCGCCAGAAGGCCGATCAGGGCGAACCAGGAGTAAGCCTTCTTCCATTTGGGGAAATACTGGTTCATAAGGCCCATTGAAATCCCCAAAGGGATTAGGGTCGCAACGGTTAGCACATAGGGAGAGGCCAAGGCGCCCCAGCCCTGCCAGATGAGGATAAGACCAGATACGAGCAGAACGAGAAAGCCCATCATATAGTAAATGTCATAGAGCTTCTTCTCTTTCGAGTAGCGAGTGTAGAAACGCCAGGTCAGGTACAGGGCACACAATCCTGTCACCAATAATAAGATTCGGTCTAGTAATGTCATACGTCACTCTCCTATAGGGATAATGGATCTAGGTGCTTGATTTCACTGGAATTATACAGAATTTACCCAATTGGACACAATTAAAATCTCGTCCTTGATACAAGTCGTTCGTGGGCGCTGCCGTGGCGACGCTCTCTGCAAATGGATTGGAGTAAAAAGGCGGACTATTGTCAGGAAAACCACGAAATCAGGTGTAATATTTAAGTAGGTCGACCGTGGCTAAATACTTGTGGATAAGGAGTGTTCCTGGTGGTCGCCAAGCAAGTTGCAGATTTACTTACTTTCACTCGCGGGCTGCTTCTCATTATTTTTCCTTGGTTGGCGGTGACCGGAGGCCAAGAGAGTCTGTCTTTGGCTGCTATGCTGCTTATCTCAAACTGGACCGGGGATGTATTCGACGGCGCCCTCGCTCGTCGAAGCAGGATACGCTACGACTCCTGGGTCGGCGATCATGACCTCGAAATCGATATGGCGGTTGCCCTTGGCTTGTTGATTTACACGATAGCCACCGGCTACGTGCAACTGACAGTCGGCGTGATCTATATCCTGATCTGGGCGATGTACTTCTGGCGGGTAGGGATCCCCCGCACAATGGGGATGCTTTTCCAGGCTCCAATCTACGGTTGGTTCATTTATGTTTCCCTCAAATACACACCATCGGCGGGTTTGTGGTTAGTAGCCTGGCTCCTCGCAGCCGTGGTTCTAACGTGGCCGCGGTTTCCGCGAGAGGTGGTGCCGGGTTTCCTGAGCGGGATGAAGGAGCACTTTGCATCAGACGGAGGTCTAAATGGACATGATGGGTAGTTTCTTGTGTCAATATTGCCGGGGGTTCAGAGCATATCCTGTGCACGCTCGACCATTATCCTCTTGAACGGTTTTAGACGTTTCAAGATGCCGAATAATGGCACGGGGGCAATCTCCTGGTTTGCGCGTCGTTCGGTAGATCGGCGGATATGTCCCAAGGTCGCCAGTTCGCGCCCTGCCTGTTCATAAGCCCCATACACGTCGAATATCCTGGGAACGCGTCTTTCGCGTTCTGGGTCCAGACCGTGCCCCGACAGGCGTCCACCGTTGCGCACCAGCACGCCGACCTGCGGCGCATCCATAAACCTGGAGAAAGTTTGAAAATAGGAAAGCACGTTCTTTGGTGTCTCGTTTTCCAGGTTGTCGCAGCAAACGAGCGTTACGAATGGCTTTGAACAAATCGAGTGATCCACGTGATGGAACATAAGCCCGCTTCTTGATATGCTCAGATCTACGCTGTCCCCTCGGCCGTAGAATCGTTCCAGGAATGTCTTGAGCAGGCCGGACATCCCGAACACGTAGACCGGTGTTGCATACACGATGATGTCTGCCCGGCGCATCTGGCGAAATACCGCGGCGACGTCGTCCCTGGTGTCATGAACGCACTTAAGATGATGCTCTGCCGTCTGACACTTGCCGCAGGCGAGACAGCGATTGATCTTGAGGCTGGCGAGGGTGACGACTTGGCACTCGGCGCCGGCTTCTTTGGCCCCCTGGAAAAGTTTGTCAATCAGAAAACGGGTATGGCCTTTATCTCCCCGGTAGCTGCTGTTGATGGCGAGAATATTCATGTCTTTAATTCAACTTTCGAGCACCTTCTGAAGCGGTTTGATCATTTCATCTTTCATTCTCTTATTGACTTCTTTTCTGAAGGTGGGTGATTTCGACAAAAGAGACATGATTGCGCTTTGAAAGCGCATTTTGTATTTACTCTGCGGAAAATCAAACACCCCGAGTTTCTTGTAGGTTAGATAATCAGCCCGGAAAGGGAAACGCAGGCGTCCCCAAATTTCGTCGCGGAACAGTTTCTTGCCCCCCACTCCCAGGAAAGTTGGCGTCCTAATATAGCCACTGTCGGCAAATTGCACGAGATTCGTGGCGAGGTTTTGCAGCAATGTATCAATTTGCGCCGCATCTTCATATTCGTCGGTTACAAATCCGGCCAGGTTGGCGAGCTGAATCTCGGTCCAGGACTCTAAAACCTGTCTGAGATTAGGTATCTGGCTCAATGGGCCGGAGATGATGAAGCCGATCTGCTTTCCTATCAACGAAGGGGCATGCCCGTTGAAAAAAGACCTGTCGAAGAACATCTTCCATCGTGAAGATAAATATCGATCCGTTATCGTCCCTGCAAAAACGAGGATGTCCGCTGTCTTAAGTTTTGAATCGTAAAAGTCAATATATTCATCCTTGTCTTTGTAAACACATTGATTATCGTAAGCGCATTGGACACAACCCAGACATGATCCTTTAATGTCCAGGTCGTGTAAATTGATGACTTCTACATCGCTGGAAAAAGACGCCTTGAACCTTTCGACCATTCTGATCAAGTTCAGTTGATGGTCCCGGGAATCAGTAACGACTACGACCTTTTTCTCACCAGCGTCTACGGTATCCCTGGCCTCACCGGGAAGATAGTCGAAGTCTCGCCACGCCACCGGCAGGTAACGTTTCGATGTGAGGGCATTGTCTTCAATGGTCTGGAAAAAGCTGCCGGCAAATAGTCGCAGGCGTTCCCTTTCTTTCGCCTTGTGTAGATCGGCCATATCCGCGGAAAATGATCCCGCGTATCTCATCCCTAGATCGTCACAAACTGCGTGGATGTAGTTGTGCGCTGTGTGGTCGAAGAAATGGACGGACGTTGATAGAAAAGCGGTGTGTTTTTCTGCGAATACGTTTTCTGCGTTTCTTTCGGCAATTAACTCGATGAAGCGCTTGTAGTTGGCGGGTACAAGAAAGAAATATACCGGAGAAGCCCACAAAACACCGTCTGAAGACCGTATCTCGTCGAGTATCTCCTGAAACACATGCTCATCCACTTCAATCTTCTTGATCCGTTGCGAGATGTTGATGATTTTTAACTCGAGTTGAGGGTACTCTTTCTGGACGTAGTGAACGTACTGCATGGTGACACTTGTGTCGCCCTTCGGGCTGCCGTTTAGAACCGTAATCTTCATCGGGAACTCTCCTTTTCCGCTGCGCCCTCTACGCATAATGGTTTGTGTTCAAATAGCGAACATCCTTATGCTCTCTTGGTATTCTCCGCTTGAATTTCACAGCAGGATAACCAAGCATCAGACAGCTATAAACATTGTTTTCGGCAGGGATTCCATCACTCGTCGTTCATGCCCTTAATTTTCTCGATTGACTCTTGGCACCATTCAATCCAGCCCTCTTCAAACTTGATGCCCATCTCCAGGGTAAGTTCCCAATATTCACCATCCCGTTTCATGCCGGTGGCTTCGATATTCTCGTGGATATGATTTCGTACCGCCTCTTGATAGTCGACTAACTGCGCTTGGTGTAAAACCAATTGGTGTTCTAATTGGGTCAGAACATCCTCTTTCTTCAGCATCCCGGCGAAGAACATCTTGATCAGGAAGGAAATCCGTATCTTAGGTGCGCCTTCAAGCTCGAGCAGCCAGCGACGCAGTTCGTCGCGCCCGGATTTTGTGATGTTGTATACCTTGCGGTTGGGCTTGTCGTCCTGGAATTCCACGTCCATCGTCAGCAAGCCATCTTCCTTCATCTTGGTTAAGGTGGGGTAGATCTGGCTGAGTTCGGCATTCCAAAAATAGTAAATGGAGTGGTCGAAGCGGTGCTTCAAGTCGTATCCAGTCATGGGTTGGTAGCCCAGGAAACCCAACAAGGCATATTTTAATGACATGACGCTCTCCCAAATACTCCCTAACTTAATGGATTTATCGTTATATCAAAAATGACATATATAAGATATTACATATAATACGGTAATTGACTGTTGTTGTCAATCATGGGATTTATGAAGGGAAACCTTGATGGTTGATAAAAAGACCTGTCCCATTTGTGTGGAATGGCGATCAAGGGCTGGGTCGACTGGCGGGAACTCGAGAGCTTGGATGTGCGTCTAAATACTATGCACTGAATTACAATTGAGGTGAAGAAAAAGGAGGCCGCTCGATGAAACAGAGAAAATGGATAACAACAATAGCTGTGGTGTTCGTCCTTCTCACGGGATGTGCGCCGGGAGAGCCAGAGGATTCAGGAGAGTTCATTCGTGGAGATGCTGTGGTGGAGGATGTCGAGATCTTGTTTCTTGAATCTTTCCCGCTTGGAGTGCATGCCGTCGCCAGTGGATATCTCCCTGATTCCTGCACGGAGATTGACGAGGTCTCTGTTGAACGGGATGGCAACCACTTCGAAGTGCTCATCACGACCTTGCGCGAGGCGGATGTGATGTGTGCTCAAGTTATCGAGGAGTTTGAACAGAATGTCCCCTTAGATGTTTATGGGCTGCCTGCCGGGGATTACATAGTGACGGTCAATGGGATTGACGCTGAATTCACTTTTCTCCAGGACAACAGCTTGCCCGATAGCTAAGAAGGAGATCCAGCGGATATAGAATCACAAGGCTGTCCAAAGTCGTTTTGGACAGCCTCTTTATTTATAAGCCGCCTGGGCCGACACATGGGTCGGTCCCTACTTAAGCCAATCCCTTTATAAATTCCAAGCCAGGCGAGATTAAGATGCGAGGAGCTTGTCGAGCTGTGCTTTAGAGTGTGTCTCGACTTCCACATGCACGCTGCCGCCGTGCGAATCCATGGTAACAACAGCGGGGAAATCCTTGACATCGATCACCCATATCGCCTCAGGGACTCCGAAATCGAGTTTGTGGACAGTGAGCACCTGCTGAACGGATTGTGCGATTAATGAAGCAGCCCCACCGATCGCGTGCAAATACACTCCCGGCACATCGCTGCAAGCTGCCAGCGTTTTCGGTCCCATCCCACCTTTGCCAATAACGGCCTTGATGTTGAAGTGCTGCATCACATCGCCCTGGTAGGGTTCTTCGCGGATGCTCGTTGTCGGACCTGCGGCGACGAAGGAATAATCGCCAGTATCCAGGCCGGCGACGACAGGTCCGCAATGGTATATAGCACCGCCTTCAAGGATGGGTTTTAGCGCCTCGTAGACCGCCTCGTCGTCGCCTTCGGGCTTACGGCTTTTCTTGACGAAGGTGTCGATCATCCATTTGTGCACGGCATCACGACCGGTAATCATAACTCCGGTGAGGGAGACCGAATCGCCAACTTTCAACTCCCGGATGACATCATCCGTAATGGGTAGCGTGATCTTCTGCATCGGGGACCTCCCTTATTCGTAGTTTATTTCGTCACCGCGGACAGTCATACGCCGCCGCCGGTGTGCCCAGCACATATAGGAGACAGAGACGAAGTAGCTGGCCGGAAGTCGGTGCAGGCTCTTGGCTTTCACGCCCAAAACAGTCGTCTCGCCGCCGAAGCCCATCGGTCCAATGTGAAGTTGATTCGCATCTTGCGTGAGTCGATTTTCAAGCTGTGCTAATTCTGAATCTGTGTTTTCATCGTCGAGTTTACGGAAGAGCGCTTCTTTGGATGCGTAATATGACGAACCACGATCCCCACCGATGGCCACGCCGAGCACGCCGGGGGCGCAGCCTTTTCCCTGCGCGTTGAACACGGCATCCAACACCACTTTACGCACCCCTTCAAGATCCCGGCCGGCGCCGAGTCGGCCATTCGGCAGCGAGTATTGTGCGCCCACGTTTTCACACCCCCCGCCTTTAAGGATCAGATCAACGATTAAATCTTCCCCTTCAGTTTCTTCGAAGTGAATCGTGGGGAAAGCCGGATCTCCAAGGTTGTTCCCGCTGTTCTTCCCGGTAATGGTGTCGACGGCGTTTGGTCGCAGGTAAGTCCTTTTCGTGGCCTCGGCGACTGCGGCGCGGATCTGCTCTTTAAGTTTCGTCGTGCTCCATCCACGAGGATGTTGAACATAGAAGATCGGCGTGCCGGTATCCTGGCAGATCGGCGTGGAGTTCTTCCGCGCCAGGGCGACATTTTCGAGGATCGTATCGAGCGCGCTTTGTGCCGCCGATCCTGATGCCTCTTGTTCTCGAGCACGCTTCAAGGATGTTTCTACATCGGGGGGCAGGTCGGTTGAAGTTAAGCGGACGAGTTCGAGGAAAGCTTCTGTGTGATCAGGCATCGATTACTCCTTCCAGGTTAACAACCTGGTGGTTACAGCAACTTTCATTTTTCAATCAGACGGGTTTTTTGGGAAGTGATTTTCCGCGCCTCTTACGACGCTAAGCATCGCTCCTCGTCTGAGATAAAGCGTTGGATCATGCCCAGAGCATCACGAGGTCGTCGGTTCAATTCGCGCGATTAACAATGGGATCTGAGTGCTTGTAAGTAATTGTGGGCCGATTCGACCAAGCGCAAGTCGATCCAACACGCGGCGCGGCTCAGGTGAGCCAATCACAACTAGGTCATATTCTCCCATCTCACACGCCCGCAGAATCTCCTCAACAACGACGCCGTGGCGTAGCTCGAGTTTTGCTTTTACTGCTCTCTCATCGGCGAGTTGGGCAGCTGCACGCAAATGCTGTGCCAGGGGTGTGTCTCGTGAAAGGATTTCCTTCAGACCTTCCTCCACCGCAGGCAGTCCCGTATACATGGTAGGCAGACTAGTAACAACATGCAGGATCGTAACCTCCGCATCCAGCGCTTTACCAAGCTGCAGGCCACGTTCAACTACGAGGTTTGAAGCAGGATGCCCACCTGTACATACTAGGATCTGTTTTATAATTTTTGAAGGGTGTTGGATGATCAGTACACTATCACCGATACGGTTGGCGAGCCGATGGCTTATCATGGTAGTGCGGCGATCGAAACTCTCAGCGGAAGTTCCTAGAATGACAAGTTCATGCGCTTGTGGGTCGAGCTCCTCTTTTAGCACGGACTCAAGATCGCCTTGTATTTCTATGAGCTCATCGGGTTTCGTCTGAAGCAGATCCTGAATGATCTCAACAGAATGTTGTCCATCGGTCAGTTCGGCTGTGTCACGATGTGTATGCAGCAAAATGAGCTGCATATCGAAGGCATTAATGATCTGCTCGGCGAAATGGATAGAGTTTGGGTCGGGGGTCTTGGAGCTCATACACAGGATCGCCCGATTGGCAGGTGTTGTGGCTGTGTTCATGAAATCAAACCTCCCCGTTAGAACCCAATTTTAATTAATACCAGGATCGCCGCCACGATAGGTAGTACCGAGAACATCAATCGGATTACTGGACCCGAGAAGTAACGCGTTCCCATCGCACCAATCTGCGCTCCAATCCCTGCACCTAAAAGCATTGTTAAGGCGATCATGATATCCACGTTACCCTTGAGTGAATGGGTGATCGTGCCGTAACCCGCGGAGATAATGATCTCGAAGAGATCGGTTCCCACAGCAACGTGGGTGGGAACACCGATGATGTAAACCAACATAGGCAATCGTGCAAATCCCCCCCCAACACCGAGGAACCCGGCCAGAAGGCCTGTAAAAAACCCAATGAAGATAATCGACCATATCGAAATAGATTCGACACCAGAAACGGGCAAACTGATCAAAGGAGGAATTTTGAATAATCTGGGTCTCCTCTCAATACGTTCAATGTCTAGAACATCCTTGGCAGGTAACCGATCGGTACGCTTTTTCCGAATGGTCCGAATACTCTCCCAACCCGTAAAGAGTCCAATAACAGTCAGGATGACCACATAAGTGTATCCGACTATATAATCCACATGTCCTGTCTTATCAACGATTTCGATTAATTGAGCGCCAATTTCTATACCAGGAATGGTGCCAACAATCATCAAGAGACCAAGGCGGAGATCAACATTCCCAAGTGCACGGTGGCGCCTTGTTGCAACGATCGATTTGCCGGTCATGTGCGCCAGATCCGTTCCGACGACGAAGTTCATCGGAACACCGGTCCAGAACAACAAAGGACCTGCCAGGAATCCACCTCCGACGCCGAAGAAACCTCCTAATACTCCAACAAGGAAGCCAATTGCTGCCAAGGCGACAGGGTTGGCGAATACCTGAGAAATTGGAAAAAACATCGATCAGTGCCTTAAGCCAAAGCGGCGCAGCAACCAGGATGTGAGCATTTCTAGCAACACTCCCTGGATAATGATGGCGAGGGTTGCAGCGATAGCATAGAGCGGTAAGGAATCCTGGAAGAGCGAGGTAAATTTATCGCTTGCGTAGCGCAGAATCACCCAATAATAGACGGCAACAATAGGAACATAGATTGCAATCTCCAGCAGGATGCTGCGCAGTAGGGGCTGCAACGAAGGATCTTGTTTGGGTGGAGAGGGTGATGAATCAGACATCGATGCGTCTCACAAAGAACTACTGACTTGCGCATGAATTGTCTGTGGTGCAATTAATAAAGGCACAATGCTTCTCACATTATATTCATGAATTTGATATTTGCTATTAAAGAAGTTGCGAATGGGGATCAAAATGGGCTTATCGCGCACCTGCGCTCTTGAGCTGCCCCCTTGCGTGATTCCACCTGAAATCGTGTTACACTGCCGACGATGGATACCAAAGACCTGCAAACACTTGAGTTATCGGCTGTTCTTGAGCAGCTCGCTAGACGCGCCGCGTTTTCCGCATCCAAAGAACTTGCCAGATCGCTTCTGCCAAGCGATGACATCGAGCATGTATCAAGCCGTCTAGCAGAGACGACGGAAGCTCGATTGCTGTTGAGCGTCAAGATAGACCTCACCATAGGCGGTGCGCATGACATTCGCTCCCTGGCCGAAGCTGCTTCCCGTGGCTCTGTCCTTGACGCTTCAGAGTTGCTCGATGTAAAAAGCACCTTGATCGCGGCGAGGACGATGGGCAGGCACTTCGAAAAGGAAGAGGAATCGTATCCTGAACTATGCCGCATCGCCCTCGATTTTCAACCTGCCCCGGGGTTAATCGATCGCATTTCGAAAGCGCTCGACGAGCATGGAGATGTGGTTGATGGCGCATCGGAATCGCTTGGCGTGATCCGCCGTGACTTGCGCCATGCGCATGACCGATTAACATCTAAACTGCAACGCTTGATCAGTAATCCCAAAATTGTCCCCATACTCCAGGAGCCGATCATCACCCAACGAGATGGGCGCTTTGTCATCCCGCTGCGGGCAGAGTTTAAGGGGCGGTTGAAATGTGTGGTCCACGATCAGTCCGCATCAGGGGCCACCCTCTTTGTGGAACCGCTGCAGGTGGTGGAGCTTAACAATAAGGTCCGCGAACTCGAGCTCGCCGAGCGGGACGAGATTCGGCGCATCCTGGCAGAGCTCTCGAGTCTCGTGGGCGAGCAATCTGAGAGCATCCGCAATACGGTCGAAGCGCTTGCGCGTATGGATCTAGCCTTTGCCAAGGCCCGCTATGCCGAGACATTGCGGGCTAACGAGCCGATTCTACGCCGTTTTGAGTCTCTTTCGGGCGGAAAACATCCTGGCTCGACATTGAAACTCATTCAGGCGCGCCACCCGTTTCTGGATCCTGAGAATGTCGTTCCCATTGATTTGATTCTTGACCCGGACACGTACGTACTCGTAATAACTGGACCCAACACGGGTGGGAAGACGGTCACGCTCAAGACAGCCGGGTTGCTGGTGTTGATGGCTGAGTGCGGGCTGCATATTCCGGCTGCCTCCGGCTCTGAACTCTCGCTCTTCGACGCGATCTACGCCGATATCGGCGATGAGCAGTCAATTGAGCAATCTCTATCAACTTTCTCGGCGCATATTTCCAATATCATTCGCATCCTGGCGAAGGCTGGGGACAGGTCGCTCGTTGTACTTGATGAGCTTGGCGCCGGAACCGATCCACAGGAGGGAGCTGCTCTTGCACAAGCCCTTCTCCAAGAATTCCTGGATCGCAGGGTAACGACTATCGTCGCAACACATTTCTCTGCGCTGAAGATATTTGCACACGGCACCACCGCTGTGCGCAACGCGAGCGTGGAGTTCGATATCGAGAGCCTTCAGCCCACGTACCACTTAACAATCGGTCTTCCTGGGCGGTCGAACGCGCTGGCGATCGCCAGTCGATTGGGGCTTGATGAGAAAATCGTTAAGGGTGCCCGCTCAATGGTTTCCCCTGAAGAACTGACCGCCGATGCGCTCCTGGATGAGATCCACAAAGAACGTGATTTAGCGCGCGCGGTTCGAATAGAAGCGGAGGGAGAGCGGGAGAAGGGAAAGCTGATGCAGGTTGAGCTGCGACGGCAAATCTCTGATATTGAAGCAGAGCGCCAGGAATTCATGCAGCAGGCGCGCGAGGATGCACTGGAAGAACTCGACGTCGTCCGTGAGGAAATGACACTTCTTCGGCGCCGGCTAGAAGGCGCCGGCCAATCGTTAGATGAACTCGATTCGGTCGCGGAGAATCTTGAAACGCTGGTGGAGGATATCGAGGAATCGGTCCCTCAACCCGAACCGGACCATGAAGCCCCGCATCGCCCTATCCGACTTGGCGATCGCGTTTATTTGAGGACACTTGACGCCGAAGGGGTCGTAACGGATCTTGGAAACTCAAAGGCGGAGGTTCAGATTGGGCGGCTGCGAGTGCGCGCTGGGCTCAATGAACTAACTCTTCACGACGAACCGGGAGTGGAAATGAAGGAAACAAACCAGCGTTTGGAGGCCACCCGGACAACCGCTGTGCCAACCGCCGCTCCCCCGCTGGAACTCCACCTACGAGGACTAAATGTCGAAGAAGCCCTCGAGGTGTTGGAGCAGCGCCTCGACGCCGCGTATCTGGCCGGTTTGCCCTTCATACGCGTAGTCCATGGCAAGGGCACCGGAAAGCTGCGCCAGGCGATTCGGGAATCTCTTCAAGACAATCGCTATGTGGCCTCCTTCGAGCCCGGCAGCGCTAGGGAAGGGGGCGAGGGCGTGACGGTGATTCGATTGAAGAGCTAAAACGTTTCCCTTCTCATTTCTTCGAAACCATCTCCGCCTATACCTTTTCGTATGTTGTAATCGAGTCGGAAATAACTAAGTCCACCACGAACTACCCAAATCGTTAAATATACGGCTCTCCTCGATATTATGAGGGTGACCAAGCGGACTTACAGTACCCAGCTTTATGATACTAATAAGCCGTAGGGGCCGACCCGTGTGTCGGCCCACAGCCATCGCGCACCTGCACGCCTAACCTCCCGCAGGATAGAAAAACCTGCGGGAGGTTTATCACGCGTATCTTATAGCGCAAGCTGCGTCTCTACGGAGTGGGCATACGGCATCATTCCACAGAAAATTGGGAGAACCCCAAAGAAACAAGAGACCAGAGCTTAAGAATCTTGTACACTATGGTTGTATTCATGGAGACCTTCTTCTGAATCGCGTATCCGGCTTGGGACTATCTCCACTTCATCCCCTGAAGAGAAAGGCGGCAACCTGATGAACCCGCTTGTTGAATCTCTAGGACCAGTCTTCATCGTCAGCTTCGCCCTGCAGCAATTGACTGAGTTGCTTGATCCAATTCTGGATAAGGTGATCAAGCCGCATAAGGAGTGGATCCTAAGCGCCGTTGCCCTGGTTGTCGGCTTGCTCCTGACGCTGGGTCTCGGTCTGCGTATCCTGCGCCCGTTTGGAGTCACGAGTATGCCCTGGTTGGATGTCCTCCTGACGGCGCTGTTCGTTACCGGTGGTACGAAATGGCTCAATGATTTGCTCAAGATCATCGCCTACAAGAAGCAGGAAGTGCAGGCCCGGGCGATGATGGCAACCCAGCAAGCCGCAAAGGATTGATGTAGTCACCGGAAACTGCAACCAGAAATGTTAGAGCAAGTGGAGGTTAGCTTTTCAATGGAAGATATTCAGCGTTGCTTTGGAACGGGTGACCCGCTCATGGAGAAATACCATGATGAAGAGTGGGGTGTCCCTGTGTACGACGACCGCCTACTATTTGAGCATCTTCTCCTCGACGGCTTCCAGGCTGGCCTCTCCTGGCGCACTGTCCTTCACAAGCGGGAGAACTTCCGCAGGGCCTTCAACGGCTTCGACCCCGAACGTATCGCCAAGTACAACGATCGGGATCGGGCGCGATTGCTGGCGGACGCTGGAATCATCCGCAATAAGCTCAAGATCAACGCGGCGATCACCAACGCCCAGGCATACCTGGACATCATGGACCGGTCCGGTTCCTTCGCGGATTTCCTGTGGTCTTTCACAGACGGCAAGACGTTTAAGGGACCCCTGGCGAAGACCTGGCAGGATATCCCAACGACCAATTCGCAGTCAGAGGCGATGTCGAAGGCGCTCAAGGCGGAGGGTTTTAAGTTCGTTGGGAGCACGATCTGCTACGCCTTCATGCAGGCAGTCGGCATCATAGACGATCACCTCGTCGATTGTTTTCGCTTTTCGGGTCGGTAATTGCAGCACAGCTGCTGCATTCGGTTGAAAAAAGCGGGCGATTACTGGTGAGGATCGGTGGATAATGCTCGCTCGGGTCTCCGGTCAGGCGATTTCCATCCCATCAGCCTGGCGTTGGTGAGACCACATGCGGTAGTAAAGACCTTGCGCCTTCAATAGATGGTTGTGGTCACCTCGTTCAATAATTTCCCCTTCTTGGAGCACGAGGATCTCATCGACATCCTCCAACTCGATCAGCCGGTGTGTGAGCAGAAGAGATGTACGTTTGCGCATTAAATCTTTTAGCGAGCGCATGACTTCACGCTCGGTCAACGGATCGAGGTTCGCAGTTGGTTCATCGGCGATCCATATTGGGGCATCGCGGAGTAGGGCGCGGGTGATGGCAAGACGCTGTCTTTCACCTCCGCTGAGCATCAGACCGCGCTCGCCGATCGGCGTATCGAGGGCTTGAGGCAGGGCGTGGACAAAGGCGAGTAGCTGAGCCTGCTCGAGCGCGGCGAAGATTTCGGCATCTCCTGCATCAGGTTTTGCGAACAACAGGTTATCGCGGATGCTGCCGTGGAACAGGTAGGTATCCTGCGAGATCACGCTGAACAATGAGCGAAGTTCTTCGAGTTTAAGTGAGCGCAGATCCGTTCCACCGAGCAGGATTTGACCCTCTGAGTAGTCCCAGAATCTGAGCAGCAAATGAGCGATGCTGGACTTGCCTGATCCGCTTGGTCCAACAACAGCGAGAATGCGCCCTGGAGCGAGATCGAAATCGATCTCTCGCAGCACCGGGGGAAGAGCGTCGGCGTAGCGAAAGGTGAGCTTCAAGGCGTGAATTTGGGTCGACTCCGGCAAAGGTTTGGGCGATTCTGAATCTGCCACTGCGGGGGGCGCGTCGACGATCTCAAAAAGACGCCTGGCTGCAGTGAGGCTGCTCTCGAGGTGTTGAAACGCGTCGGGCAGGGGTTCGACCGCTTCGAAACTGGCGATCGTGGCGATTACGACGACGGCAAGCAGATACCCTTCCAGCATCCCGAATTGAACGAGCGGTACCGCTCGCAGAATTGTCGCCATCACGGCCAGATTGGTTGTAAGCCCAACGAGGCCGATGGATAGACCAGCGATCCAGGCGTTCCTCTCCCTCGTGCCGGCGATGTCGGCTGTCAAGTTGAACACCAGGTCAAGATGGGAAGGACCTTGTTCGAAGGCCAGGATGTCGGCGTTCCCTTGAACGCCGTCGACGAGTGCGGCATTCAGGTCGCTGCGCAGCTCGATTTCCCTCTCGCCGAACGGTCTTGCCATTCGGTTTGTCAGCAGGGGGATGGCTAAACCAGCGAAAAGCAGGAAAAACAGCAGCTGCACCGACAACCAGGTGTCGAAGCGTGACATGAAAAAAGTCACCGCGGAGATCATCGCTATGGCAACGCCCGGGGGAACGATCACACGCAAGAAGAAGTGCTGCAGGGTTTCGATATCGGCGACGATGCGGCTCAATAGATCGCCGCTGCGCTGGGTCAACAATCGCGCCGGCGCCAGCGGTTCCAGGTGTTTATAAAACCACACCCGTAGTCTGGCGAGCAGACGGAAAGCTGTATCGTGGGTTTGAAGCCGCTCCAGGTAGCGGAAAACCCCGCGGGTGATGCCGAAGAAGCGTACGCCCACAATTGCCACCTGAAGTTCAGCGATGGAAGGATGGAGTGCTGCGCGGGCGATGAGATAGGCCGATGTGGTTAGCAAACCTATTCCAGCGGCGACAGTGAGAGCGCCGAGCAGCATAGAAAACAAGATTCTCCAGGTGAAGGGTATAGAAAGCTCTAGAAGGCGGCGGGCTGTGCCTCTCACGACGCGCCTCCCGCGGCGATCATTTCGGCGTATAAACCTTTAGCCTGAAGCAGTTCTTCATGGGTTCCGCGCTCGATAATTTGGCCTCGAGAGAGAACGAGGATCTCGTCGGCGTTTTGCACGGTTCGCAGCCGATGTGCGATGATGAGCGCGGTGCGTCCGGAGAGCAGATCGCGAAGGCTATCCAGGACCTCGGTTTCTGTCTCCGCGTCTAAATGAGCGGTTACTTCGTCGAGGATAATGATCGGCGACTCTTTGAGGAACGCGCGTGCGATTGCAATTCGCTGCGCCTCACCGCCGCTAAGGCGCGAGCTGCCCTCCCCTAAAATGGTGTCGTATCCCTGTGGGAGTGAGCCAATAAAGTTGTGTGCGCCGGCGCGCTCGGCCGCGGTTTCGATCTCATCGAAAAGGGCCTGTGGTCGGGCAAAGCGGATGTTCTTGGCCGCGCTTGTGTTGAAGATGTAGGGTTGCTGCGGCACCCAGGAGAGCAGCCTGCGCCAGACATCTGCATCAATATCCTCCAGCGGCGTCCCATCGATCAGGATCTCACCACCCCCGGGTTCAGCGAAGCGCAGGAGAAGATGAGCGAGGGTTGACTTGCCGCCACCGGTGGGACCAACGACTCCAACGATTTTGCCCTGGGGGATGGTGAAGGTCACACCATCAAGCGCGATACGCTTGCCATCCTCATACGCAAGACGAACATCTCGAAATTCGATCGCTTTATGAAACTCGAGAGGTTGGTGATCGCCGGGCTGATCTGTTTTGGCAGCAGGGGCGGGCTGCTCCAGGATGTCGAAGATGCGCTGCGCTGCGGCAATGCCGGACATGCCGGAGTGGAACCGGGTTCCGAGCAAGCGCAAGGGGAGGTAGAACGCTGGCGCGAGTAGTAGGACGAAAAAGGCTTGTTCAAATTGGATGCGGCCGTACAGCAGGCGCAGCCCGATTTCCACCGCGACGATCGCAGTGCTGATCGTGGCAACCATTTCAAGGACGAGTGCGGAGAGGAAGGCCACTCGCAGTACACGCATCGTCGAAAGGCGAAAGCGGTCGGAGATGTTGGCGATCTCCGCAATCATCGCCCGGCTGCGACCGAGCAATTTGAGTGTTGTGAGGCCCTGGATGGCGTCCAGAAAGGTGGCGCTCATGCCGCTGAGGACAGACCACTGACGTCGAGTTTGCACCTCCGCGGCGTCACCGATGAGCACCATGAAGATGGGGATGAGAGGGGCAGTGAGCAGAAGCACGAAGGCAGACAGAGGATCGACCGGTAGAATGAAGAGGAAAATAGCGAGGGGGACAATAGCGGCCAGCGCTAACTGAGGCAAATACTGACGGATGTATGCGTCGAGCGCCTCGACGCCCTCCTGGATCGTGTTCGTCAGTTCTCCGCTGCGCTCAGCGGTTGTGTAGGCTGGGCCGAGAGCAAGCAGATGGGAGAGCAGTCGGCTGCGGATATCGGATTTTACGAGATTCGCGGCGCGTTGTGCCGCGACTTCTCTGAAAGTCGAGAGCACTAATCGCAGCAGGCCCAGCAAGAGAAGCAGGATCAACTCTGATTGGACTTGCGCTATACCAGCGCCAGCGAGGAATGCTGCACTGACGATCCGACTGATGGCCCAAGCCTGGAAGACAATTGCGATGCCGTCTGCTGTCCCGAGGGCGATGGTTATCGCCAGCGGCATGTGAGCTGTCCCGGTGCTGGAAAGGAGCCTGCGATCCAGTTTCACAAGGATGCTCCTCCGCCAGATCTGTGGCGAGTGGATGGGGGTGGACACTCAGTTTCAGCGGGGAACCCCCAAAGGTTGTTATCCATGAGGACGCGAAGGTCCCGAGGGCAACGATTGGATCTTCGTGTCAGGGCCTCGGGACCGAAGCGAATTAAGTTACAGGGGAGCATTTCCGGATCCGATAACCGTTCAGTACTCCAGCTTGCTATCGCGTGTAACCCTCCCTCGGAAGACATAGTAGGACCAGCCCTGGTACAGCACGACGAGTGGGACGAAGATCGCGGCGACGATTGTCATCACTTTGAGTGTGTAGGGGCTGGAGGAGGCGTTGTAGATCGTCAGACTCCACTCCGGGTTGAGGCTGGAAACCATAACCCGAGGAAATAGTCCCACGAAGAAGGTAATAGAGGAGAAGGCGATACATATCCCGCTCATCACGAAAGCCCAACCGCCCTGCTTCTTGCGGATGAACCACCCCGCAGCCAACATGGCTGCCCCAGCGCTGATGGGCACCAGTCCGGGGCTAACGCCTAAACGTTCGTACATATCGGTTACGAAGTAGCCGACGCCGAAAGCGAAAAAGCCCACAACCAGGGCTGCCGGCCATATTCTTCGCGCGGCAGTGAACGCCCGGTCCAGGACCGGTTCATCTAGTTTCAAGCTGAGGAAGGCCGCGCCATGCAGGGTGAAGATCGCCAGGAACGCCAGGCCACTGACCAACGCATAGGGGTTGAGCAGGTTCCAGAAACCGCCAATATAGGTCATATCGGCATCAATCGGGGTGCCGAGCAGCAGGTTTGCCATGGCGATGCCCCATAGGAGTGGAGGAACCAGGCTGCCGCCGAAAATAAGCCAGTCCCATGTGGAGCGCCATTTCGGGCGGATGTCCTTATTGCGGAATTCAATGGCTATGCCGCGGGTGATCAAGGCTACGAGCATGAGCAGCAGAGCCATATAAAAGCCGCTGAACATCGTGGCGTACCAATTTGGGAAGGCAGCGAACATCGCGCCCCCGGCAGTGATGAGCCAGACTTCATTCGCGTCCCAATGCGGGCCGATGGTTGCGATGATCCTCCCCCGTTCTTCCTCGTCTTTGCCGAGAAAAGGCAGCAGGATACCCACACCGTAGTCGAAGCCTTCGAGAAAGAAGTAGCCGGTGAACAACACAGCGATGAGGATGAACCAGACAGTGTTCAGATCCATGACAGACCTCCTGATAAAAGGCTACGCTACGGCGTCGCCGAGGCTTTCGTTGATTGGCGTTTCATCTTTTGCATATTTCGCAAGCAAGTAGACATCGACCACGATGAGCACGCCGTAGAGCAATGTATACACGATGAGCGACGTCATTAACATACTCACGGTCACGTTTGGTGATGCTGCATCCTCTGTGCGCATGATGCCGAAGACGATCCACGGCTGCCGGGCCACCTCGGTAAAAATCCAGCCTGTTGACGTGCCGATGATGGGCAGCGCAATGGCAAAGGGCATCAAGCGCAGGAATAGATTTGCCTTTGGTAGACGTTCGGTCAGCATAAGAAATAGCGCATAGAAAGCAAGGAGGAGCATCAGGGAACCTACCCCCACCATGGCGCGGAACGACCAGTAGCTTATGGTTACTGGTGGAATGTAATCCCCTGGCCCATACAATGCCTCGTACTCCTGCTGGATGTCATTGATCCCTTGGACCTCTCCATCGAAACGATTGTAGGACAGCAGGCTGAGCGCTCGCGGGATGCGGATGTCGAATGTATTTCGCCGCTGGTCCTCATCAATGATAGTCACCAGTGAAAGGTCAGCGGGATCTTCTGTCTCCCAGAGCGCCTCGCCCGCAGCCATCTTCATCGGCTGAGCCTCAACCATGTATTGGGCCTGGCTGTGGCCGGTGAGACTTACCATACTAATGCCGATCACACCGGCGACAGCACCCCACTTGAACGAGCGCAGGAAAATATCTGAGTCACGCTTCTTGTAGAACAAGTGATATGCGCTGATCCCAAGGATGAAGAACGCCGCGGTTGTTATTCCTGAAGTGATCACGTGGGGGAATTGAACCCAGAGGTGGGGGTTGCTCAGCAGGGCAGGGAAGCTTGTCATCACCGCTCGACCGTTTTCTATGGCGTACCCGACAGGTTCCTGCATGAAGGAATTGGCAATCAAGATCCAAAAAGCGGAGAGATTCGCTCCGATCGCGACCATCCAGATTGTTGCCGCATGCATGCGGGGCGAGAGGCGATCCCAGCCGAAGATCCAGATCCCAAGGAAGGTGGACTCCAGGAAGAAGGCCAGTAGAGCCTCGATCGCAAGCGGTGCGCCGAAAATATCACCGACGAAACGAGAGTACTCAGACCAATTCATCCCGAATTGGAATTCCATCACAATGCCGGTGACCAAACCCATGGCGAAATTTATTAAGAACAATTTCCCCCAGAATTTCGTCATGCGTTTGTAGAGTTCGTTCCCGGTGCGGACGTACATGGTTTCCATCAATGCAAGGAGGATGGACAAGCCCAACGTCAGGGGTACGAAAAAGAAGTGATACACGCAAGTGATGGTGAACTGCAGGCGGGCAAGTATCACTGGATCCATAGGATTTGCTCCTTTACTTCGGCTGCCAGGAGGAAGCTGCGATTGGGAGTCTTGATGTGGTCATGACTCCAATAGTGTCCTAGAAATGTCAATGAAAGGCGGATGGGAAATCCGCAATGAGGAACGTTGGTTGGCATGTTGTTAAGATAGTGCTCCGGTTTTTCGAAGTTCAATTGAGAGCCGTCCCCGCGACATGTTTCTTCTCATAGATAAGCAGGAGTAAGGATATATGCGTATTTGAAAGAAAACAAATAGGCCACAATGATCAAAAGTTGATCTCAATTAACGTGGTCTTATTAACACGATGAACTGGGCTCAAGCTCCGATAGAGTTGAACTAATTATGCTCCAGCAAGTAAAGGAATCTTCAT
>JAIWHF010000032.1:0-19980 GCA_048629905.1 Methanosarcinales archaeon
GGAAGATGCGCCGCGCATTGGCATGAAATTGAAGGTGAATTGGGAACCCGTGCGCGAGATGGGGGGTGAGGAGATCTACGGCCTCACCTTTGAAAAATCGAAGTGATCTCTTCGGATAGACGTTTTCGATTTTCTATGTCGAGGGGATACTCTGCGAAAAGGATATCCACCAGCAGGACGCAGTATCTGTTGAGCGTCGCTGATGGAACCTGTCGGCGTTGTGGAGGAGTCAGAAACGCACAATTTCTTCCCTTAGAACGCTAACTCTGATCCGGGCAAGAGCACCGTGAAAGTTAATCACGGTGTTCAGGCTTTTAGCCTTATCAGCAACGGCTTCTCCCGCCAGGTTTATACGCGGGAGAGGGAAAAATGTCCTTCATTTCACCATAGAAAGGTATGCCATTTCCCTGGACGAGCATTAGCCCTTCACGATTCTAGTATTCGAAAACTGTGGTTTGTCAACGTCTGGGCTCTTCGTGAAATGAGTATAGAAATTGAAGGTGTTGGTGGTCTGAGGAATACGGGAGCAGTGTTTTCGGAAGCTTCTTGAAGCTGGGATTGACGACAGATCTGATGAATCTATACTCCCCAAACTAATTACAGCAGGGGAGGAGAGGAGCAAATCATGAAGATTGTAGACTTGACAATACCGCTTGGAATTGGAACGCCTCCCTGGCCGACCTATGAGCCGCTTCAAATCAAATATTTTAAGCGTCTCGCCCCGAATGGGGCGAACGGCCAGATTGTCACACATTCCAATCACCTGGGCACGCACCTGGATGGGGAGATCCATTTCTACACGCCGGGAAAGGACATCGCCGAACTCGACTTCGACTTCCTGCACGGCCCGGGCGCCATTGTGGATCTTTCAGATGCCGCCGGCGATTACGACATCTACACTTCCAAAATGGTCGAGGAACGTGTGGAGGTCCGCGAAGGTGACATCCTGCTCATCCACACCGGCTATCACCGCTACGGTTGGGACCAACCGATCGCCGATGAAATTCGGTATATGGTGAAGCATCCTGGCCCGGACCGCGAGTTCGCAGAGTGGTGCAAAGATAAGAAACTGAAATGGCTCGGGGTGGATTGCGGCAGTGCCGATCATCCAATGAACACCATCATCCGCACGTGGATGCCGCGCCAGGCAAAAGAAGCGCAGGCGCATTTCCAGGCGAAGTACAAGAAATCGATCGAGGAAGTGTTCACGGATGACAAGTACCAGCTCATGCATATCGAGATGTTCCCTGAAGGGATCATCCATGCTGAATGTCTCGGCGGGGATATCGATCTGCTGCTTAATCAGCGTGTTGAGATCGGATGCTTTCCATGGCGTTTCGTCGACGGCGAGTCGAGCATCGCCCGCATCGTAGCTTTTGTCGATGATGATCGCTACGCAAAGCTCATGGAGAAGAAAGCTTCCTTCGATAAGACGAAATTCGGTGATTGTGTATGCCAGAGACCGCAGAAATAAGCGGTGCCTTGACGAAACTGGGTTAATCAGAAGGCATGTGCAACGATTGACTCAAATGAAAGATACGAGTCATTTAAGCTAATGACAGCTATTCATCACTGGGTGAGAGGTGGACATGAAATTGCCGCTGCCTGAACTTCCACAATTTGACTATATCAAAGCCGAAAGCGCAGAGCGGGCGATCGATTTGCTCCAAGAGAAAGGGGCAGCGGCGCGGATTCTCATGGGCGGCACTGATCTTTTCGTGCGAATGCGAAATGGCGATTTGGCCCCCGACGTCCTCGTAGATATAAAAAACCTACCAGGGATGAACACGATCGTATTTAGCAAGAAGGACGGTCTCACTGTGGGCGCTGCAGTGACGATGAACGCTCTCGCTCGAAATCCAGATGTGCTCAACCACTATCCGCTGTTGGCTGAGGCTGCGGAATCGGTTGCCTCCTATCAGCTTAGGAACCGGGCGACGGTCGGAGGAAATTTATGCAACGCCTCACCCGCGGCCGACACGGCCCCGGCCGCTCTCGTTTTGGAAGCCGAGCTAACTGCCATGGGTCCAAAAGGAGAACGCACGATCCCGGCTATGGAATTTTTCAAGGGACCGGGCGTCAACGCGCTGGAAGCGAGTGAGTTTCTGGCCCAAATAAATTACTGCAACCCGCCGAAGGGATGGAAAGGGCGTTATTTGAAGATCGGGCGCAATGCAGGAGGCGATCTGGCTATCGTCGGCGTTGCTGTGATGGGTTACCCGGATAAGGACGCGCCTTCCGAATTCCGCTTCAGGATCGCGCTTGCATCCGTCGCTCCCACACCCATACGAGCTAATGAGGCGGAGGAGATCCTCGCCCAGAGCCCCATTACAGAAGCGGTGATTGGGATGGCAGCCGAGGCGGCCGAGGAGGCAGCGACACCGATCGATGATGTGCGCGCCTCGGCCCGCTACCGCAATGCGATGGTGAAAGAACTCACCCGGCGAGGCTTGGTTGATGTCTGGTCGTTGCTAAAGAAGGAGGCCTAAATGGATAAACATGTGATCTCCTTCAACATTAATGGGATTGATGAAACCCGCGAAGTTCCCTCCAACATGACTTTGCTAACATTCCTTCGCGAACACTTAAACCTCACGGGAGTGAAGAGCGGCTGCGATGCTGGTGAATGCGGCGCTTGTACGGTTCTGATGGATGGAGAGCCTGTGAACTCGTGCCTGGTTCTGGCAGCCGAAGCGGATGGCGCCAATATTCGCACGGTTGAAGGGTTGGCGAGCGAAGATAAACTCGATCCGCTTCAGGAAGCTTTCATCGAAAGGACGGGCACACAGTGTGGATTCTGCACACCGGGGGTTCTCCTTCAAGCACGAGCTCTTTTAGATCGCAACCCGGATCCGACAGTGGATGAAATCAAGAACGCGCTAAGGGGAAATCTATGCCGCTGTACCGGATACACAAAAATCGTAGAGGCGATCCAAGCCGTTGCACAGGAGGGAAGTTGACATGGCTGATTCTAGAGACATGAAAACTGTACCCTCACCGATTGGAGAAAGCGTGCAGCGCATCGACGCGCTTGAAAAAGTCACCGGGGAGGCGGTGTTTACAGATGACATCCAGTTTGGCCCAGGCCTTTTGCACGGGCGTGTTGTGCGAAGCCCTCATCCGCATGCGCTGATTAAGCGCGTGGATGTGAGTAAGGCGCTGGCATTGCCCGGCGTGCGAGCCGTAGTCACCGGCGAGGAATGCGAAGAGCACATCGGGCTATATCTTAAAGATCGATATATCTTCTGCCGTGACCGTGTGCGTTTTGTCGGTGATCCTGTCGTAGGTGTAGTTGCCACAACCGACGCTATTGCTGAGGATGCCTGCCGGTTGGTTAAGGTCGACTATGAAGTATTAGAGCCGGTCGTTAATCCTCTGCGTGGCATGGATTCCGATGCCCCGCTCCTGCACCCCGACCTCGGAACGTACGGCGTCGTCGATTTCATCGACCCCAAACCCGGCACGAACGTTGCCAACCATTTCAAAGTCAGGAAGGGTGATGTCGAAAGCGCATGGAAAGAATGTGAGGTCATTGTAGAGCGTGAGTTTCAGGTGCCACATGTGCAGCATGTGCCCATTGAAACTCATGTGGCTGTCGCACAGTTCAATCGAGAGGGGAAAATCACCATCTGGAGCAGCAGTCAATCACCATTTGCCCAACGCAATCTCCTTGCCGAAGCCCTTGGTATTTCGCAGAGTGATATTCGCGTCATCGCGCCCTATGTCGGCGGTGGTTTTGGGTCAAAAGCCGGTGTTTCTGTGGAAGGAACCGCCGTCGTGATGGCGAGGGCTGTCCCTGGCCAGCCGGTCAAGGTTCGTCTAACGCGGGAAGAGGAGTTCTTCTGCGCTTTCGTTCGCCAGGGATTGATTGCCAAGACGAAGGTGGGCGCGAAAGCAAATGGTGAAATCCTGGCCATGAAGACTAATTATTATTGGGATGCAGGCGCATACACTGAGTACGGGGTAAATATCACCCGCGCCAGCGGTTATTCATCTACAGGTCCCTACCGGATTCCTAATGTGGAAACCGATTCATATTGTGTTTACACCAATCACCCGGTTGGCGGTCCAATGCGCGGCTTTGGTATGCCCGAGATTCACTGGGGGATTGAGCAAATAATGGACATCGTGGCCGATGAACTGGGCATGGATAAAGTGGAATTTCGCTTGAAGAACTGCCTGCGTAGTGGTGATGCGAACGTTACCGGTATGATCATGCACCCGATCGGCCTTACAGAGTGTATCGAAAAAGTTAAGCAGGCCATCGATTGGGGGATTCAGGAACCTCCAAGCGCGGCTCACAAGTTGCGAGGCAAGGGCTTGGCTATTGCATGGAAAGCGCCGGCCATGCCTCCCAACGCTGGCTCATCGGCATGGCTGCGTCTGAACGAAGACGCCACTGTGTCATTGGGGGTTGGAGGCCAGGAGATCGGTCAGGGAACATTCACCGTTGCGGCGCAGATGGCTGCTGCGGCTCTCGGCGTTCCATTTGAATGGATCCGGGTAAGCACACCGGTTGACACGAAGTACAGCCCTTATGAATGGCAAACCGTCGCCAGCCGGTTGACGTGGTCTATGGGGAATGCCATCGTCGCTGCGGCCAAAGACGCGCGCCGGCAGATTCTTGAGGTCGTGGCTGCTCACTGGGATGAGGACATCGAGCACCTTGACATACGCGACGGCCAGGTGATCTCGTATCGCACCGAAGAGGTTATGCCCCTGGAGAAGATGGTTGTCTATGGCCTGCCTATGCCTGACGACCAGGGTTGGCGCGGCGGACCTATCATCGGGCATGGGAATTTCATGCCGTCTTATGTTACCTCCTTGAGTAATGAAACCGGCCAGGGAAAGAGGGCAGTCGTTCACTACACCACAGGATGCCAGGCGGTTGACCTCGAGGTGGACACACAAACCGGACAGATCACCATACTGCGGGTGGCTTCGGCATTCGATGTTGGCAAAGCGATTAACCCCGATCAGGTGCGCGTACAGATGGAAGGTGGCATCGTCCAGGGAATAAGTACGGCGCTGTTTGAGAGTTTGCAGTATGAGGATGGGGTCCCGCACGCCTCAAATTTCACAGACTACCGCATCGCGACATCCGAGGACATGCCAGGCGAGATAATCTCGATCATCGTTGAAGTTCCTCAAGACGACGGCCCTTGGGGCGCTCGTGGAGTTGGCGAACACCCCATGATCCCGACCGCGCCGGCGATCGCAAATGCGGTCTACGATGCCGTTGGGATTCGTATCTTTGAGATGCCTCTTACGGCTGAAAAAGTATTTCTCGCCATTCAAGATCAGGGCGCAAAATCATAATCGAGATGGTGCAAGCACGCTCCATTGCCTCTCCAACCCTTGCTTGGCTTCGGGATCCCAAGCCAACCCGAGTTCTGCACGTTTTCAAGGATGCCTGCAATCTGTTCGCAGAAGATGGCGAGATCCTCTCCCTCGTCATGCCTACTATCGGTGACGGACCCTTCAATATCATCCTCGAACCTTTGAAATTCTCAGATCACATCTCAGTCGAATCCACTGTGAGTTTTGATAATGAACAGATCCGAATCGGGGCGCTTGAAATCGCGCTTACGCCTGCTCAGGTCTGGGAGCCGCGTTTTGATTGGGAGTCTTTCCAGGGCAGGCAAGAGTCATTATCGCTTTCCGCTGGTGCGCTGGGAGAAGTTCTCGTTGAAGCAGCGCCAGTTGACAGCTTCGTTCAATTGATCCATTCCGGTGAGAGCTCTGCACGAGAAATCGAGGCGCAGATGCTCCTGTCTGCGCAAGAGCCGGAGCGCTTTTTAGTGCAAGGTCTTCTCCGCGTGGATGAAGAACTTTGCCGCACGAGCGCGAGGAAATTGGCTGGGCTCGGCGTAGGTTTAACACCGGACGGTGATGACTTCATGATGGGCTGCGTCCTGGCTTTGTGGGCATGGTGGGCAGGGGAGGGGGCGGAGCAAGCTGCGAATTGGGTCTCGCTGGAAGCTGGCTCGCGAACGACGCCGCTCGCGGCAGCATGGCTGCGGGCTGCGAGCCAGGGCGAATGTTCTGTGCGTTGGCACGACCTATTGCAGGCGATGCTAATGGGTAATGAAGAAAACATGCGAAGTGCGGCACGAGCGATCATCCAGCAGGGTCACACATCCGGCGCGAGCGCGCTGACGGGTTTTACTTCGCTACTCGCGGGAGAGGCACAACAAGGTATAAACCTCTAAACTGCACATAAACCAATTCGGATATGCTTGCATCTGAGTTGGTTCCCAAATTTGCCATTTCAATCATCCAGATGAAGTGAGAATTTGCTGGGACGAGATGACTCACTCTCATTATATATAGATCACTTGATCGCCGTCGGATGGTCTTATCAGTATGAAGTCTAAGAAACCGCTTCTAAAGAATCGCCCAGCATTTCAGGGGATCGGAGGAGCTTAGCTCATGACGGGTGCCTGCTGTCATTCGCTTACTCTTCATGCTCTGTCGTTGGGTTGACCGAAAAGACTGGATTCTATGTTGTATGATAGAGATGTATTGAGATCTTCACGAACGGTCATTCCTCCCATCATTTAAGCATCCACGCATAACGTTCGTCGAACCTTATTTGGTCAAAAAACCATGGCGAACATCCGATGAGAGTTCTCTTACCCAACCATTTCCCCCTTGAGGGATCGGGCAGCGGCATTTACACGCAGAACGTCGCTCGGGAAATTACAAACAAGGGTCACGAAGCACTCGCGATCACACCTGCTCATGACGAGCAGGGAGGTTTTCCCTTCGAGGTGCGCACCATCCTGTTCGCCCCGGATGCGACTGAGGACATTAGCGAAAGACGTCTACCATTCAACTTCCCTTGCTTCACCACTCACCCACTCAGCACGACAACATTTGCAGATTTGGACGACGGCCAACGCCATGCCTACGTCCAAGCCTTCCAAGCAGCTATCGACTCTGCGGTGAGTGAGTGGAATCCAGATGTGATTCACGCCCAACATCTTTGGGTAACGAGCTATGCAGCGCACAACACGGGGGTGCCCTACGTCGTCACAGCACATGGAACGGATTTAATGGGCTTCCGCAAGTATGAGAAGTGGAAGGAGCTGGCGTTAGAGGGAACACAGCACGCACATACTGTTATCGCCATCTCCCGACAGGTCGCTCGGGACACGATGGAACTTTATGGAATCCCCGAGGAACGCGTACACATCGTGATGAACGGATTTGATGAGAATATCTTCCATGTCATGTCCGTCGATCGGTCGAAGGTGATGACGAGATATGGCATACACGAAGACCCCGGGCACCTGATCACATTCGTTGGGAAGCTGACAGAGTTTAAGGGCGTCGATGTGTTGCTCGACGCGGCGCGCATCTATGAGCGGGAGCTGGGTGATGTCGTGACGCTCATCATCGGTGATGGCGCGCTGCGCCTGCAGCTGGAGGCACAGGCTGAGCGGTTGGATCTACGTGGGGTCTACTTCCTTGGCCACCAGCCGCAACCTGTGGTCGCCGAAATCTTGAACTCCGCCGACATCTCCACTGTCCCGTCAAGAATAGAGCCTTTTGGCCTCGTCGCGGTGGAAGCACTGGCATGCGGCACTCCCGTCGTTGCCACAAACGAAGGTGGTTTGCCTGATTTTGTAGATGAACGTGTGGGTGCGTTGGTGGACGTCGATGACTCCGCGGTTTTAGCAGAAGCGATCATCAACGAAATTCGATCCAAGTCGAAAGCTACGAAAGGACCCTTCGCTGCAGTGTATGCGTTGAAGGACTTTTCATGGTCCGGGCAGGTGGACAAGATGATCGCTATCTACCAAGAAGCGATTGAAGCCAACTGAGAGGGATACCAAGAGATCTTTCAATCACGGAGAATGGCATGAGCACTTTAGGGAGCAGTAAAATCGCCCTGGGCCTCATCACACGCTACTTCAACGACCCAATGCCCATCCTCAGGTTTTTAGACAACGCCATGAAGTTCGGTCATCACATCGATCAAGTCATTGTCGCCTACTCTCACGGCGTTACACAGGAAGCCGTGGCAGCCATTGAAGAATGGACAGGCTTAACTACTGTGGAGGCGTACGGCGACGCCAACATGCGCAGTCGATTGCTCTTCGCGGGCTTAAGCGCCGATGAGGTGGATGGTCTTCTAGACGTTCCCGGTTGGCCGCGTTCCCAGGAGGTCCCGTACGGCGCGTATCGTAATGCAGTTCTCATCCAGGCTCTTCTCGATGGTTTCGATTTCCTGCTCTTCTTCGATACAGATGTCCAGCCCCTCGTCCTGACCGCCATCGAGGGGGAAAAGCCTGTTTGGCAGGAGATCGACTTTATTGGAACGCACATGCTTTCCCTCTCGGAGGAGCATGTCATTGTCACAACGAGTGAATACTCAGGTTACTACATCATCCCACCGATGTCTTTTAATGGACTCAGCGACCTGCTTTTTGGCCTCGGAAAAGGGATGGCGCTCGAGTACATGGAGGACTGTCATACGCACGGTTGCCTGAATCTTGGCCCAGTTTCTCCCGGACCTCCCACTCCAACGTTCAAGCCACTCGGAGGGAATCTGGGTCTCAGCCTTGATTCACCTCGGCGACTTGCACCCTTCTTTTCAACGATTTATACAACCAAAGGGGTATGCATCAAGGGTCGTGGTGAGGACACCTTGCTGGGCCAGACGCTCTCCGACAAACATGGTCAGATAATCGATGTGGACCTGCGTGTCTTTCACGATACCTATGACGACTTTCCACGTACTCCGGATATCCGCAGACAAACCGTGCGTGATCGGTTCTTTGGCGCTTGTCTTGGTTGGATCGGACGCAACCCCTTCATGACTTGGTATCTGAATGGGCGCGGCCGATTGGAAACGAGTTTCAAAGCGGAAATCAACCAGCAGAGGCTGGGATTGAGCATCGGCGGAGAAAAAGCCGCGGAGTTCCTAAATGATCCTCGCTTATTGGAGCTCCCCGACGCGTTTGAGGATTCGTATGAAGTGCTCCCACAGACGATTGATCGCTACCACCGTCTCATGCATGGGTGGAAGGCATTGCTCAACGCACTTGCGCCGGAAGTGGCTCCGCATGAGCAGGTGAGCGAGGACGATCAGCAGCTACCTCTCGCTTCTTGATGTGATCTGCTTGACATTTTGAAATGGTCGTCCGTTTCCTTGCATCTTGGATGTCCTTATTGTAGAAAGGTAAGAGACGCCGCGTAGTCGCGGGCAGACCAGATTACACGCCACTTGTGATTCGCGATTGGTTTGTCGAAAGGAGAGAGCGGACGCTCATCACAGAATCCCGATTGTGATCGATCGCCGTAAACAGATATGAAGACAGTGATGGTCATCCCAACATATTGGTCTCGCGAGAAAGCAGTGGGCTGGCAGCCGGGCGACATTGTATACGACCACCCCACACCCATCGATCAGGAAGGAACATTAGCCAAGACGCTAGAATCACTCAGGGTTCTGGATGACAAAGATTTTTCGCTTATAGTGCTTGCGTGTTCAACAGCGCCCGATATCGAGAGAGATGTCGAGGATCGCGCCAATGAACTGGTACGAGAGGTCGATTCCCCCGTCGAAACCTTCGTCATCTCGCACTCCCACTTGCATGCAATGCACCAAGCGTTAAGAGAGGCAAAGCGAGACGATCTTGTCGATGTCCTCTCACTCGCAGGATACTCCAACATTCGCAACATGTGCCTTTTCATACCTTATGTCCTCGGCGCCGAGATAGCCGTCCTTATTGACGACGACGAATTCATTGATGACCCTAAGTTTATTTACAAAGCACGCGAGTTCATCGGCAGCCGCTTCATGGGGCAAACGATCGACGGCGTCGCTGGATATTACTTGAACGCTAAAGGTTCCTATTACGATGACGTTCCGGAAGAGATCCATTGGATGACGTATTGGGATCGCTTTGGCAGCAAGCGTGAGGCTTTCGATAAAATCATCCCGGGTGAACCACGATTAAAGCTTACGCCTTTTGCTTTCGGCGGTTGTATGGTTATCCATCGTTCACTCTTCAGGACTGTCCCCTTCGATCCTCGCATTACGCGTGGGGAGGACACGGATTACGTTTTGAATGCACGTATGTTTGGCTTTAATTTCTTCCTCGATAACGAGCTCTACATACAGCACCGACCACCCTCGAAAACACATCCGACGTGGCAACGCTTCCGGGAAGACATTTTCCGGCTCCTGTACTCCAAGGCGAAAATCGACGGCCAGACCGAGGAGGTGAATATGACGCTCGTCGAGGCGGAGGATTTAGATCCCTATCCTGGTGAATTCCTGCGAGATACGCTCGATGATAAGATCCTTAAGACCAATCTGATCCTCGCGCTTGACTACCTCACGGACGACCGAGTGTCTGACGCTAAAGAAACCATTCGCAACATCTGGTTGGCGAAGACTAAAGCAATCCCCATCGAAAACCCTTTCGAGGCCTATTTACACTTCCAAAGACGCTGGCGCGCGCTGCGAAGGCTCACGAGCCGTGGTCTAAACGTTGCGTTCTCCTCCATCATTAAGACTGGGAACATCCGCCTAGAGGAGGTGGCGCGAGCGACAGAAGTCATGCGTGCCGAATTCGAGCAATTGGATGATGAAGCACTTCTTCTTCTGATTAGGGATATTCCGTTGTTCAAAGGTCTCAAACCGGAGCAGATCCAGGCGCTGCTCTCCATTTGCCAGCGCGAATTCTTTGCCAAAGATGACGTTGTCATCACAGAAGGCTCGAAGGAGCACGCGCTCTTCGTCATCACAAAGGGGAAAGTTCGTATCACACTGGGTAACGATTCTGAGGAGTCCATGGAGTTGATCGACTTGGGGGTGGGGGAGACAATAGGAGAAGTTTCCCTTCTCATCGACGCTCCCCATTCGGCTACGGTCACCGCATTGGAGCCGACGGAGGTCATCACCTTCACGCGAGTATCCCTTGCCGCCCTCATGGCGGATTATCCCGAGTTGGCCGCGGAGGTCTGGCACCGCCTTGCTCAGTCGCTCAGCGGTCGTCTGCGCCATTCGAATGAGCGCTACCTCTCGCATCTCCGTGAAGCGTACGACGTCGCTGATGAACTGCTTGGCACGCAGCCGCTCGAGGATCTCTAAACAGGCGCATAGTCATTGATGTCAAGAAAGGCTCTAGTCAAACGCACTTAAAACTGATATGATTTCAGCTAGAAAGTTGCATGCAAGTTCTGTCTGGAAGTCGAAAGATCAAGGCCTGAGCTTCATCGGCTCAGGCCGATTTAGTTCAGAACACGACCGCCGGGAACGAGACAAGCAACTCAACAGTTTTTGCCGTAAGGAGGCAATATATAATGTCGGAACGAGTTCTTGGTACGGTCAAATGGTTCAATGGCAGCAAGGGTTACGGATTTATCGAGCGTGAAGAAGGAGAGGATGTCTTCGTCCACTTCTC
Source organism: Methanosarcinales archaeon (assembly GCA_048629905.1). Classification (GTDB taxonomy): domain Bacteria; phylum Chloroflexota; class Anaerolineae; order Anaerolineales; family E44-bin32; genus E44-bin32. The sequence continues at coordinate 11,424 of JAIWHF010000032.1, forward strand.
AGCAATCCAGGGCGATGGCTTTAGGAATCTAGAAGAAGGCCAGCGTGTGGAGTTCGATGTTGAACAAGGCGAGAAGGGTTTACAGGCCGCCAACGTCGTAGCTGTCTAGTTTAACTTAACCCTGATATAGGAACCCCCGCATTGCGGGGGTTTTTATTTTTTTTCCCTGAATTCAACTTCGTAATCCAACAGCGGATGAACAAAGAACCCTGGATTCGGTGATTTGAATCCAGGGTTTAGTATTCAGCAAGCGGAACCTGCATGTGTTCCAAGGAAGAAGCCATCCACCAGGGGTTAGCATGACTTCTAAGGCGATTCTTGCGTGGGAGGCTCCACTACCTGCACTTCTATTGTAGGAGGTTCCACCACTTGCACCTCAGCTGTTGGAAGCTCCACTGCTTGTCCCTCAACCGTGGGTGCAGGAAGCGTTATCGCCCAACACGGTTCCACGAAACTGAGCACCGTACCCAAGCCCTTCGATTCGTAAACTTTATCTGACCCGAAGAGCTTGACCCAGGTTCGGATCCTGAAGGTGCGCACGTCGTTACAGGAGCCATCTTCAGGGACGATGTAGAGGACATCGCGCAGGCTGTTGAAGGTTTTGGCAGGGATCAGGCTGCTTACCCCCAGATCGTAGAGGTTGTAGCCAGCCTCAGAAACGATGTAGCCCCAATGATCCAGGCTGGCTTGATCGGTGGGATCGATACATTGACCCGATTCGGCGCAGTTCTTCTTGTTATCGAGATCCCAGAAGACGTACATGTGTTGGTGCCAGGATAGATCCCCTGGATTTAAGATATCGATATACTCCCCGGGATGGCACATCTGGATCTCGAAATCGGGCTTGACCCATCCCGGAAGGTGATTGACGCAATCTGTATCAGCTGTTGAGAAGTGGATGGTAGGCGCGAGTAATTGCGGGTCGAGTTCGGGTTTGGGTGGGAAGATCGATTCTAGATAATTAATCGGGAGAAGATCAAACGTCATCTCAGCGCCTAATTCAGGCTTGTTTAAATTGATTAATCCGTCTTGACTTGTGTCAACGCCGACCTCATATTGGCCCAGCGAACCGAGCTGACCTCCCAACCAGCCCCAACAATCCATTTTGATGAGCTGACTGCCTTCGGAGGTGCCGGGCTCAGGGACGTTAAACTCGAACATGACATCGAAGAAGGAATCAGCGGGAGAACCGCTCCCCCCCCCACCTCCCTCAGTCTGATCAATCCCGGAGGGCGCTACGCCAACTTGATTCGGATCGAGCGCTTCAAGCACACCGGGAGAAAAGAAGCCCACTTCCGGTGTGCGCTGCCAGTGGATGCCATCAACTGAAACATAGCAATACAGATTTTCGGCAGCGACCGGTGGTGTGAACTTCTTCAAGATCAGGGAATACGTCGTAGGCTCGCTGGGCTCGGAGGGGCAGTCAACCGTTACCAGTATCGGATTGCTCGCAGCTGTGTCATCCTGACCATTGAACGCTTCCACGATATATGTGTAGGTTCCGCCCTGTGTGAGCGTATCCTGGGCTGCGAACCACCCCAGACCAGCATGCGTTTCTAAGACAAATGTCGGTGTTGGGCTCTGGGTCTGACCCTCCGCCGTTCGGAATACCGAGAAACTCAGTTCATCTTCGGAATGGTCATGAATTAAAAGGGTGACGGTACAGTCGTCTACTTGGGCGGCCAGGTCTGGCGCTTTCAGGGCATCCCCACTACCTGACAACCAATCGATGAATCCCCCGATCGATGGGGACCAGGGAGCGGACTCGTCAACTGTCTCTCCGGAGGGAGCGGGGTCGATCTGCGAGGCGGCTGGCTGCGGAAGATAGCTTACCTCAGCCTGGGCATTTGGATTCTCAGTGATGTAAATCCAGACGATGTCCGAATCTTTGATTTCCCCGTTCGTGTCTTTCGCACGAGCGAGGAGCATGTGTGCGCCGGGGTTGAATGGAAGACCAGTGAAACTCACCGCAAAGGGAGACACACCGGCTAGGGTTGGCGATTCCTTTGCCCCAACCAGGTCGCCATCGACCCAGAGTTCAACTCCAATCACTGGATGAGGGCCAGAGGCCAACACGTTGACGGTTTGTGGGTCTCCTGCTGTGGCGTAGTGGCCCGAGCCCGGGCTTGTTATGGTGACAATGAAACCGGGCGAGGGGTTACCAGGACCTTGCAGGACCTGCTGGTATTGGGTGTACTTACCGCCCAGGAATATACCTAAACCGATTGCGATTACGAGGGCCAATCCAATCGACCCTATCCATAGTGGAGTCAGCTTCTTACCCATCGATTTTGCTCCTAAACTCTGCATGCCAAGTTACGTAAATAAGCAGATTAAAGCCCTTGATTGGTATACGGCGGTCATGACTCTGGATTGCATAGGCTAAATACTATGCCCAGTTCTATCAATGTGCATTGAACTATCTAACTGCATCCTATGGACCCCCGGCAGCGGCGCATGTTTTGAGGATCACCTCAGATAACACCCCGGTCCGACCGATTTCGGTGCCATCCTGCTTCGTGGCAACGACCTGCACCTGTAAGTAAGCGCTCAAAAATCTGTTGAATTCCGGGATATCGGTTTCCGATTGGAGCGTGCGGTTGAAATAGCCTCCCCCCAGCGGGGTCATCGGCACGTTTGTCCATGCGGTTGTTTCACCGCTATCTGTACCCTTCAACCGGTGGAAGAGCACCACGCTGTATACGCTCGGGTTCTGGATGCTCACCTCGATGGTCAGTTGCTTAGGACTGCAGCTCCCCCGGTAGTAGAACTCAGCGCTCGAGAATTCGGGATCCGGGACCCCTTCTTCCACTTGTACAGGCGTTGGGGTGAAAGTAGCTGTTGGGGTGGGGGCCGGTGTAGGAGTGGGCGGGGCTGTGAAGACAGGTAAACCCTCAGTCGCCGGTAGAGTCAACATGGCTGGAGGTGTGCTCACCTGGAGTTCAAGATCGCTCACCACAGTAACCTGCGCCAGAGCGGGGGAACTGAATGGTCCACTACTGCTTTTCGACCGTACGGAGATTAAATATGTCCCCGGGGCTGCGGGGGTCCAGGTGGATTCGCTATGGAATAGCGTCCCATAATTTGAACCGCCAGAGCCGGTTGACATCGGCGCCACCGTGTCCAGCACAACCCCGTCGATTTGAACTTCGAAAGTATCAATTCCGGAGGGGCTGGCTGCGTGAAAAACGATTGAGTATGGTGCTATGGGCAGGGTGGAACCATGTAATGGGGCATCGATCCAGGTTTGGTTTGGCGAAGGAGTCGGGCGAACAGGATCTGGTTTATTGCATGCTGCAATCGCAATGCAAAACAATACAAGAATTAGACGCAGCTTCGAGTTCATCGCCACCTCCCGAGGGGGCACGTTTGAGGATCAGTGAGAATATTAAAACCAATGAGGAGGGCAACAGGGTGGAGGGATCGAAGTCTGTTCATGATGACCATCCGTGTGCCAACAAGTGTGTTTCAATCGTGTAGGCGCGGCGAGCGGAAATTCAGTAGACATGGGGCTGCAATCGCCAGGTTCTGAGCAGTGCAGACATTTCGGATCCTGCAAACCTAGTATAGGTTACTTGCTAGAACTGCCCAATGTGCGAATTATTCTATAGGTTTTATGTTCAGGCAACAAATGTGGCGCATGTAAGCACTGGGTTACGCAGCCAGGCTTGGCTTACTCTCGTGGGTGTCCGTGAGGACGATATTATTAGAAGCGTATGCGGGTCCTATGGCGCATCAGCAGCCAGTAAGCTACCGCCATGGCGATGAGACCGATCCCGTCGAAAATCATGAATCTGAGCCCGGTAGCGCGGAGGGTGGAATGCCCGGCTGGCAGCGTCAACCAAAGCCAGGTTTCACCAGCAAAACCAATCGCTTGTTGTATGAGGACGACGACGAATAAGGCTCGATAACGGATCGGGTGAAAAATCACCAGAGGGTAGGTGGCATTCCACATGAGGAAGAGAATCCCCATGCCCTGTACGTAGATCATCCCCGGCACACCAGCAACTTCAAACCCCGGGGAATATGACTCGGGCTGTAGGATAAAGGCGAGGGCACAGGTTACATTCATCAGGAAAACCGCGCCGACAGTGATCCGCGCAAACCATAGAGTACGATCGTCTTCCTTAGCGTTTCCGCTGATTTCCGTTTTTTCCATCAGGCTCTCAATTCCTATTAAGGGGACATCTCAATAGGCTCAAGTATATCCTCTTCCACGCATATTGAATTGGCTGTGATATCGCTACATATGACTGACAATCACATTCCCCCCAGGTTATCCACCCTGCGTGGAGTTCGCTTAAAGCAACCGCTTCAGCCCCCTTCTCTTGGGACCTTTTCATGTTCAATAAACAACAAATCCTAGTGTTGACACTGCTCGATAATGGCGATATACTTAGTTAGGTAAACTAAATATATAGAGACTGTGACCTATACAAGCATAAATTATCGCTGAAAAATTGAAAGGCAAACTCTCATGAAAACGAGAACAAGAGCTGGTGCTGTTATCTCAATTATCGGTGCGATCCTCGGCATTGTTGTGATCTATGCCGGTTTCTTACAGGTATACGATCCGATCATGGCTTCTGAAATGGCAGACGGCCGGGCTGGTGGAGAGATCATTGAAGACGGACTAAGTGTCTCAAAATATGTCATGCCGGTTGTTAATGACATCGGCATTATTGGTGGAGTGATCTGGGCAGTCGCGGCATACGGATTTATCAAAAGAGAGGATTGGGCTTGGGGCACTGCCATCCTTGCCAATGTGCTCAGTTTGCTGAGCTTCTTCATGTTAATTCCTGCCATGAGTCGGGGCATCTCCGCGATATACGCCTTCGTTTTCATCCCCAATATCATTGCTTTCTTCCTCCTGTTAACTTATGTTCGCAAGGTCGACCCCAAAATCATTGCCATCAGCACCGTGGCAGGCATGGCGTATGTGATGGCCTTTATGAATGGTGTCGCATCTACCGACCAAATGTTATCTGGAGGGGGCACTCTCTTTATCATTGGCCAGCGTCTTAATTGGATTGCCTCCATAGCGTGGGGAACCTTTGTCGTTGCTTTGCTGACTCGCAAAAAATGGACTTTGCAACTGGGTCTGTTCGCGGCACTGTTGACCCTAGTCGCAGGTATTCCGTTAGGTGTATTGACAACTATGGAATCCGCAAAGTTTTCGATGTACTTTCTTGCCCCAATACTCGCTCTGGTTTTGAAGATCATCTTTATTTTGCCCAGGAGCAATACTATGCTCACTCAATGGATCGACGGTACTGAGAAAACTTCCTGATCATCGGTTAGAAAAATTCCTAAATTCGGCTTACGTGACACCTAATAAGGTATTACGGACCATTTCAATCAAAGGAGTAGACTATGGAAATTACTAAAGACACTCGAGTCGCAGACATCCTCAACGAGTACGGTGATATTGCCGATGTCATGGAAATATTTGGTGTGCACCGCGTTGGGCGTTTTTCAGTGCGCAGAATCTTGGGCAAGGTACTTACTGTTAAGATGGCCGCACGCATCCATCGTGTGCCCTTGGACGAATTCTTGAGCATCTTGGAGAAGGCTGTAAATAGCGAAAACGAGGACGTCTAGATTTCTCATCTGGAGATACCTCCAGAGAAATCTGACCTCTTCGACCAATTCTGATCGGTGTTGTTATTCGTCAGGATCAAAGCTTATGGTAAACAACCTTGAACATTCAGCAGAACAATTTCTACACCTGATGGATAGGTTGCGTCAGTTGGGACCACAGACTGCTCCACCAAAGGGAGCCAACATCTCGCCATCTCAATTGGCTACCATTACATACTCGGCTTCAAATCCAGGTTGCGGCATTCAAGCGATAGCTTCCGCTCTAAAACTGTCAAAACCCACCGTGAGCATCGGTGTGAGCCACTTAGAAGATGCCGGTTTGCTCACTCGCCAAACCGATCCCCAGGATGGGCGTGCTGTGCAGCTATATCTGACCCCTAAGGGTCAGGAACTATATAAACGCACGAACGAATTCCGTTGCCAGAAGTTCGAACGGCTGCTTACTGGTCTAGCGCCTCAAGAAAGAACGACCCTGCTTGCTTTACTAGAAAGAGCTGTACAAACTGTCGAGAATGAAGAACAAGGAGATATAAAATGAAGAAATTCTTTAACAAATGGACACGCAGATTCCACCGTTGGATTGCCATACCAACGATCATCATCATTCCTCTTGCTGTAATTTCAAAGTTTAGCGGAGGGGGAACTGAACACCTGCCGCCCCAAATAGAGCAATTGCAATCAATCTTGATGCTGCTGCTGGTTATCAGTGGATCCTATCTATACCTGATCCCTTATCTCACTAAATGGCAGCGCAATCGTCGTAAAAAAGCCGAACAACCAACTATCGAGTAATTTGAAGGCTAGAAGAGGCTTCACACGAGATAGCACATGAAACTTGCAGATAAACTAGCAGATGCTTCCAATCTTCCGCCTACTCCCGGAAGGCGGTTTTTGGCTAAGGCACTCCCTGTCTTTGTTTACTCTTTCTTCTTTCCTGCTCTTCTCTTTGTCATTCCCAAATTCATTTTGGATCCCTGGCTGCAGCTACCGCTATTTCTAACCCCTGTAGCCAGAGCAGTACTTGGTGGAAGTTTAATCACCCTGGGTCTAATCTTCCTGTTATGGTCTATCAAGGCACAAAGAGTGATTGGACAAGGCACACCGATGCCTTTGATGGCTACGCAAAACCTCGTTGTCCAAAAGCCATATTCGTATTGTCGTAATCCGCTGTATTTTGGGTTGATCAACCTCTTTTTCGGAATCAGTATTTTGTTGGGTTCCATCAGTTCATTGGTTATGGTATTCACTTTTTCGGTGATCATCTTGCTCTTTACCAAGGTCATTGAAGAGAAGGAACTTGAAAAACGATTTGGAGAGGAGTATCTGGCTTATAAGAGAACAACACCTTTTATTATTCCAATTCCCTCTTTGTTGAGGAGAAAAAATACAGGAGAAAAACAATGAGTTCCATTTATAGAAAAATAGCTGCAGTGATCGCATTTGCAATCGGGGCGATGTCTATCTTTGCTGGCAGCCAGGTTGTGTTGGGAAAGGTCATGGACTATTACGTGATTGATTGGCTCCCGATCTATAACCTTATCGTAGGCCTACTATCGGTCTTCATTACCGCCATCCTCATTTGGAGAGGCAGCAAGTTTGCTATGCCAGCCGCTATTGCCACATTTGTTAGCCACAGTGCTGTGATGGTAATTCTGCAAACTGCCTATCAAGACGTGGTTGCCCCGGACAGCATCAAAGCGACGACCGTTAGAATGGTTCTCTGGGCAATTATTCTTGTCTTGATGATTATTCAGTCTCGAAAAGATAAACAGCAGGACCAGAACAGCCCTGTCTAATCTGCATTTCCGAGAAAGAGTGTAGATGATGAAATTGAAACGTTTTGATTACACGCCGATCCTGGGTTGGTCCATGACCCGCTACAACGTGTTCTCGATTTGTAAGCGCAAGTACTACTACCAGTACTACGCTAAATACGACCCCGAGTTCCCGAGGGTCAGGATCGAGGCGCTCAAAGAGTTAACAACCATCCCCCTCGAAATCGGCGCAATTACCCACGACATCATCCGCGTTCTGCTCCGGCGTCTCGCACTCACACAGGATGCTGTGGATACGGATCGTCTCTTTGAATATGCACAGGATATCGCGCAAGGTCGCTGCAAATCGAAGAGGTTCTCGGAGGTCTATTACGTTGAAAGGGAAGATGTCAACCTCGATGACGTCTTTCCAAAGGTGAAGAACTCGCTCGAGAACCTGCTTGGAAGCGAGCGTTTCCAATGGCTCTGCGACCCAACGCTGCAACATTACGATCGCTGGCTCATCGAGCCGCCCGGTTTTGGTGAGACACGAATTGACGGTATGAAGGCCTATTGCAAAGTGGATTTTCTCCTTCCGGTGCAGCAGGAACTCTTTGTCATTGATTGGAAGACGGGCAAGCAGGATGAAGAGAAGCATGGCGCGCAGTTAATCGGCTATGCAGCCTGGGCATCCTTCCATTTCGAAACAGATCCACAGGCGATTCGACCGATCATTGCCTACCTCTCTCCTGATTATCTCGAGATGGAACTGCGTCTTGAGCAGAAAGATGTTGGGGAATTTGCACAGAGGGTGAGGGTTGAGACACAAGAGATGTCCGCCTACTGCAAGGACGTGGAGAAGAACATCCCCAAAGAAAAATCGGTTTTTCCTAAAACCAGCAACCGACGTATCTGTGAGTATTGCAACTTCAGAGAACTCTGTAAAATCGAACCAGTTTTCACCTAAATTCGTATCCAGGTACAAACTTTGGCGGATCAACCGTCTCTCGTTTGTAAACGATTCATTGTATATACGACGTGTCTGCCGAAATTGGCGGCGCCAAGCAGATTGTCGCATTGAAAAAATCTGAGAATACGCTGCTAGATTCGCAGAGCTTTGAGTTATTTGCTCTTGGCAATAAATTTCTTGTGTGAGAAACTTGGCAATCGCCTATCTAGATTGGGTGATTGATCTTTTTCAA
>JAIWHF010000033.1:0-19967 GCA_048629905.1 Methanosarcinales archaeon
ACACCTCCACCAACTTCTCAGATCGCCACTGCCTGCAACACCCCTATCCCGCCGCCGACTTCTACCAAACCACCGCCGCCTCCCTCCTCAACATCCCCACCGCCGACTTCGCCTCCGACTCATACGGCTCTCCCACCAACTCCGACCTCCGGCATATGCAATCCTTCCGGTAATGGTAGTCTGGAGAGTTCTCTAATCCAACTCATTAATCAGGAACGCCAGAGTAGAGGCGTCGGGACGCTCGGCCAGCAGAGTCAATTGACTGCGGCAGCGCGGATTCACAGCGAAGATATGGCCTGCAATGATTTTGTTTCCCATACCGGTTCTGATGGTTCGCTTCCTTGGGACCGGGCGCGCGCCCAGGGCTATAGCTACTCGGCCATCGCCGAGAATATTTTCGCCGGCAGCAGTTCGGCGCAGTCAATCTTCAACGGTTGGATGAACAGCCCCGGCCACAGGGATAACATGCTCAATCCAACGTATACAGAAATTGGGGTCGGGTACCAGTATTGGGCTGACAGCACGTATAGGGCCTATACAACCGCTGTTTTCGCAAAACCGCGATAAGGATATCCTCAAACTAAAGGGGCGCCCTGGCCCAACTTATCCTGGCCAATTCGCAGGCGCAGGCGGCGCTTTGAGATTTGTGCGTTAAACATCGCGTAGGTTTTGAACCTGCGCGATGTTGTGGGGGTCGGGTTCTTTAGGGTGAGTGGTCCTTACTTTCCTGGCGCTCACGCCGACCTGGCGAAATCCGCCTTTACCGCGCAGGTAACTCGAAGCAGATCGGATGGCGCGAGGAGAATCTCAAGACCTTTCTCTCCGCCGGAGATTCCAACGATATCCCAGAGATCGACAGTCTCATCGATAAAAACAGGATAGCTTCGTTGCATTCCCAGTGGTGTGACCGCGCCGCGTTCGTAGCCTGTTAGGGAACGCACATCGCGTTGCGGAACCATTTCCACGCGTTTATTCCCCGAAGCCTTAGCCAACGCACGAACATTGATCTCCGTTCCGGCCGGCGCTAATGCGATCAACGGTCCGCTGCGGTCACCGCGCAGAATGAGCGTTTTAAAGATCATCTCGGGCTCGTGCCCCAAGACCTCGGCAACTCCCTCGGCAGTAAAGGCATCCTCTTCTATGTCGTACTCACGAAGCTCATACGAGATGCCTGCCTTTTCGAGAATGCGAACGGCGTTGGTTTTACTCATGGCTTGGTTTTCTTTCTTTTTGTCGGTCTCAAATATGAGCCCGGGTAGTGAATTACTGCCCCATCTTTATACCGCTGTTTAAACAAAATTGTCGAATGGAACAGCAATCCTCGCTGCCGATGGTAAAATTACATCCTAAGCAATACACCTCAGCATAAGATTCTTAAAGGGAGTTTATCAATGGACGGACTACTACAAACCTTGGTCCCACTTCTCGCGGGCGATACCCTATCCGGTATCAGCGACCAGCTCGGGGTGGACGAGAACAAAACTCAACAAGCGATCACGCTGGCTCTGCCCCTGTTGATTGGTGCGCTCAACCGCAATGCATCAACATCGGATGGCGCTGAGGCGCTAACCGGGGCACTTCAGCGCGACCACGACGGCAGCATCCTCGAAGACCTGCTGGGCAACTTATCCAAGCAGGAGACGATGGATGACGGCTCAGCCATCCTTGGTCATGTCGTCGGGAATAAGCGCAGCGGCTTTGAGAAGAACATCAGTAGCTCCAGCGGCCTCGATTCCGAAACAACCACTCAACTGCTGAGCATGCTTACCCCGGTCATTCTGGGTGTGTTGGGTCAAATGCAGCACGAGAAGTCCATGGAGCCACAAGATGTCGCCAGTCTGCTCCAGAATGAGCGGAAAACGGCTGAATCTGCAGTCCCCGGCATGGCCAGCTTCCTTGATATGGACGGTGACGGTGACATCACCGAAGAGGTCATTTCCCTCGGGGCGAACTTGTTGAGCAGTTTTCTGTCAAAGAAGTAGGTTTTCGCCGCTTGACCAAACGAATCGCCCGGACGAATTCCTTTAAATTTAAAACAAAAACGCCTCTTGTATGGGCGTTTTTTTATGAGTGCCCCAGGTGCGATTCGAACGCACAGCCTAGGCTTTAGGAGAGCCTCGCTCTATCCTATTGAGCTACTGGGGCTTAACGAGATTATAGCACTCTACCCTTGTCGGGCTTCACGAGTCCATCACGCCCCGGAGACTTGAATCATATAGGCGGGTATGGGCTCCCGCCGCCCAATAACCTGGATCGGCTCCAGCTGTTCGGCTTCGACATCGTGGGCTCGCTCATAGGTCTCCAGGCTCAGCAGGATCTGCCCTCCGTCGGCCTGCTCCTGAAGACGCTTGGCCACGTTGACCACATCGCCGACAACGGTGTAATCCATCACTTTCTCAGAACCGATATTTCCGACCACCGCTTCCCCGGAGTGCAGGCCGACACCCAGCCCCAGCCCCTCTAATCTGTCCCCCAATTCGTCCCTCAATTTTCCAAAGAGCTGCTGCATCTCAATCGCTGTATCGACCGCGCGTTTGGCGTCATCGTCGCTCGTGACCGGTGCACCGTAGAAAGCCATGAAACCATCCCCCAGGTACTTGTCAAAAGTTCCGCGGTGCTTGAAGACCACTTCGCTCAGCGCCTGGAAGATGTGGTTAAGCGTTTCAATGACTTGTTCGGCGGTATGTTCAGATGTGAAGCGCGTAAAGCCGCGAATGTCTGCGAAGATAACCGTCACCTCGTAGCTATCCCCTCCTAAGCGCAGGTAGCGTTCGGGGTCGGTCAAGATGATGTCGGTAACGTCCTCCGCCAGGAAGCGGTCCAAGACCTGTCGTAAGAGGCGATTTCGGGCTTCAATATCGTCGTGCAGCTTCTTCATGCGCAGCAGCGAGCGCACACGCGTCAGCAGAACGATCGAGCTGTACGGCTTGGTTACGAAATCATCGGCCCCAACCTCGAGAGCTTTGAGTTTCTCCTCCTCACTGTCTAGCGCAGTGACAATGACAACGGGGACAAATCGAGTCGAGGGTGTGTCTTTAAGCGCCTGACAGAGCGTCAAACCATCCATGTGCGGCATCTGCACATCGACCAGTGCCAAATCGGGCGGCTCATCCAGTGCCTGTGCCAGCGCATCTTTTCCGTCCACCGCCGTCACCACGTCACACCCCGATGAAGTCAGGTAAGCCTTTAGTAGATCCCGATTTAACCAGTCATCGTCGGCAACAAGGATTCGGGGCGGTCGGTTGAAGATATCGTTCAGGTCCATTTTTTTCCATCTATTCGTTGGTTATCTAGAATACCACTGATTGGGAAGCGGCGATATTAAAGAGCTGCCAGGGCCCTCGTTAATAGAGTCAATGCATGGGGTATGAATATGTGTGGCTTCCGCACCAAACTGAAAGCGGGCCTGCGTCGCTACGGCAAGTAGCGGAAATTCACCTCGGTTCGATTTTCGCCTGGGGCAAGGTCGATGCTATGGAAATCGGGGTCAAACGTTTGCTGGTTCAGATCACGCCATAGGCAGTATTTGCCCGCGGGGACATTGTAAAAACTATAGCTGCCATCCACAGAGCTTGATGAGGATTTTGCGAAAGTTGTATTTCCAGGGCAGGCTCCCTCTTTAAGGAAGAGATTCGCACCTGAGATGTGACCATCTACAGAGTCACCGCGCTGGCCGTTGTTGTTTCCATCAATGTAGACATACCCCCGAATAGAGCCTGGAAAGGGGATGGGAGTCGGAGCTATTGAACGAATAGGTAGATTGCTGGTATCACCGCTCACCGTAGCATACTTTCCCCAGAGCCAGCACTCATGTCCGGGATAATCGGGGTTGTCCACCACCCAATAGTTTGGAACGCTGCCGCGAGCGAGTATCTCCGTCGTTTCCCCCACTAGCAGCGCCCCCACCATGTCATACACTTTCCCCGGACCCGTCCGGCAGTTACTGTCCAAACTGACTTCGATCATTGGCACCGCAGGTGTTGGGGAATAAATTGGGGTTGGCGTAGTTGTCGCTGGACCAGGCGCCGATGTTAGGGAGATTGTGGATGCCTGCGCGGTCGCCTGCGCCTCCTGTGTTTGGATAGCATGGACCGTTGCTTCAGCGATGGCATCAAGTGCCTGGGAAGTTTGTGTAGCCACCAAAGGATCCGCTCCATCAGAAAGCGTACAAGCTGAGATGGTAATAAGAACGAGGATCAAAGCTTGGAGGATGCATATTCTTGGGGTCTTCACAATTTCAAGATTATCCATTAGGTGCTCATTTGTGCAAACGCCCCTTATGCTCATGTCTCGTTTCACACACAATAATTGAGTATTGGATAGGGCATGTATCGATTATTAGTAAACATGTACGCCTTCTCAAATAGCTTCGGCTCCGTGTGTACTGACACTCAAGTCCTGTCGACAATGATGGCCGTGCGAAGTATGATGGAAAAACCACCTGGCGGTTCTGGTGATTATGGACAAACGTACCCTAACTCGATCTGTCTTACTTTCCCTCTGCCTTCTCGCCATGGCGTTGGGACCCGTAGCCCAGGCTGCACAAAGCGCTTCTTCCGGCTGGGAGCATATTGCCGCGGGGGTTGATTTCCAGATGTTCTGGCTTCCGGGTCCAAATCGTGCGTATGTTGCCCGCATGGATCGGGAACAAGCGGACATCACCCTCGAGAGCAGCATTGCCCAGGGCAGGCTTTCCGGAGGGTTGGAGACGGTCAGCGGCATGGCCGAGCGCTATGATGGCGCCATCAACGCCTGGGGGGATACATGGGGTGCCCGCAACCGCGTTGTCGTCGCGATCAACGGGTCCTTCTATGATCCCGATACGGGGATCGCCCACGGCGGCGTGATCCACTCCGGGTGGTACTCAAAATGGTTTGACGAGCTCTCTGGCATCAGCGGCCTGTCATGGAAGGAAGATAACAGCGTCTTCCTTGGTCAATGTGTGTACCACCGCTCGGAGAAGCAAGTGCTGACGAATCTCACAACCGGGAACCGCATGGAAATCCACGGAATTAACACCCGCCCCGAGAGCGATCAGTTAGTCCTGCTAACGCCACAATTTGACCGTGACAGCAAAAGAGGGTCCAAGGGGGTCGACGTTCTGGTAGAGCTGACCCGACCCGCTACGTTGATGCCCTACCCGCATATGGTCACCGGCATCGTGCGCGAGATCCGCATCGCACCGGGATCAACCCCCATTCCGTTCGACCATGTGGTTCTTAGCGGATGGGGGAATACCGATGACCAGTTGGTGCAGTTTCTAACCGAGGGGGATGCCATCGGTTTATCACTCGAGATCACACACCTTGACCAGGACTGTAAGTACCCCGCACCCGAGGAGTGGACCAAGTCGTACGCGAGCATCTCCGGAAATATCATCTTCCTGTATGAAGACGAGATTCAAAAATTCGAGCAGCGTGGCGCCTTGCTGCTGCATCCACGAACCGCAATCTGTTACAACCAGGATTATCTATACTTCGTCGTCGTCGACGGACGTGACAACGCATACAGCATCGGGATGACTGTCCTCGAGTTGGCGAATTTCTGTAAGGAAGATCTCCATGCCACCGAAGGAATCAACCTCGATGGCGGCGGCTCATCTACGATGTGGGTGAACGGCGAGGTGGTGAACCGGCCTTCCGATGGCCACGAACGCACTGTGGCGAACGGGATGATGATGGTTATCGTCGAGCCGATGGAAAAGTCGTCAGCGTTCGCGCCTGGGGTGCGGGTCACCGCTAAATACCCCACAAACATACATCTCGGTCCCGGGACGAACTTCCCCGCCCTAACTTCAGTAGATACGGATACCCAGGGGACCGTCGTCTATCAATGGAATAGATTAAACGGAGTATTCGCGAAAAGCACTCATTGGTGGAAGGTTAATTTTTCTGGCACGATCGGCTGGGTGGATGAAGCTGCCCTGTCCGCCATCATCGATACCCCCTTGGCTAGTTTGCCCTAAAAGGGTTGTTGTTCCCTCGATCCCTTTAAGTCACTGCTCAAACAACAAGACTAGAAAATCAACCTGATTACGATGAGACGATGTCCTTCTGAGTCTAGCTTTCAATTCCAAAAAAACAAACGAATACAATAGTTGAATAAGTTCAGATAGATGTGAGACAGTAGCGAAGAAAAACAATTGGAGCCATCCTTATGTTTGAGACAAAAAGGAGAGGCTCCAATGCGGATAGTAGGACTACCCGGTTCATTCTACTATGTTTCCCGAAGACGCCCAATTGAGATGAGTGATGCGGCTCGTCAACGACTGCGGCGTTTGAATACCTGGCAGCGTTTGCGTGCGGAAGGTTTTTCCGCACAGAAAGCTGCCGATATCCTCCGGCTTCCACGATCAACGCTGTATCGCTGGCAAAAGCGGGTGGAGGAGAGGGGATTGATCGGCTTGGAGGATGGCGATCGGCGGCCAAAGCGAGTGCGCAGGCCCCAATGGAGGCCAGAGCTGGCGGAGGCTGTTCTGAGACTTAGGGAAGCGCGTCCAGGTATGGGTAAGGAGAAGCTGTGGAAGCTACTGGATCGAGAAGGTATGCACACATCCATCTCCACAGTGGGGCGGATCTTGAAGCGGCTGAAAGCACGAGGGGTGCTCAGAGAGCCGCCTAGAAATGGGATCTGCACACGGAAGCGACGTATTAAACGTCCCTACGCCATCAGGAAACCGAAGGAATACCGGGTGAGGAAACCAGGGGACATCGTGCAGGTAGACACGTTAGACGTGCGGCCGTTGCACGGCGTGGTCTTCAAGCAATTCACAGCCCGGGATATGGACTCTCGCTGGGATGTGGTGGAAGCCTATCGTAGCGCCACAGCTGGAAATGCAAGGAAGTTCCTGGAGACACTCATCGACCGTGCGCCCTTTCCAGTGCGAGCAATCCAGGTGGATGGTGGCAGCGAGTTTATGGCCCAGTTCGAGCAGGCATGTGCGGATAAGAACATCCGCCTTTTTGTACTCCCGCCGCGATCACCGAAACTGAATGGGCATGTGGAGCGAGCGCAGCGGACGCATACGGAAGAGTTCTATGACCTGTACATGGGGGAGCTGGATTTGAAGAGCGTCAATGTGGCACTGCGTAGTTGGGAGGTCTTCTACAACACCGTTCGTCCGCATCATTCACTTGATTTGAAGACACCAGAAGAGTATCTTTATGAATATCACTCAGATTTGGCTCCAATTTCAAAACCGTCTCATATGTCCTGAACGAATACAGCATCTTGACATGCGAGAGTAAAAGTAGTACAATTGTTCTAGTCACCGATGGGCGCATTTTATGCCTTCACGGCCACCCGGGCCGTAACTAAAGACACTCCCCATCGGAATGGAGTTCCCAATGTTCCATAAACTGATTCTTGTTGGTAACCTCGGCCGCGATCCCGAGATGCGCTACACGCCTAGCGGGCAAGCGGTCACCAACCTGTCGGTTGCGTCCAACCGGCAGTACACCAAGTCAGACGGCGAATCTGTCAAAGAGACGATCTGGTTCCGCGTTTCGGTCTGGGGTAAGTCGGCGGAGGCTTGCAACGAGTATCTGCGCAAGGGCCGCCCGGTTCTTGTCGAAGGCCGGTTGAACCCGGACGAATCCGGCAATCCACGGATGTGGACAGGCAATGACGGGCAAAGCCGCGCCTCTTTCGAGGTGACCGCGGAGACCGTAAAATTCCTGGGCGGGCGAGATGATGCGCCGTTCGACGCCGATCAAGGGCAGCCAGCCGCGGCACCCGAATCGGAAGACGACATCCCCTTTTAGGGGGAAGAACCAACTCCTGCTCCACCGATGCAATATCGGTGGAGCAGGTCTGTTATCCCACGGAGACGATCATGACAAAAAAATCACAAAAGCCGCATGTCAGCGGGCGCATGCCTGTTCACCTTCCCGCCGATTTAACGCCCACGTACGCTAACTTTGCTCTGATTACAAATTCGCGCTCTGAGATCGTGATCGATTTAGCACAGGTCATGCCCCAAATTCCACAGGCTCGTGTGCAGGCCCGCGTGGTGATGACTGCTTTTAATGCCAAGCTCCTTCTTCGTGCACTCAACGACCATATGGCGCGTTTCGAATCCCAGCATGGCGAAATTGAACTGCCCAAGAGCAATACACTGGCCGACCAACTTTTTATACCGCATGCAGATGAAACTGAAGACGAGGGAACTGATGAAAAATCTTGATCAAATCGGCGACAGAATCCGGCAGCACCTGGAAGAAAAAAACACCGCTCGCGACCAGGCCCTCCAACGCTCGCGCTCGCTCATCCGTTTCTGCTCAAAAGCCATCCGCGCCGTTCATCGCGAGGAATTTGAACTCGCCAAAGATCTCATCAAAGAAGCATCAGAACTTGTTGATCTGCTGAGCACCGAACTGGCGCCATTCCCTGATCTCTATAAAGCGGGATACACACAGTCAGCGCTCAAGGAGTTTGCCGAGGCGAGCATTGTGTACCGGCTCGTCGCCGGCGAACCGCTGCCCGAACCAGAAGAATTGGGTATAGATTTCGTTCCCTGGCTGGGAGGCCTTGGCGAAGCGGCGGGTGAACTCCGCCGACGAACCCTCGATGTCCTGCGCCGCGATGACCTGGCAGAGGCGGAGCGCCTCCTGGAAATGATGGATGATATCTACGGCCTGCTTGTCACGATCGACTTCCCTGACGCCCTGACCCACAATCTGAGACGGATTACCGACATGGTGCGGGGCGTGACCGAACGGACCCGGGGCGACCTGACGACAACATTCCAGCAGGGTGAGTTGAAGCGCGCCCTACTTTCTGTCGAGAAGCGGCTTAAGGAAATCTGAATCTTGCGCGCACACACAATCCGGGCATCCGAAATCGCCGCTTTCGTGTTCTGCCAACGGGCATGGTGGTACTCCCGCCTTGACATTCCGCCCGATAACGTAGAATCCCTCGCTCAGGGAACACGATGGCACCAGCATCACGGGCTGCAGGTCGTTCTCTGGCGGTGGATCCGAACCCTTGGAGTCCTGGCTATCCTCACCGCCATGATCATGGCCGCCATCGCTTTCGTTTCAACCCTCTCTGGATGACCTATGCCAGCACTTATCCTGTCATTTCTTATGTTGGGAGTGCTGCTGATACTATTCAGCCGGCGTCGCTTAAAAGTTTTGGGAATCCCCGCCGGTCGCCTGATCTCTCTCGACACTTCACGATTAATTCCTGTTACCGAACCTCTGTATGACCCCGATTTAGGGCTGACCGGGCGACCTGATTACCTCGTTCAGCGGGGCCGAAGCCGCATCCCGGTCGAGGTGAAATCCGGTCAAGCTCCACAGAGCCCTCATCGCTCGCACGTACTACAACTTGCCGCCTACTGTCACCTGGTTGAAATGACCACAGGAAAGCGTCCAGCGTATGGCATACTCAAATATGCCGATAGCGCTTACAAACTTCAGTACACGCACCGTTTGCAACAGGACCTTTTACAAATCTTGGGGACCTTACGAAAAGCGCAGGATTCATCACCGGGCCGATCACACAATTCCCCGGCCAGGTGTCGAGCCTGCGGCTACCTTTCATCCTGTGACCAATCCCTCGCCTGAGTGTGCAGAGGATAAGACGTGCGCTTATAATAATTATGATGATCAACCACGATATCCCCCCTAAGCGGATCGTCATCGCCATCCATCCTAAAATGGACGGCGCTCAACAAACCGCGAGCGAGATCTCCAAATTCCTCCTCGGCCAGGGCCTGGATGCATATTCAGGCTTGCTTTTTGACGAAACACTGCGCAGCCGAGTTAACGCCGGCGACTTCGACCTGATGATTGCCCTTGGCGGAGACGGCACCATGCTGCGCTCTGTCCACCTATGCGCCCCAAACAACGTGCCTATCCTGGGAATTAACCTTGGCGGGCTGGGATTCCTTATTGAAATCGCCCGGAATGAGTGGAAGGTCGCCCTGGAGAGAGTCCTGCGCGGTGACTACTGGCTCGAAAACCGGATGATGCTTCGCACCGAACACCTACGAGGCGATGAGATTCTTGGCTCGTGGGATGTACTGAACGAGTGTGTTGTCGGGCGCGGCGAGACGGTACGCCCGGTGTTCCTCGCAGCCGAGATTGATGGCCATCCCCTGACGACTTACGTCGCTGACGGCTTGATCGTGGCGACCCCAACCGGCTCAACGGCATACGCGCTCGCCGCCGGGGGTCCGGTCCTCCCGCCAATATTACGCAATATCCTACTCGTCCCCATCGCCCCGCACCTTTCCATTGATCGCGCGATCGTGCTGCACGAAGGCTCTGAAGTGTCTATTGAGGTAAAAACAGACCACCTGGCTTCCCTGAGCATGGATGGCCATGAACCTATTCAACTGCAGGACCGAGATATCGTTAGAGCCTTCGCCAGCGAATATGTCGCCCTCTTCGTGCGCTTTCAGGATCCGGATTATTTCTATCGAAATTTGACTTCACATATGAACCAAAACCCCTCCGCGAGCCAGATAACATGACAGAGCATTCACTCACTTGTGCCAACCACCCCAATGTGGAAACAGCCCTACGGTGCAACCACTGCGATAAACCCATCTGTCCTAAATGCGCCGTGCAAACCCCGGTTGGTTACCGCTGCCGCGAGTGTATTCGCGGACATCAGAAGGTTTTCGAAACATCCACCGCAATCGATCTTCCTATCGCCGGTGCAATTGCACTGATTTCCGTTGGTCTTGCCACGGCGCTTCTAAGCCTTATAGGATTCTGGGGGTTGTTTGTAGCCCCGATTGTCGGCGGTGGCATTGCTGAACTAATACGCCTGGCAGTGAAAAAGCGCCGCAGCCGGCAGCTAACGATCACGAGCATCGTTGGTGGCATCCTGGGAGTACTTCTCTATTTAGGCTTCCGTTCGTTTCCCTTCCTTACCTTACTCACATTGGGCATCGATCTTGAGCCGGGCTTCATCGGCGCCGCGCTCTTAAGTTTCGCCTGGCCTCTAGGATACGGTTTTTTAATTATCAGTACGATGTATTACCGACTTGGGACCATCAAACTCTAGTTAACGACATGCTAAACGAACTTCACATCAGAGATTTCGCCATTATCGAAGATTTGCGGCTCACCCTGAAGCCGGGCTTTGTGGTCTTCACAGGCGAGACTGGCGCGGGCAAATCCATCATCATCGATGCCGTGGAGATGCTTCTGGGCGGCCGGGCAGATAGCACCTTTGTCCGCACCGAATCTGAGATAGCCTTGATCGAAGGACTTTTCGATCTCGATCCATCCACCCAAGAGCCGATCCATCGCATCCTAGACCGGGAAGGTTTACTTGACGACCCAGGAAAGGTTCTTCTTGGGCGAGAAATCCGGCGCGAGGGGCGGAATATCTGCCGCGTGAATGGCCGCGTAGTCACACTAGGTCTGCTGTCAGAAATCGGCGAGTTACTGGTAGATGTCCATGGTCAATCCGAGCACCTCAGCCTGCTACGTGTACGCGAGCACATCCGGCTCTTGGATCGATATGCTTCCGACGACGATATTCTCCAGTCGTATAAAGAGCAGTATCAAACCCTGGGTGAAGTCCGCCGCCAGCTGGAACAACTGCGCAAACAGGAGCAAGATTCCGCCAGAAAGATTGAGTTCCTCACCTTTCAGATCAACGAGGTTGAGTCAGCCAAATTACAACCCGGAGAGGACGAAACCTTGCTTGAGGAGCGCTCCCGCTTGGCGAACGCCGAACAACTTGCACAACAAACCGAGGAGGCGATCACCGCGCTTGACGGTCAGATCGAGGGCCAGGAATCAGCCGCTGATCTTCTTGGACGTGTCGTGCATTCCACGTCTAGTCTTGCCAAAATTGACCCGAGCATGGCCGATTCACAAGCTCAAGCGCAAGCGATCATTGAGCAAGTATCCGAACTCATCCGGCGGCTTAGGCTTTACCGTGAGGAAATCATGTTCAACCCACATCGACTGGACGAAGTCGAAGAGCGCCTGAACATGATAACCACCATGAAGCGCAAATATGGGGGAAGCATTGAAGCCATCCTTTCCCAAGCCGAAACCGCAAGAGAAGACATGGAGAATATTACCCATGCAGAAGAACGTCTAAAAGAATTGACCGAGGAGGAAGGAGCCCTCCTTCATCGCTTGGGCAAACTTGGCGAGCAGCTTACCAAGATCCGAGAAGATGCTGGAAAGCGCCTGGCAAATGCAATCGAGCATGAATTGGCAGATTTGCATATGAAAGGGGCCAAATTCGGTCTCGCCCAACACTGGGATGACGATCCTGACGGAGCCCCTATCGGCGACCGTCATGTCGCGCTTGGCCCAACCGGTCTGGATCATATCGAGTTCCTGGTCGCGGCCAATCCAGGTGAAGGGTTAAAACCGTTGACGAAGGTCGCCTCAGGCGGTGAAACATCACGGCTTATGCTTGGATTAAAGGGCATCCTGGCGCAAGCCGATCGAACGCCAACGTTGATTTTTGACGAGATCGACCAGGGGATCGGCGGCAGGGTCGGGGCGATCATCGGGGAGAAATTGTGGAAATTAACACCTAAACACCAGGTTCTATGTATAACCCATCTCCCGCAATTGGCATCGTTCGGAGATCAGCATGTCAAAGTTGAAAAGCAAATAAAAGGTGAGCGTACGATCACGCTTACGCACTCTTTGAGCGACTCGGAACGGATAACGGAACTGGCATCGATGTTGGGAGGCGTAACACAGCCGAACCTCGAGAGCGCCACTGAACTGCTCTACACAGCCAGCGCCGACAAGATTGAAGCGCAAACGGGTGGAGTGACGAAAGAGCAGTAGCCCCCTACAGTAATAAATTGTAAGGGCCGGCCCTTGTGTCGGCCCGTTCTTTATCAGTTTTCAAGATCTGTTGGGGCGAGCCGACGGCTCGCCCTTACTAATAACTCGTCGCCAGCGTGGGAAGAACCATTATATACATCCCATAAGCGCTGCTAAGTGTTCCTTAGAGACGTCCCTATGAAACGTAAAGCCGAATCGATCGTTGTCAGGGGGTGTGGCTCCACGCTGCGCTCTGAGTGCTTTGCGAGGGCAGACTACTGCACCCACGTCCCCCTGGGGGGACATAGGGGGGAAAAGGAAAAAAGCGATTCTTCACATCTGCGGATACCGTCATATATAGTGTCCATCAACTGGGGTATCCGCGTTTATGTCACCCTTCTACAGAAAATGGAGGAGAACCTTAAATATAAGGGGCTGCCCTTAGGACAGCCCCGAAACTTTCCGCTCTTGTAACTACTAACTAACCCCTCAGGCGTTGACTTCCTCGTCGATTTCGATGGGCGTGCTGTCCTCTATTGGGAGGAAGACCACACCCTCATCTTCGACATAGTCGACCAACACCTGGCCCCCTTCTTTGAACTCGCCCTGGAGGATCTTGACAGAGAGCGGGCTCTCAACATGCTTCTGAATCGCACGCATGAGAGGCCGGGCGCCGAAATCTGGATCTAGACCCTCTTGAGCTAGCCAGTTACGCGCCGCGTCGCTCAAGCTAACTTTCAAACCGTGGTCTTCCAGTCGTTCACGGACCTGTTCCATTTGCAGGCTGACGATCTGCACCATATCCTCTAATGTGAGTTTGGAGAAGATGATTACCTCATCGATACGGTTTAGAAACTCAGGTCGGAAGGTGTCCTTTAGGGCACGCTCAATCTTGGCTTCCCCCTCACTTTCCGCTCCCTCCCCCGACCGTTGGAAACCCAACGTCCCCGAACGGGTGACGAATTCTGTACCCAGGTTGGAAGTCATAATCAGGACGGTGTTGCGGAAATCGACGACGCGGCCCTGGCCATCGGTGAGCCGACCATCATCCAGGATCTGCAGCAGCGTGTTCCACACTTCAGGGTGCGCCTTCTCGATCTCATCGAACAAGATTACGCGGTAGGGGCGCCTTCTAATTGCTTCTGTAAGCTGTCCGCCTTCTTCGTAGCCAACATAGCCCGGAGGTGCGCCGAATAATCGCGAAACGGAATGTTGTTCACGATATTCGCTCATGTCAATTCGCACCAGGGCATCATCTTCGTCGAAGAGAAATTCCGCAAGGGCCTTGGCCATCTCTGTCTTCCCTACTCCCGATGAACCCAGGAAGATAAACGACCCTATCGGCCGGCGGGGGTCCTTAAGACCCGCCCGAGCCCGCCGGATCGCGTCCGAGAGAGCGTGGATAGCTTCATCTTGCCCGATGATGCGTTCGTTCAGACGCTCTTCCATATTCAGTAGTTTTTCGGCCTCGGTTTCCATCACCTGGTGCACCGGGATGCCGGTCCACTGCGCAACGACTTCAGCGATGTCATCCTCGTCCACAACCTCATCCAGTTGGTGCTCGACTTCCCAGGCGTCACGCTTTATTCGAAATTCCTTCTCAAGTCGGAGACGTTGTGCTTTTTTCTCCGCGGCTCGTTCGTAATCGCGCTCTTGCCCCGCCAGCTCCTCTTCGGCCATCATGCGATCGACATCGGCTTTAAGCTCTTTCAACTCGGGCGGCAGGGAGTACAGCGCAACGCGCAGCTTGGCAGCCGCTTCGTCCATCAAATCGATTGCTTTGTCGGGTAAGTGCCGGTCAGTTACATAACGTTGACTCAGCCTGGCGGCGGCGACCAAGGCCTCATCCGAGAAGCGGACTTTATGATGCGCTTCATAGCGATCACGCAGCCCCTTTAGCATTTCTATGGTCTCTTCTATAGAGGGCTCTTCAACATAGAGCGGTGCGAATCGCCGCTCGAGCGCGGCATCCTTTTCGATGTGCTTGTGATATTCATCCAGTGTCGTCGCGCCAATGCATTGGAGTTCGCCGCGCGATAGGGCGGGCTTCAACATATTGGAAGCGTCCATCGCCCCCTGGGCGGCGCCGGCGCCGACCACAGTATGCAGCTCATCGATCATTAAGATGATCTCGCCCTCCGCTCTTTGTATCTCCTCAATCGAGGCCTTAAGGCGTTCTTCAAATTCTCCGCGAAAACGTGAGCCGGCGATCATCGCGCCGAGATCCAGCGAAACCACCCGTTTGCCGCTCAGAATCTCCGGAACGTCCCCGTCGATGATCTTCTGTGCCAACCCCTCGACGATGGCTGTTTTACCCACGCCCGCTTCCCCTATCAGCACCGGGTTGTTTTTCGTGCGTCTCGAGAGGATCTGGATCAGACGCAGGATTTCATCGTCCCTGCCGATGACAGGATCTAATTTTCCTTCCCGGGCGAGCTGAGAAAGATCTCGCGAGTACTTCTCCAACGTTCGGTAGCGCGATTCCGCCTTGCGGTCGGTCACCCGCTGACCACCGCGGGTTTCTTTTATCGCGTCATAGACACGTTCTTTTGTGATCCCTTCATCCGACAGCAAGCGAGAAATGGCTGTGTTGCGCTCGGAGAGAATTGCGAGGAATAAATGTTCGGTGGAAATGTATTCGTCGTCCAAGCGATTGGCTTCTTCGTTAGCCATATCGACCACGCGTTTCACGCGCGGCGTAATGAATATCTGACCAGCGCCCCCGCCATAAATATTCGCCTTGGGGCTGGCGCGCAATTGCTGATCGATCAGTTCAGAAATGTGATCGATGTCGATGTTCAAACGTTCAAGAATCTGTGAGATAACCCCTTGCGGTTGTTCTATCAGCGCTAGCAGAATGTGTTCTGTGTCAATTTGATTGTGGCCGTAGCGCTGGATGATCTCCGCCGCGCGCTGAGCCGCGTCTTGGGCGCGTTCGGTAAATCGATCAAATCGCATCATAAGCCGTATCCTCCAAATGCACCTAACAACCTGTACACTCTACTTATTATATATATACAGGCGCGAACGTGAGCATTAGAACCATATATGAAATTCCCAGGGAACCTGCTGCCGCTGGTGCAAGAGCGGTACCTTTTAACCCGCCACCCGTAATCTCTTAAGCGCCGTCATTGTATGGCGACTTGGGTCCAGCGCAAGTGGCTGTGATTCCGCTGCTTCCTATTTATAGACCTTGAATTGCCCCTTGACGGGTAATCATCGCCCCTCAATCCGGGTTACCTAAGACGCATTGCTCCGCCGACTGTGTTTCACGTACACTCGCACTATGCTCGCCATCTTGTCCGCTAGCGGGCGGCGAATTGGAATCTTCTTAACATACGCTTACAAGGGGATTTCGCTCTCTCATTTTTGGCTGCACATATCTCTTCATCAAGAAATGCTTTGGCACAGAGCCTGCACACCAACTTGATGAATATAGTCAAGGCTTGAACCTCATGCATCGCTTAACCATCATGATTTTTGGGTTTAAGGACCGTTCACGATGTACATAATCCCGATTCTGGCAATATCGGCTCTACTGCAGCTGTTAGCTGCCTATCTCGCGTTGCGCCTGATCCGAATAACAGGCGGACTCAAAGCTTGGGTCGCGATCGCCATCGGCATGGTCCTCTTGGCTCTGCGTCAGGTTTGGGTCCTATACCAAATCGCTTCCGGAACAATAGGAGCAACCGTCGTCCCAATCGGCGAGGTCATCGCGCTGGTCGCCTCTCTTGTACTGGTACTTGCGCTCGCCTGGATTGGACCCCTCTTCATCAACGCTACACGCGCTGATCAAACCTTTCGAGAGCAGGAAGAACGCTTTCGCCTACTTACCGAAGCCGCGTTTGAAGGTATTGCCATCACGGAGGGTGGGTGTTTTATCGAGGTGACCGAACAATTTTCCAACCTGTTCGGATATCAACGGCGCGAGCTTATTGGCAAGCAAATTGCTGAAGTCATCGCTCCTGAGGCCCTCGAAGAAGCCCTCGAAAAGATTCGCTCTGGGTACGACCGGCCGTACGATTCTGTGTGCATAAAACGCGATGGAACGCGTTTCCAAGTCGAAGTTTGTGGAAAGAGTTACTCCCATCGAGATCGCGAGTTCAGGGTGACAGCGATTCGTGATATCAGCCAGCGCAAGCAGGCGACAGAAGAGATCAACCGCCTTAAGGAATTCAACGAAAACATCCTTCTCAATATGTTCGAGGGGATCTTGGTCGAGGATCGGGATGGCTATTTCACGCTTGTGAACCCCTCCGCAGCCGCACTTCTCGGTTACAAACGAGAGGAGATTGAGGGGCAGCATTGGACAATTACAATCCCGGAAGACCAGTACCCGGTTGTAGAAGCCGCCGATAAACGGCGCGCAACCGGCGGCTCCGATCGTTACGAGCTAGAGATCCTGCACCGCGACGGGCAGCGCATCCCGGTGCAGGTGAGCGGCAGCCCACTATTTGAGAATGGAGATTTCGTGGGGACGATGGCCGTCTTTATGGATTTGACCGCGCGCCGAAAACAGGAGAAAGAACAGGACGCCATCGTTGCCGTCTCCAGAGCCCTGCGCAATGCGGCCGATCGAGAGCAAATGTTGCCCATCCTACTCGACCAGATGGAAAATCTTCTAGACGCAAATGGTGCAGCTATTGCTTTACGTGAACCCGAAAGCGGGGAAACGGTGATTGCTTCAGCATGTTCTGTCTGGGCTGAATGGAAGGGAGAGCGACTCCCGGCCGGGGTTGGTGTGAGCGGTAAAGTCATCGAATCAGGCGAGATATACACCAGCGAAGATATTCTTTCCGATCCGCTGTTCGCCCGCCCAGAACTCCTAGGGGAGATGCGCTCGCTCATTTGCGTCCCCCTCATCGCCCATGATGAGACCCTTGGCGCTTTGCTCCTCGGTCGTAAACACTCCTTTGATGATGGTGAGATACGGATTATGACAGCCATCGCTGATATGGCTGCGAATGCAATCCGCCGGGCAACGCTGATGGAAACCTTGGAAGTCCGGGTTGGCAAGCGAACACAGGAACTGGAGGAAGCCAACGAACAATTAAAAGAGCTCGATCGGCTGAAGTCCAGCTTCGTCTCCAATGTGTCCCACGAACTCCGCACTCCGATCACAAACGTGATGCTTTACCTCTCCCTGCTCCAGAATCCACGTAAAGCCAATAAGCGTGACGTCTATATGGGTGTTCTACAAAACGAAGCCGATCGTCTCTCTACACTGATCGAAGACCTGCTCACGCTCTCTCGTCTTGACGGCGATGTCGAGTCAGAGCGCAAAGAACTCCACGTTATGGATGCACTAATCGCTGAGGTAATTGACTCACAGCAGGCTCGGGCAGAAGCGAAGAACATCCTTCTCCAGCATGAGCTGAACCCGGAAATCCCGGCGATTATGGTCAATCGCGAACAAATGATTCAGGTGATCACAAACCTCATGGGCAATGCGTTGTCTTACACACCTCTCGGGGGGGAGGTACTGCTTTCCAGCGAGTATCTTAATGCTCGTGAAGAGCCTCATATATCCCTCCGGGTTTACAACAATGGTCCAGTGATCCCGTCTGAAGACCAAGCGCACCTATTCGAGCGCTTCTACCGTGGTAAAACGGGGCGCGATTCGGGTGAGCCTGGCACCGGCCTCGGTCTGGCTATTTGTAAGGAGATCGTGGAACAAAACAGCGGCTGGATCGAGGTCGAGAGTGATACCGAGCTTGGTACATCGTTTACGATCTTCCTCCCGTTTCTTGAATAGGTTGTAAACCCCGCCGTTGGCTGGCCTAATTCCTCCCTTGCGTACTCCTGAGTGGTTCGTTATCATTACTTATTACGTTAATTTCCAGCAAGGAACGCACTCAGGAGTAGAAGATAGCTCCACGCCAAAGTAAACGCCGACTTTTTTCATCCACTGCCGGGGGAAAACGCACGCTTCGTGCAATATGGATTGTAATCATGTTGCTGGGCCTGCTACCCGGCAGTTCAGCTGCCGCGCCTTCATATTCCTCACCAGAAATCGATCTCACCCAAACGCTCTTAGAATCCCCGCCCCTTAGACCTCCTTTTGCGCCTGCTGCGAGCATCTCGCTCAGCGTGCCGAGCGCAGTTCCCGTGGGACAAAATGTCGCCTTCACAGTCACCTTCGATAATGCCGGTGCAGACCCGGGGTATGGCCCCATAATCGACGTAATCCTGGATACAACTGGCGCCGACGCCGACGCAGGCGGCGGACCTTATGATGGTCTGGGAACGTCGTCGATTTCAGCCTCTTATTTATCGATTCCGTTTACAACTTCGGGTTCCAGCCAGAACATGTGGGTGCTCTCGTTTGACGCCTCAGGAAGCGCCACCCATCCAATCATGCGCAACAGCACGGGAGCGTATATCACGGTCAATGGCACTCCGGGTGACACACTGGTCGTGTTGAGGCTCCCGTTTGGCAGCTTTACACCTGATCAACCTCCCGCATCGGTTTCAATGAATGTCAACATGAGCAATTATGCCGATGTGGGTACGCCACTCACGATCCAGGCCCGCGGCGGCTTCGAATTCGGAGCTACACCTCTCGACGACTGGTGCTGCGGCGATCCTGGTGATGGTACGCTAACAAGCTTCATCACCCGGACGGTTACACCCACACTCCTTACACTATCGAAGACATACAGCGGACCCGAGAACGAGGCTGCAAGTGGACCAAACTTCCGGTCCTTTTACCCTATGCAGTACACCGTGACGGTGGGGATCGCCTCCGGTCAGAGCCTCACCAATGTGGTATTGCAGGACATCCTTGCGGACAATGTTCAAGGGTTTAGTTTGCTTAGCTCTTCACCGGGTGGAGCATCCTGCACAGCCATCAGTGCCACTCCCGGCGGAACGATTCAATGCTCCTTCGCGGGTCCGATCAGCGGATCCGCCAGC
The DNA here is from genome assembly GCA_048629905.1 of Methanosarcinales archaeon. Lineage (GTDB taxonomy): Bacteria > Chloroflexota > Anaerolineae > Anaerolineales > E44-bin32 > E44-bin32. The sequence goes on from JAIWHF010000033.1 coordinate 19,677, forward strand.
TTTACATTCGATTTCTATATTCCGCTTGAAGATGCCAGCGCCAACCGTGTGATCAACGCGCTCACCGGCAATGATGTAACATCCTGCGATAACGCCGCGGTGAGCGCAGATTGGACACCGCTTGATCCACGCGATGTGGGCGGGACGGTATCTGAAGATCCCGCCGGCTGCGAACATACTTTGACCGACAAGTCGATCGCAGTCCAAAAGAACGTCGTAGATATTAACGGCGGCGGCATCGTGCCTGGGGATACCCTTGAGTACACCCTCTCATTCCAGGTCTCGGATTAC
>JAIWHF010000034.1:0-19845 GCA_048629905.1 Methanosarcinales archaeon
GACAACGCCATGCACACCGGTTTTGCTTTGATCAATATTCTCTAGGATATTACTCTAGGTCATCGTAAGTGATAACGAAATCAGGACCAAAATATTTCGCATTAACTTCATCCATGAAACCGTCTGCCATCATCTCCTTGAGGGCACCATTTACTTGTTCTACCAAATCACTACCCTTGGGGAAAATGAAGCCAAGTTGATCACTAGACATGGATGGGCCAACAAGTTTCAAAAGATCCGCATTTTCACCCATATAGCCTTGACCAGCAACCTCATCGATGATCACAGCGTCAATATCACCAGCTATCAACGCCTGGACGGCGAAGGGGAACTGCTCGAAAGCCGAGATGCGATCAACAGGCAAGTACGTCGAGGCAGTCTCATAGTTCGTTGTGCCGGTCTGAGTGCCCAGTTTCAGACTCTCGTCAGCGACGATGTCCTCAATGCTCTCGATGCGATCCTCATCGATGCGCACGAGTAAGCGCTGGTCCAGGTTGATGTAGCCTATCGAGAAGTCGACGATCTCGGCACGCTCATCTGTGATCGTGATGCCATCGGCAGCGGCATCGAACTGACCGTCAGCGACGGCCTGGATCATGCCTTCCCAGGAAGCCTCGACGTAGACAGGCGTGCAGTTAATGCGGGCGCAGATCTCATCCCAGACTTCATAATCCCAACCCGTGGGTTCTTTCGTGACGGGATCGATGTAGTTGAAGGGCAGGTAGGCGTTCTCGATTGCGATCCTAACCTCTCCAACCGCCGGTGCTCCACACGCGACGAGGAGAACCGCAAGGATGGTAAGTGTCAAAACTAGTCCTAATTTCTTCATCTCTTCCTCCTGATAAATTTTGAAATTTCTGAAGATCTACGATGGTGAGTTCAGATCGGTATTGCACCTCCTTCAGCTTATTACGAAGAAGACTTGTTGGTTCGTAACCACGTTTTCTTCAAATTTGGAATATTGACGCTATTAAAATAGCCGGAGTCTCGCAAATATGCAAGAACTTCGTGTTGAGAGTAATGTAAATAGTTACGTCATATCACAGATCATGCCAGGAATTCCGGGATTGTCCTTTTCATGACTCCAAGGGATCCCGGAGTGTTCTGTGAATTGGATCATGGTGTGATCTTATAAATAGTGATCTCAATTAAATCCGTTTGCAGCGGGAGCAGGGAGCTTGCAAGCGTCGCTAATTGTGCCGGCGAGGGGGATGTGTAAGCGTGCTCTGGGAGAAGAAGCGTGAGTGGCGTGAGCTCGGGTGTTTTACCAAGATCCGGCGCTTTCACACTCAATGCCCGCAGGATTTGTGCTTGCAGCTTGAGAGCGATAAGCGGTTGATTTTCAAGCAGTCGCAGTGTGCCAATCGCTGAGGCGCCATCGTAACTCTGGTCGTCCAGGGAGAAGCCGCCCAGGTAGTTGATTAGGGCGCTGAATCCCTCCTCATCCAGAACGGCAATACCTGAGATGGGATTTGGGGAGAAATGATCCATCGCGGTTATGAAATCGGCTCCGTAATCCGGAGCTTCCCAAAGCGAGAAGGCCTCGCTAAGAGGGATGTCGGTGTCCGGAAGAAGGAGGTCCGTAGGTATTCCAAGGAGTTGGATCTTTTTATCGGGGGGTTGGAAGCTAATGAACCAGATGGAAAGAATCTTTGGCTTGTCCTGTTTGATCTCATCAACTCCCAGCACGAGAATGGAGACAGCGCCGCTCTGGATGGGTGCGGTAGGTGCGATTTCAATGGATTCGAAAGGCGTTGATTGAGGGATCGTATCTTGTCCTTCACCTTGAAGGAGCACGCTAATAGCGCCTGCCGCGAAGCAGACCAACATCATTAGAACGAAGAGCACAACTGGCAGACGACTTCGCATGATTTAACCGATATGCCTAAAGGGTAACAGAAAGTCGCCCGGATTGTACTCTGGGCGACTTTGGCCTGCAATGACGGTGGGTTAGCTATGCAGCTAATCCCAGTATCAAAATTGCACCAAACAACCTGCCAAACATGTAGGCGAGGACCGCGGCGAGAACGATGGGGGCGACCCATAAGACACGGTTGAAGAGGCGCTGGTTGCGGACCGCGGCGCCGGTAAGGCTAGCGGCGACCTTCCAAAAAGCGAGTTTTACATACGAGTTGAAGTTGATCAGATATTCGTCCATGGCTATTTTGATGTACTCATCTTTATGATCCGTCCCCGCTCATCAGCGACGACGCGAACAATGCGGCTGATCTTACGACCCCCAGGCAGCTCAGCCTTCCCCTTGTAGGTCAACAAAAATTGTACATTCCCCTTGGTGTTGGATTGCTCGCGCACCGTCGGTCTAACTTTGTTCATCTCGGGGAACTTTTTCCCGACGGAGCGGTTGAGTTTCTGTATCGTTGCTTGATCCACAGTCCGTTAGCTCCTTGAGCCGACAGCGGCGCGCCTTCTCAAAAAAGTGGGTAGGTCGAGATCATCTATCTGCTTGTCTGGGACCTGAGAAGAAGGAGCGATTGCTACTACTTCCTCAAACCCCTGCACGGCAGCAACAGGGCAGCCTCCCACACCGGTGAAAATCAAGATGACCTGTGCCCGACCCGTCATCGCTGGATCCGTTGTGGCGCCTAGAATGATGTCGATATCAGGCGTGGTCACATCTCGCAGTTTCTCTACAGCTTCCCCCACTTCGTGGAGCGTAAGGTCCTCGCCCCCTGTGAAGTGCACGAGAATGCCTGATGCGCTGTCGAGACCGTCTATCTCTAATAATGGGTGGTGCAACGCTTGTTTAATCGCCGCGGGCGCTTTCCCCTCGCCTTTGCCCAGTCCTATGGCCATATAGGCGCCGCCGCCATTGGTCATAATCTCGCGCACATGGGCGAAATCTACATTGATCAAGCCGGGGCGGGTGACCAATTCGGCGATCCCCTGGACACCCTGGCGGAGGACATCATCGGCAATTCGAAAGGCGATCTCCAGGCTTAGATCCCGGGGAACGACTTGAAGCAAGCGATCGTTTGGCACGGTGATCAGTGTGTGGGCGTGTGGTTGAATTTGGCGCACACCTTCCAGGGCGTTCTGGGAACGCTTACTCATCTCGAAGCTGAAAGGCATCGTGACGACTGCGATAACGACTGCACCGACTTCACGCGCTATCTCGGCTGCGATAGGAGCTGCACCAGTGCCCGTTCCTCCGCCCATCCCGGCAGTTATGAAGACCATATCGGCTCCGGCAAGGGCGGCAGCGATCTCACGGCTGCTTTCCATCGCCGCTGATGCGCCGATCTTCGGGTCACCACCTGCTCCCAGACCACGAGTGATTCGGGGTCCAAGTTGAAGGCGAGTAGGAGCAAGACTGGAAGTTAGTGCCTGCTGGTCGGTGTTGGCGGCGATGAACTCGACGCCCATCACCCCTAACTCAATCATGCGATTAACAGCGTTCGATCCTCCTCCACCCAGGCCAAGAACTTTGACCTTGGCCTCCCCTAATTGCCGCGGAGGTTCAGGTTGGGAGAGATGCTGCAAGTACTCGAGGGGGTTTGCGTCAGACATTGACAACTCCAGAAGTGAGGTTCTTTGAAGCTAGTTCGGCTGCCATCACAAGAAGTTCTGATGCGTCAGCCATTGGAAAGCGAGTGACATCACAGCCAGCGCTGCTCAGCTGGTCTTCGATAGCGGCAGGAATATCCGTCTCGCTGCCGATGATCGTCACTCGTTCAGCGAACTGGGCTTCTCCCGCAGAAAAACCTACAACTGGTTTCACAGCCAGTGCAAAGGGTCCTACATCAACCCAATCCTGAGCTATGTTGCGTAAATTTGTCATTGGAAGAAGAACGTAATGAGAGATAAATTTCTTATGACTAGACGTTGTGTGAAGCGTTTCCTCAACGGCAAATAGTTTCTTGACCTTGGCTTTTATTCGCGTTGATGGGGATGGTATTTCTTCGATCGCATCCCAGCTATCTTGTAATCCTTCGGCAACTGTATGTGGGTCAAGAGCGAGGTTGAGTGCCATGCTGGGGAGTTCATCGCACCTGACAAGCGAAAGAATTTCAATCACCGCTCGTAGATTTGAATCAATTCCTGTATCAGCATCCTGGTTCTGAGAATTAATTCCACCAGCGAGCACCATCATTGGAAGTTCAGTTCCAATAACATCGCGGCAGATTGCGGAATACCATTCGTTTATTCGGAATCCCCGGTGATCCTGGCTTTGGTCGGGAGTGTTGTATGGCCGTGCGGAGGTCCAGCTCTCTGGGCCACCAGCTCCCCAATCGAGCGGTTTACCATTGCTCCATTGGTAAAGGCCGAGCGTGAGATTCTGTAATAATTCACTTTTCCCTCGGCGCTGGAGTGACCCCAGGGCTGTTCGCAGGAATGCGGTATCCCAATAATCACCACCGGGCTCTAAGGGTGGGAATATCGGCTTGAGACCATACTCGGCCTGGAGCTCGAACAAGGGGATCAGGTGATCGAGGAATCGCTCAACCAGATCACCACGAGACCAGCTCGAGGGGTCCCATTGAGCACGCATATTCGGGCGGTCGTGGAGCACGATGTGCTTGATCCCGCAATCTGCGTAACTTGCGAAAAGAGGTCTGAGAGAGCGAACATTGATTTCGTTGATGGATGCCTCGAGGTGGATGATTGGCTTGATATCCGCCTCGATCAGTCCGCATAGGAAGAACTCGGGGATAGCTTGCGAAGAAGAGCCGCTCAGCGTGAGCCAGGTTGTATTAATAGATTCGAAAACTGGCAGCCAGCGGTCTAGGTCCGCTTGGGTGTAGTGTTCCTGATCGTGATAATAATGAAATCCGAGTCGATCAAAATCTAGGGACATGGCACTTTGATTCCTTCCTGCATTGATAGATGCAAGAAGTGTGCCATATCCCTAGGATCGTGATATCAACGAGAGACCGCCAGCTTGGTTACTTTACCGGACGCGTCTAGCGTGATGCGGGCAAAATGGGGGTGGCTTAGATCGCCATCAGGGATGTGCTTGGAGAGCGTGATGACTGTCGAACCACTGGCAGAGGGTGCTTGCGATTTTGCGCCCATTTGCATGGTTGGACAAGTATGATCCTCGCCCGAGCATTGGAAGTGCTGAGGATGGATCTTGCACGCAGCGTCCTGCATACCCGGAAGATATTGAGAAACGATGAGCTTGACTTTCTTGAGAGAGCTCGGTTTCATTTTGTCAGGTGAGATATCACATTCACCCAGGGCACAGACCGTCTTCATCGTCTTGGGTCTGGAAGTCCTGCGGATTACGGATTTCTCTCCCGGCATGGGGGCAATATCTGAAGGTGTGAATAGCGGATCGCCATAGAGCACAAACGAAATCAAGGTTTTCTGGTCTTCGCCGTCGAGGAAACCTTGCCGGCGGTGCATCTCGGTAGCGAGCTTCAGCTTGGCGCGCCGTAATGCCTCACCGACAGGTAATTTCTGATTGAGGTTCAGCCAAAATATTCGACCGAGTAAATCGGCAGCAATCAGCGGCGGCGTAATCGAACCGTAGGATATCTTTGTCGAGCCAACGATTGCCCGGCTGCCTGAAGATAGGAACTTCAAGCTGAGCGCAGAATCTGGGGTCTTCGCCATGGAGTTCGCACCATAGCATGCTTCAGTAAATACGACTTTAGGAGCACGGCCGCTGTTCACGACATCCTGTGGGCGTAGGGCGACAGGAAACTCTCCCAGGTTGCTATCATCGCGGAGTGGATCGCGTTGACCATACCATTCAGGCGCATCCTCCAGACCATGAAGGTTGTAATAGGAAAGGCGAGCGGGTCCCATGACGACAGAGGGCAACCGGTTCGCTTCCGTCGGTGGCGAGGTGATCATCGCTCGTGGATCGCCGATGGTTTTGAAGACTGAAAACGATGCCTTTCGCCATATGCTTGCGGTGTACCCTAAAACCCTCTTGTCACTTCTGAATATCCGTGTGAATCTGCGGAAAAGCCAGAGGTTTAGACGCTGAACCAAACCCATTGAGCGGTTCGTTTGGCGGTGATCGCGGGTCGAACGATCCAGTTGTGTAACAAGTTCATCGAGATCCTGGTCAAACGGAATACGACCCACTGGCCATTCGGGGGCAAAATAATTCTCGTCCGTTGCGGCGTATGGATTGTCTGACGGCACTACATCGTCATCATCGTCTGTGGGATTTGGCAGCAGGTGGAAAGGAACGATCCCGTTACCGCCAACAATGAGCAATGCTCCTATCATCTCCCCTCGCTTGGCAAGGGATTGATCGAGATCCGCAATGCGGAGCTTAATCTCCCAGGCATTTCCAGGATCGCAGGGGGAGATATCGAATGCGTCGAGAGTGCTCGGGTCATCGGGATAGATGCGGTAGGCTGTCCATCCAGGGCGACGGCGGATTGCTTCTACCAGAGAGAGAACAGCATCGTTCACCCTCAAATAGCCATCTTCGCCGAAACTTTGCTGCAAGCGTGTATGGCTTGAAAGCACAACATAAACTGGTGAGCGACCATCCTCATCTCGCGCTCGCTGCCGAGATTTCAAGCGGCTCGCAAGGCGACGGAAATCCTGCTCTATCTCAATCAAGCTCTCTTCGGAGAATGGCTTTTCGTCACTCTCCCGAGGATCCCCAGGACTTGGCCCCCGGAACGATTCCCATGGTTCGGGTTCAGGAAGAGAATCTGCTGCGGGTGACTCGGATTTGATCGCGGGCTCATCACTCATTGAGGAAATGGCTGCGCTGGTGTCACCCTCGATATCAGGGCTGCTAGCGACAGTTTCCTTTTCAACACTGGCTGAACTGGAGAGGCGGTTGTCGCCAAGAACCGCTGCTACATCAGCGGGAATGGGTCTGCTTAGGTCTGCTGATTGTTCTTCAGGCCACAGATTGCGATAGGGATGATCGTTCCCGAGAACGTCCTTAGCGATCCTGCCACTCGTATCATGGCTAACCGCTTGATGAATGTAGGCAACCCCCTGGTCGATTTTCTCATCTAGCAGCAGATCATTTGCGATGATTAGGAGAAAATGAACGCAATTCGGCCAACGCTCGAGCCCTGTTTTTGCTAATGAAGAGACAGCAGATGGATTGCCTGCCGCTCTGGAAGCCTTAAGGGCAACGAGCGTGGGCAGAGCCAGGTCAGGATCAGCCGTAAGTGCCACTTGCGCGGCGGGAATTGCGGTCTGGGTATCTCCGCGGGCAAGAGCTTTCAATGCTAATCGAATCTGGATAACCCAGGCTGGAGCTTCTTGGGAATTCAGCTCCTCGCCTTGAAGGGACTTGGCGCAAGCTTCATAAATACGGGATTTTACGACCTCGCCGATTGTACGCAGAGAACTGGCCATTAATTCGTAGGCTTGTATACATTCCGGGTCGTTGGAAAGGACAGAATTCAAGCGTTGAATGGCTTCACGGAATTGACCTTGCTCCATCTCCGCTCGTGCAATCAGGAGCTGGACTTCGAGATCGCCTGGCCATACTGCAAGCCAATCGTTCGCTGTGTGTTTCGCGTAATCAGCGCGTCCAGCGAGAAATGCTGTATCGATGAGGTGAATGAAAGTATCTCGGTTGATCATAGGGTCACCGCCTGCTCTTCCAAACCGCCATGGACCAATTGCAACGCGCGTACAGCAGCTAGCTGATGAAGAGCGTCTGGATCCAGGGGATTTATCGAAACAACTTTTTCAAACATGTCTGCTGCCTGTCCGTATGATTTCAAGACCTTCAGGATTAATCCGGCTTGTTTGTAGGCGGCCGCTTCCTTTGGGTCGAGAGTAATCGCATGCAAATATGCATCGAGAGCTTGCGTATCCTGCCTGCGAGCCTTATGAACATCTCCAAGTTCCCGTGCAATTCGAGCGTCGACGGGAGCGAGGGATGAAGCTTTTGTCAATACGTTAAGCGCCTGGTCAAGCTGACCAGCCTCTTTGAACTTCCGTCCTAAGAGGAGTTGATACTCCACATTACGAGGGGCGAGTTTCGCAGCCTTACTGGCAGCTTCAAGGGCATCATCATTGTTCCCGCACAGAGTGTATGCTTCTGAAAGCGCAGCCCATGCGTCCTCGAATTCTGAATCTGCCTTTGTAAGCGTCCGCAGGTCAGCAGCAGCCTCCTCGGTTCGACCCAATCGAAGCAGGAGTTTGCTGCGAGCTAATTGGACCGCTCGGTCGTCTTCGGAGACGCGTAACGCCCGATCGTATATCTGGATGGCCTTCTGAAGCTTGCCTTTTTGGGCGAAAACGTCGCCTAAGCCAGTGAGGACCTCCACGTTGTTCGGAGCAAGTCGATAGGCTTTACGGGCATGGTTGAGCGCAAGTTTCACATTCCCCAGAGCCATAGCGGCTCGTGATGATCCAATCATCACGCCAACATCAGATGGCATTAAGGAGCAAGCCCTCTCGAACCAGGCTTCGGCTTTCTCGGCATCACCGATTGCCAGGGCGACCTCGCCGGCCTCTTTCCAAACTTTGGGTGTGACGGTCGAAGTTTGCAGGCTTTTAGCGTACGTTGCTTGCGCATCGGTCAATTGACCTGCTTGACGATAGATGCGGGCAAGTGAAGTCAGGTACTCACCGTTTTCAGGTTCGAGCTCAACGGCATTCTGCCAGTGGGGCAACGCAGCTTCCAGCTTGTCGTTTTCCTGGTAGAGGAAAGCCAGCTTAGCATGCCAGGAAGCTTCATCAGGCCAATCAGACAGTGCGCTGTTGAGCGCCGTTATCGCTTTTTCATTGTCATCCGATTTCAGCCATAGTTGAGTCTCAACGAAAAGTGCGAGCGGGCGAATCATAGGGTTATCTTGAAGCTGTTGAAGCGTCTCTTGTGCATCCACAAATCTTCCAAGCATCATTTGACTGATGCCGAGCAGAAGGCTGTGGTAGGGGTCCTGATTAACAGTGCTGTTGTCTTGCAGGAGGGCATTCTCAGCCTTCGCTGGTCTGTTCGCCCGGATTTGAGCGAGGGCAAACGCCTGGGTGAATTCATGAAGGATGGGCTGAGGTATGTTTTGAGATACCGTCCACTCGTCAGGAGTCTTCGCGCCTGTTGTTAGTTCAAACCAGGTCTGGAGTAATTCGCCGATCGATTCGTTGGAGCCGGCTGATTTGAATTGATCGATCATTTGTTGGAGATATTGCTTTCTCTCTCCTAATAAATCGGCTTGTGAAGGGGCATGTGTCTCTGCCTCGCAAACCGAGCGGTACATCCAGAGTAAGTCCTGCAGCCGAAGCTGGCCGCGGAGGTATTCGAGTTCAGCTTCCGGTTTGTCATTACCGGTGCCCATCCATTCTTCAATGCTGTGTATTGCGGCATCCCAGTCAGCGAGTGCTATTGCGCTGCGTGTAGACCAAAGAACATCTTGAAAATCAGCAGGTTCTGTATTGAGAACCGAGTTGTAAGTTTCCTTCGCGCTTTCAAGGTCTCCCATTTCTAAGGACGTGATGGCTTGTAAGGCGAACCCTTTAGCGGAGAGGGGCGCAAGTATTGCTGCCCGGTCTAGCGCCGCGCGGGCATCTGTATTGCGTCCAAGCAGGTGAAGTGTTTCTGCGAGAGCGATCAGGGGGATGGGATCGTTCGGTACAAGTGAAACTGCCTTCTGCAGAGCCCCCAAGCCCTCCTCAGGCGAACCTGAGCATGTCATCGCTGAACCAGCTTCAACGAGGAAGTCTGGATCGTTCGGTTGAAGTGCCAGGGCATGACCGAAGCAGTTCAGACTGCGCTGTATCTCACCAATTTGCATGTAGGCTCGTCCGAGCGCGGTAAAGTGCAGGGCGTTTTCCGGGTCGATCTGGGTAGCTTGCTCCCACAATCCAATAGCTGCGGTTCTCTTATCCAGTTTCCAGAGTGCGTCCGCGGCACGGTCAAGAGGGTAAGTGTCTTTTGGAAGAAGATCTGCAATATGCAACCAAGCCTGCTGCGCCAGTTCAAAATTGCCATTGCTTTCAGCTGCAAGCGCCAATTCCTTATGAATGCTTGGGTCATTTTCATCGAGTGATGAAGCGCGCTGGAGTAACCGTAATTGCAGACGGGGGAATTTGAATTCGCCGCATAGTGTGGCGGCTTTTTGCAGGGTTTGCTTATCTCTCCGGCCCAGAGAAAGACTGCATGCCAGGTGATTGCGGCTTGCGTCCTTGTTCCCTGACAGCCATTCAAGCCGGGCGAGTTCTAGCCAGGGTTCTGATTGTTCTGGCTGAAGTTTGGCGAGTTGTTTTCGTGCAGAGATAGCTTCGTCTAGCGAGCCATCCGCTTCCGCAGCGATGCATAGTATGGAGAGTGCATCTGTTTCAATCGGGTTGCGCTCGAAAGCCTGGCGAGCGAGGTTCTTTGCAGCACCGAAGTCATTGAGAGACATATGTGCTTTCGCGAGAAGTATGAGCATTTCGAGAGAAGTCGGGTACTGACCGCGATGCTTCTCCATTGTTGCAATTGCTAAAGTTGCATCATCCATTGCAATTGCAGCATCCGCGAGACCGAGTACGCCTTGCAGATGTGCCTCGCTGGGGAGATCCTCTGAATTGTCCAGAAAAGACTGGTAATGATCGATAGCTTCCTCGTTGAGGTCCTGACGACGAAGACCATGTGCAATCCAGTAATCTATGGCGTTGTCATCAAATCCGGCCTCACGGGCCATTTCAAGGGTTTCCACACCGACTTCGTGAGCGGTTTCTTCTTGCGCGGATGGGGTCTGGACGAGAATGCGTCCAGCGTTCCAAAGAGATTCGGAGTCGAGATTCGTGGGAAGGCTTTTAATAAGAGCTGCAGCTGAAGCCATTTCACCCTGGCTTTCGAAGGTGAGAGCTAAAGCTTGGCGAGCTTTCCAGTTTTCCGGCTGCTTTTCCAAAGCTGACTGCAGAATCGGTGTCGCTTCTTCTGCGCGACCAAGCTCCCGGAGTAGATCCCCATAATCTACAAGCCAATCCGCTCGCTCTGGGTCAAGTTCTACGGCCTGGCGGATATGCTCGAGTGCTTCAGTCTGCATGGATTTTTCCCGGAGCCAATGCGCTTTGGCGATATGAACAGCTCCGCTAGCTGGCAAGGCTTGGAGGGCGGAGTTCAATGTCTCGTTGGCAGTATCTTCATCGCCTGTCGCCATCTGGCATTCCGCCAGTGCGATCCATGCTTCGGCATCACTGGGGGTCAGCTGTGTCACCTTCTTTAAGTGAGTTTCAGCTTCCTGATGTTCTCCTAAAGCAGAAAGGGCTTTGCCCAAAAGGACTTGGGCCTCCACGGATTCGGGGTTATCAGAGCGAAGCTCCTCTGCGCTTTCCTTCGCTAAGGTGTAATCGCCGGCCTCCAGGGCACAGGCGCTCAACCTCGCAAGTGCTTGTTTGTCCTGCAAAGTGATGGTTTGCCAATGTGGGATAGCCTGTTCTGAGTGACCGGATTTCTGTAAGTTGCGAGCCAGTGTTTCGCGCAATTCGAGCGATTTCGGCATAAGCGTGAGCGCAAATGATGCTTGCTCGGCTGCCGCATTAGGATCGCCAGCCTTCTCAAGCAAAGTGGCTAGATTATGTCGTAGTTCTGCATCGACTGGTTTTTGCACAGATAGGATCTCAAGAACCTGGACAGCTTCGCGGTACTTGCCTGACGCATCAAGGCCGCTGGAGAGCATGGCCATCCATGTGGGATCCAGTGCAGGGGCACTTAAGGACTGTTGGTAGGCCTGGATGAAGTAGTCCGCGGCTAACGCAGATTCGTTTGAAAGCTCATATGCTTGACCTGCAGCGATAAATTCTTCCGCCGTCGCCGGCTCCAGGAGTAAGTCTAGAGCGTCTTGAGGGCGATCGATTTGAACGTACGCCTTTGCCAGCTCAGCACGCCGTCTTGGCGTGAGTTTCAATTGGAGCGCTTGCTTGCGTGCCTCCACTTCAAGTACCGGATCGTCATCCATCCTGGCAATATCAGCCAATCGATCTGCGACCAACGCTGAGGTCAAGGTGGTTCGATCCCAGGCTTGAGAGACGATTTCTTGCGCGCCAGCGGCATTCCCCGCTGCTGCAAGAATGATCGCCTGTTCTGAAAGACCGCCTGGGTCTTGTTGATTATTCGCTGGAATCGGGTTGAGTTCTTCATTGACCGATTCAGAAAGAGCCAGGAATAATTCATCCTCGTGCATGGTGTTCAAATTGATTAAAACTTTACGAATTAAGGTAGGGTCAAGATCTGAAAGAATCTCAACAGCACTGGGGACATCCATATTCGAATGCAGTATTTGTGTTACCAACCCTATCGCAGCTTGACTTCCTTCCCGGATTAGCGCATCGATTATTTCTTGCCCAAACTCGAGATATGGCCACGCGCAGCAAAGCGCCGGGGCCCAGAAATCTGTGCTTTTTAATATCGCTTCCGTTAGCCCATCCAACCCTTCATCAGCCGCAATTCTCAACAGCGTGACAGAGAGCAGCGCGATGTCAACAAGACTTTTGCTCTCAGCGTCAACATTCAAATCCATTAGATTTGCGATGCGGCTCTCCTGTTCGGAGGAGAGAGCGTCCAGCGCGCTAGATAGCGAAGATTGTCCGATGGCTAGAGAAGCCAGGGTGGCGGGGGACCAACCAGCACGATCGATCTTCTCCAGAGCAAGGGTGAGGAATTCGTTGTTGTGAATCTCGCGCCATGCCTCGGGCACATACAGGATTCTGTGGATTGCACTGGAAAGATCTTCTTCGTTCAGGACCTGGTTTAAATACTGCAAGATGTCCGTGTCATTGAGCATAGTACCCATCCAGTCGGTTAGATTGTCCAGCTGATTTGCTGAATGACCCAATAGCCGGCGTACATCAAGCCCAATCCAACTGAAATCAGCAAAACGCCGATTCCGCTTGCGGTACGAACAAGGCCATTGAGCGAAGCGACGAGTTCAGATGCACTGGTCACAAGCCCCGTCACCTCTTGGGCAATGCCTTTCTGGCCAAGTCTGGCAGTGTGAGCTGCCAATGCCCGCACTTCTCGGGAATAGCCTCGGGTGACCAAAACTAATGCACCGATGAGCACCAACAAGAAGCCCAAGATGAAGATGGATGCAGCTATGAGAATTTGAACGTCGCTAAAGGTAAGGGGAATCATTTTCGCCTCCAGGTAATGCGTCTGAAGGCGAATGTTGCAAGTAGCGTGCCAAAAAGATCAGGGAGCGAGATCTCGGATGTCAGGCGGTAGGTGTGCGAGATCGATGTTTTCCTCGTCGCAAAACAGGATTGCCCGCTCGACCACGTGACGGAGTTCTCGGATGTTTCCGGGCCAGGAGTGAGCTTTCAACGCGTCCAGCGCACGCGGCGTGATTCCCTCAACGACACCGCCGACACGAAGATTGATTTGACGGATGAAGTTCCCCGTAAGCGCTGGAAGATCGACAATGCGATCACGAAGGGGCGGGAGGTGAAGATCGACCACTTTCAGCCGGTAGTAGAGGTCCTCCCTGAAGGTGCCCTCCTCAATCATCGCCGGGAGGTTTCGATTCGAAGCAGCGATGATCTGAACGTCAACGGCAATTTCTTTTACCCCGCCGACTCGTCTGAATTTTTGCTCATCCAGGACGCGCAGCAGCTTGGCTTGCATTTCCTGCTTGGTCGAGGATATTTCGTCGAGGAAGAGGATGCCGCCGTCAGCGATCTCAATCAATCCCGGCTTCTTTTTTTGCGCACCGGTGAAGGCTCCTGCCTCATGACCAAAAAGCTCCGATTCGATCATCGTATCCGGCAGCGCGGCGCAGTTTATTGGGATAAAAGGCGTATCTGCACGTGGCCCGAAACTGTGAATGGATCGAGCAAGGACTTCCTTGCCGGTCCCGGTTTCACCAGTGAGTAGTACAGAGACGGAGGCCTGGGCCGCGCGTTCGGCTTCATGCATGATCTGTCTCATGATCGGGGTATCACCAATGACCATCTCCGTTTCCAGAATTGAAGTCCGGCGCAGGAGATCAAGCTCCCGGCGCAGACCTACGACCTCGGATGATCGCTCAATAGCTTGCAGCAAACGGTCGAGATCGAGGGGTTTTTGCAGGAAATCCAGTGCGCCTTTCTTCATTGCATCAACTGCTACATCGACCTCTCCAAAAGCGGTGATCAAGATTACCGGTGGCCGGGGATTTTCAAGGGCGAGGCGGTCGAGCAAAGATAGTCCGGATCCATCGGGGAGCATGACGTCGAGCAGGATGATATCTCCTACACCTTTGTCGATGGCTTTGTTTGCTTCCTTCAGGGTCCCCGCTTCAATTGCTTCGTAACCAGCATCACTCAACGCTTCGCTGATGAAGTTGCGGGCGGTCTCTTCGTCGTCAACGATCAATACCGTTGCGGTCATTCATCACTCCTTGGAGCTAAGGTCTGCAGATGGAAGGTGAATTGTAAACACAGTGCCTGCATCAGGAAAGCTCTCGACCTGAATTGTCCCTTTATGGGCGGTTATTATGCGTCGACTAATCGCAAGTCCCAAGCCTGTCCCGTCCTTCTTCGTGGTGAAAAAGGGGTCAAATATGCGGTGGATCTTGTCAGGGGGGATGCCTGGGCCGGTATCTGCGACCTTCAACTCGATCATGCTTTGTTGGGCAGGGCCTATTGGGGCGACATTTATGGAGAGAGTGCCGCCTTCAGTCATGGCTTCAAGAGCATTACTAATAAGGTTTACGATGACGCGTTCAAGTGTCCTCGGATCTGCTGAAGCGAGCGGCGTATCAGGATCGAATGAAGTGTGGCAGCGAGTGCCCGTTTGATTAAAGCGCGGCGCCCATCTCGTGATCACTCTCTGAAGAAGCTCAGCGAGATCTAGGGGGTCCATCTTAAGCTGGAGCGGGCGGGCGAAGAAGAGAACGTCGCTCATCAGCTGGTCGAGGCGAACACACTCCGACCGAATGGTGCCCAGCGCCGCGAATTGTGGGTGACTTTCACCAAGACGCGAGGCGACGAGCTGGACACCGGTGGATATGTTGTTAATGGGATTTCTCACTTCATGAGCGAAAATCGCTGTGACTTCTCCTAGCAGGGCTCTCTGCGCCAGGATTTCTGTTTGATCTTCAATGGCCTGCTGTTCGGATTGGTCACCTAGAACGATGAGAAGTTGATCGTCTGCAGCTCCAGCCATAGGGATAACCCGTAAATGGACCGGCAGACGTGTGCCATCGCGATGGTGAAGTATGAGTCTTGAACGTTCTGCAATACGCTTGTGTCCCAATGCGTCGAGGATTGTAGTTGTTACATCCTCGGGACCTACAAGAACATCCTGGATGGCAAGGTCTTTAACTTCGTGTGGGTGGTAACCAAGCAGGCGGTTGATCGCGGAATTAGCTCTAATTATCGTGAGCGAAGAGTCCACTGTTATCAGCGTATCCGAGATAGCCTCGAATTGGCTCGTGATCTCTGCCTCGAGCGCCTCCATCGTCGTGTCGCCCTCGAGAATGGTGGATCGCAGCTGGCTCAGATAGATCGCAGTGTGGAGCAGGTTAGCGATGATGCGGATCAGCGGATCGATGTCGGGACTTAACGTGATCTCCTCTTTCCAGCCGGCGATGAAAATACCGATCCAGGCAGAATCATCACCAATCAGTGCGGTTTTCAGATGGGTGAGCTCTGCGGTTCTCGCTGCACGCTGTAGTTCGCCCTCTGGGCGTTGGCCCAGGTTCCAAGATGTGAACGTCTGCAAATTGCCGATTTCGGCGGCAGGGACCGATTCTGGGAATTCGGGGGGCAGTACGCCCTCGATGAAATAGTTGGGGGAGGTCGCCGAAAGCCTATAGATTGCGGTGTAGGACGCGCAAAGCGGATCCTGGCAGAGCTCAAGGGCCGTTGGTAGGGCGGAGGTGCCTCCCGTCAGGATCAAGTTTGTGATGTTCTCCAAGCTGCGAAGGAGCGTCTCCTCGGCAAGTTTGCGTTGTTCTATTTGCGAGCGAGCACTCGCAGGCTTTATTTGGAGAAGGACAGCTGTTCTAGGTGGGGCGATTGGGTGCGCTTCGAGGTCAATGAGGACGATTTCCCCCGTACGTGTCTGCAACGGAACATCGTGGAGTTTGCAATCCGGGTTCTCCCAGGTGTCAAGGATCTGCTCGAGCATAACGTGGCCTTCTTCACCTGGAAAAAGGGTGGAGGGGCTTATATCATCGAGATCCTTCCGGGCGTAGCCTGAGAGAAGCAGGAATTCATGATTGCATGTGAGTAGACGCGATTCCGTCCCGGATAAAACCAGGACGGAGTTGTCTAGAGTATCAGCGAGGGAGAGAAAGAGCTCGCGGTAGGGATCAGACTTAAATAAGCGTGAGATCGGATTGGTGGGTGAAGTATCCTTTGCCAAAGATTACACCTTAGGCTGCCGGCGATAGTTTTCTTGCCCCGCGTAATCGAGCTGGCAGAATACCTTCAACCGCACGGTATTTCGCGACAGTCCTGCGTGCTATCTTAATCCCTTCTTCTTGTAAAAGCGAGGCGATTACATCATCTGTCAGTGGTTTGGATTCGTTCTCGACAATCTCTTTGATCCGATCACGCACAGAAAGGCTGCGGTCGAAGAATTTGGCGAGAGGAATTATTCTGCCGTTTGGCATAGCGACTGATTTATTCGCAACTGCTCTTGAGATTGTGGATTCGTGTACGCCGATCTCTCCTGCAATCTGGGCGCGCGTCATTGGTTTGAGGAAACGAGCGCCTTCCAATATAAAACCACTTTGCTGTGATACGAGCAAACCCATCAGGCGCTGCATCGTGTTATTGCGCTGCTGAATGCATTTTACAAAGAGATTCGCCTTTTCCAGATGCTCAGACCACTCCTCGCTCTGCTCTTCATCAGCCTCCGGCATGGCTTGCCGGAAAAGAGGGTTCACACGGAGCCAGCCGGAAATCGACGAGAAGATTTCAACCATCAGCGGGCCGTCAATGACAGATGGGTTACGCGAGATCATGACGTCTGGCGTGTGGTAGACATTTGAGTCGCCAGATTGCGGTTGCCGTCCGGATCCCCAGTATGCTCGAGCGGGGTAGGGGTTTAAGTTGTCGTGAATGAAAGCGGCTGCTTCCTTCACAGCAGCAGGGCTAACTTCGAGGTCGTGAGCGATCTTGTCGTACTCCCTGCGCCCGAGTTCAGAAAATGATTCTCGCAGCAACCGGCGCGCCAGTTCACAGCGAGGTTCTTCTTCTTGACTCAATTGATCGAGTTGAACGAGAAGCGTTTGTCGGGGGCCCTCGGTTGCCAGGCCGACTGGGTCGGCTTTATATATCAAGTCGATGACCCTCATAACCTGCGGCAGGCTGGAACGTGTGGCTTGCGCGATGTAGGGTGGGGGGCTGGTTAGGAAGCCATCTTCGTCCAGGCTGGCAAGGATATAAACCGCGACGTGCCTGTCTTCCTGCTTGAGATCAGCCGCGAGTTGGCGCATAACATATATGGAAAGATCCTCTGGCGCTGCGGGTTCTTGATCCAGCGGTTGATCTTCAAGTGTTCTTTTTCGTGACGGCCGGTAGGAATCGCGAGGTGAGAGAAACACAATCGGTTCTTCGCCTTCAACCTGGCGACTGCATACGGGGCAGGGTCCGGCACTGCTCAGGGGCTTATGGCAGCCCGGGCAGATGCGCTCGTCAAGAAGCTCCAAAGCAGGATTCGATGAAAGTTCGGTGATAACTCGATCGTGCAGCTCCTGATTGGACAAAACCAGGAGGCTCATTGTCTGAGCAAGGTGAGCGGTCGTAAGTGGCCTGAGTGAATGGTCTTGGGTTTGACGAAACATATTGCGCCTCGCAGGTGAGTATACATCGACTGGACTTTGCTGGCAATAATGTTGCAAGAACTATGCCAACGTTGGCGTGATAGAATCGCAAGATGAATGCAGATGCAGTAGTAGTGGGGGGAGGATTGGCGGGAAGCGAAGCGGCGTGGCAGCTGGCGAAGCGTGGAATCCGCGTTAATCTCTTTGAGATGCGGCCTGATATTTCGACGGGAGCTCACCAAACGGGATACCTTGCAGAGTTAGTATGCTCCAATTCGCTTGGTTCTAAGCTGCCAGACCGCGCTTCTGGAGTCCTTATGTCAGAATTGAGGGCTTTAGGTTCCATGTTATTGATCTGCGCAGAGAGGAACGCAGTTCCAGCGGGTGGTGCCCTGGCAGTGGATCGTGAATATTTTGCCCGAGATGTGACCGAGCAAATTGAAAAACATCCCCTGATCCAGGTCGTTCGCAGCGAAGCGAAGAGCATCCCTGACGGATTTGTGATTATCGCCTCTGGACCTTTGACTTCAGATTCGCTGACACAGGCGATTGGCGGTTTGTCTGGTCAGGACCACCTCTTTTTCTTCGATGCGCTCGCGCCAATCGTCGACGCGGAGAGCATCGATATGTCGATCGCTTTCCGTGCTTCACGATATGAGCGAGGAGATCGTGAGGAGGGGGACTACATCAACTGTCCGCTAAACAAAGAGGAATATGAAGCATTCATTGATAGCTTGCTCCAGGCGGAAAGGATCCCGCTCAGGAGTTTTGAAAAAGAAATCGAAGAGGGAGTGCGCGCTGGCGCGCATCATTACTTTGAGGGATGTTTGCCGGTCGAAATTATCGCCGAGCGAGGCAGGGATAGTTTAGCCTTTGGACCTATGCGTCCGGTTGGGCTGAGAGATCCCAGGAGTGGGAAGCGGCCACATGCCGTCCTTCAACTACGACAGGATAACCTGGCGGGAAGTCTCTACAATATGGTGGGTTTCCAAACGAATTTGACCTACGACGACCAGCGCACTGTCTTCCGGATGATCCCCGGTTTGGAAAAGGCGCGTTTTCAACGTTATGGCCAAATGCACAGGAATACGTTCTTGAACGCCCCGACCCAGTTGAAGGCGGATATGCAGCATTTAGAGAGGAGCGATCTCTTCTTCGCTGGTCAGCTCACTGGGGTGGAAGGATACTTGGGGAATATCGCAACGGGTTTATTGGCAGGAATTAATCTCGCTCGGCGAATAAACAGAGAGGATCTTTTAGTCATGCCGCGGGAGACCATGCTCGGTTCCTTGGCTCATTATATTGCGCATGCGGATACGAAATTGTTTCAACCGATGAAAGCGAACTTCGGTTTAATGCCACCGCTGGAAGATGGGCGGAAGCGGAATCGCCGTGAGCGCGCGAGCGCCTATGCTGAAAGATCAGCGGCGGTATTGGCTGAATTTATTGAAAACACACAGAGATAATGCGCATAGCCATATGGAGATAAGAAACTACACTTTATCTAATTCATTGATAATTACAAAGGCTATGCGAAGTTTGTGTGTGATACTGTTGTTTACGCAAATATCGTGCTCCACTCCAAGTCAAGATGTCCAATTCAACGGACAGAGCGCGCTTCTGTTTGTAGAAGAGCAGATGGCATTTGGTCCGCGCATACCCGGAAGTGAAGCGAGCCGGAAAACAGCCGTATGGATCGTCGAACAACTGGAAGCAATCGGCTGGGAGACTGAAATCCAGCACTTCAGTTATCACGGAACACCGCTGATGAATATTATTGCTAAATCGGAAGGCGATAACGAAATTAAGCCTATCCTAATAGGGGCACATTACGATACCCGGCCATACGCAGATCGGGACCCAATTAATCCCGAGGCGCCGGTGCCAGGTGCCAATGACGGTGCATCGGGGGTCGCGGTTCTGATAGAACTTGCCCATGTGTTGGATAGGGATCGGTTAAGACAGCCGGTATGGCTGGTGTTTTTTGATGCAGAAGACAGCGGGAATATTGACGGATGGGACTGGATCGTCGGATCGTCTTTCTTCGCTGATAATCTCGCTCAGAATTTAGAAGCGGCAGTGATTGTCGACATGGTCGGGGACCGGGATCTGCAGCTATTTATCGAGAAAAACTCTGACCCCGACATTGTACAAGAGATCTGGGAACTGGCTGATCAGTTAGGTTACCCAGCATTTATTAATACTC
>JAIWHF010000035.1:0-19813 GCA_048629905.1 Methanosarcinales archaeon
CATGCCGATCGCATCCAGATCGCCTTTCTCTATTCGCTCATCGGCAATGACGGCAAGTTCATGTGGGGTGCGTGGAGCGATGAAACCATCAAGGATCCGGCCTGGTTCGACTACCACGACCACTTCACATTGGTTGAAGCTGGCTCACCCGCCTCTGAGAGCAGCCAATACCCCCTGAAGGCGATGGCCTCGCTGGACAACACCTGCCGTTGGGCATACGGCTTCATCCCCACCGGCTCCGAACCTGGCGTGTGCTACATCCCGCCAACCCCGACGCCGGTTCTGCCCGGTTCGATATCCGGGATAGTCTGGCGGGATTTCGATTACGACGGCAACCGCGATATCGGTGATGGCGGTATTAGCGGAAGGACGGTGACGCTTAGATCCGGCGGGTGCAGCGGCTCCGTGGTCGGTACGAGGACAACAGACGGCGACGGTGCATACTCCTTCGCGGATATTCCAGCAGGGAATTACTGCGTATCCGTGGATTACATGGGCTGTGGATGCGGAGGCGAATGTAACAGCACCCCCCACCCGATGTCGGTTACTGTCGGATCGGGTGAACATGTGGGCGGCGTCAATGTTGGTTTCTACCTAGAAGGACCTTGCTAGCCCTGCAAACCTCAACTCAACAGCTCCCCGTGGGTATCACTCATGGGGAGCTGCGTGATTCTCACTGAAACGGCCTGATGCCTCAGTGTCGACAGAATCCACTGTGAACTTCGCCTTCCGGGAGAAAATCGACTGATTAACATTGCTTAAATAAAGATCTCCCAGCAACATGATGTATGGTACGGGGAGGTTTTTGGTTCTTCATCGGTCGATTATTATTTAGTCATTTCGAATAATCACGCCCTGACTATGGCCGCTCTACTATGAACAGGGCTCTATCGCTTTCCGCCACATTCCCGGCGAGATCGATCGCCCGAACATAGACCTCGTGTTCACCAATTGTCCGCATGCGCCAACGGATCGAGTACGGCGGTGCGGTCACCGTTTCAACTTTAATGCCGTCGACATAGAACTCGACCCCTTCAACCCCGAAGTTATCGGTCACCTCAACCTCGATCACCATCTCCTGCCGGCTGTTCCCACGCAGGACCTGGTCGGGCTCGGGCAGCAGTATCTCGACCTGCGGTGGTTGGTTGTCCACCGTGACATGGATGGCATGGGTTGAGATATGCCCGTCGAAGTCGACGACAACAAGTTGAAGCGTGTACAACCCATTGAGTCCTTCGGTCTTCCAACGCGCCAATGTCCCTCCTCGTACTCGCTTGCTGCTGTCATCCCCAATTTGCACCCAGCGAGTGGGGTTTAGCCCGCTGCCATATTGAAGCCGGTAGTAGTCAAAATTCTCCGGGTTCGCATATCCTCGAACCACAACCTCGTCTCGTAGATAGGAGAAAGGGGCAGGCGTAGTGATGCGAACATCTGGGTGCTGCCCTTCCAGATCTGTGAGGGTGTCATATTCTTGAGGGGGCCTTTCTAGTCCGATCAGCTGCGCCCACTCCGCTGCCTCTGGAGGTGGAACGAGATATATTCGTTCTTCAACAAGATCAATCGGCGTGTTCAGAGTCGCAAGCTTGCCTGTTTCCTTGTTTACCAGGTAGGGCTGGTAAAGATTATCGAAGGTTATAGGCTCAGTGCCGTTTATAAATACTTCGCTCACAACCGAGGGGCAGTACACCGTGGGCAGCAGACCGGAGGGGTCACAAACATCTATACGGTTCACACCTGGTGGATTCTGCCAACCCGCAGTCGGTAAATCCTTTGTCGCGTACCGTATCAGGGCATGCCACACAGGCGCGGCGCTGTTCATCTCATGTAAGCCAACCGGTTCAGCGCCGTCTGGGTTTCCAAGCCAAACACCTACAACCCGGCTAGGCGTGTAGCCCAGACTCCAGAAATCACGGTCATCCGCAATAGAGGTAATGGCTCCCGCCGGTCTGCCAATCTCCAAGGCATTTGACTGCCCCAGAGTTGACCTGCGTGCCGTCTCATCCGTCAGCACATCTGTCATCAAATAAGCTAACTTAGCGCTAAGAACTGCTTTCTGTTCTGGCTCGAAGCTATACGTTGCTCTCCTGGCGCCATCTTCAATCGTTGAAAAGATCGACGGCTGCAAAGGATTTCTCGCAGTGCCATTCACTGGAGATGACTCACCAACCATTGTTCCTTGATTCGCCAGAACAGCGTAGGCGCTGGTTAGATCCATCAGGGAAGCTTCCCAATCCAGATCACTGGATTGGCGATACTCTTGCGTATCGTATGTTGCTGACGCAACGCCCATTGAACGAGCCGTTCGCTCGACGCTGTCGACACCCATCAAAGATTGGATTCTATCGCTCGCTGCTTTGTATCCATTCGCCAGCGCTGTTCGGATGCTCACGGGTCCGTTATATTGTGCCGCCTGTTCTTCAGGTGTCCCATTCGTGAATTCACCATCTGCAGGAATATCCAGGACCATACTTCCCGGTGAATAGCCTTGCGCGAAAGCCGTCAGATACACAAATGGGGAGAAGGTCATTCCCGTAGGTCTACTTTCAGAAACAGGCCCCGCGAGCGCGAGAATCTCACCATTGTTCGCATCGAGAACAACGAAGCCTCCCGATTCGATATTGTGATCGAGATTTGCGTCGCTTGGACGAACAGGAGGGAGAAACCCTGCAGCGAGGCATCCCGTTCCATCTGCCGCAGGGAGAATGACGCTTGGCTCAAGCCCGGATAGTCGGGCGGTATGAGTTTGTAACGTGCAATGAGATTGCAGCTGTAGATCGTAGTCCACCGTGGTTTGTATCCGTAATCCACTTCGCCTCAGGACATCCTCTCCAAACATCTCAAGCGCCTCGATCTGGAGATACTCCGCCAGTGCTTGTAGATGGTCTGGATGCTCAACGGCCTCATGCTTGATCTCCAACGTCTGTGCAAGGGCCAATTGTGCTTCACGGTTAGTTATCGCTCCCATTCGCACCATCGCCCCCAAGGTCTCCGCC
This sequence comes from Methanosarcinales archaeon, assembly GCA_048629905.1. Taxonomy (GTDB): domain Bacteria; phylum Chloroflexota; class Anaerolineae; order Anaerolineales; family E44-bin32; genus E44-bin32. The sequence goes on from JAIWHF010000035.1 coordinate 2,994, forward strand.
TGCCGTTCCTTCGCTTCTTGCGGAGCTTCAACCGGATTCAGTGATGGATTAAGAGGGATGGACGCCAACATCGCACTTTCGGGGAGGGTGAGGTCTGCGGCATGCTTTCCGAAATACACCAGTGCCGCAGCGTCAATCCCATAGGCATGGTTCCCGTAGTCGGCGCTGTTGATATACCACTCGATGATTTTTTCCTTGGGGTACTCCTGAGCGACCTCAGCCGCCAGGATCATTCTCTGCAAGGATTGTTTCTCGGGAGAACGCACGCCGCCTGCGAGCGGCAGCAATTGCGCCTGTACCAGCTGTTGGCTAATTGATGGACCAATTTCTTTTGGCGGCCGAAGCTCGAGATAGCTCAGCAGCGCTTGAACCACCTCTTGTGGTTTATATCCAGGGCTTGACCAGAAGGTTTCGTCTTGGATCGCGACCGTTGCCTCAAGCACATGCTCGGGCAGATCGATCGGTCCGTCCGGGTCGAGGTACAACCAGCGCCGGCTCTGTGCCTGCGGGTGAAGCACATCTAAAAGGAGTTTATCGCCGGTTCTATCATAGAATTTGACTGGGCGGAAAGACTCTCGCCCTGCGGAACCGAAGATCTGTTCTAGATCTGCCGCAGGGGGAAGGTTCGAGGTTAGATCGGCATAAGACAAGGCCATCAGGAGAGCCGCTGTTCCAATTCCCACTACCAACAGCAGGGCAAATACAAAACCAGCCCGCCTAAGCAGTCTCTCTCCTCTAGATTGGAATTCCCGGCGTCGTCGAAACCGCCTGACATCTGTTGCCTTAGCCATATGCGAATTTTACCCGTAAATGAATGCGTGGCGATAATCCCTGCAAGACCTGTGCCCGCAGGGGCACCACGCACGCCTGCCCTTGAGGGGCACCCAAGGGATGGCCGGAATCATGCACTTTAGCTTTTGGAGACCAAAGCGTAAGCCTATTCACGAGCACGGGCTCCCGCTATCTCTGTAAGTCTAGCGCTAGCAAGATAAGGGTGAGCTGACATGAAGAAAATCCTCTCCATTGACGGCGGTGGCATCCGCGGCATCATCCCCTTGGCATGTTTGGTGGAACTCGAGAAAATCCACAGGAAGCCGTGCCGAGAGATCTTTGACATGGTTGCCGGAACCTCTACTGGAGCCATTATCGCTGCCGGCATTGCCCTGGGCATCAGCGCCCGCGGACTCCTGGCGCTCTATCGAGAGTTGGCCAAGCACGCGTTCCAGCGTCTCCCCCTGCATCAAATCCTCTTCAATCTCGGCAACCACCGCTACAGCAACGCCTACATTGCCAATACTCTCCAAGAGATCGGTGCCAATAAACCGCTGAACTCGTTAGGAATCGATATCTTGGTCACTGCAAAGAATCTGGAAACCAGTCAGACCGATTTCTTTGTAAAGGACGGGCCCGGGAATGCCAGCCTTTGGGGAACGATGACTTTAAAGGACGCCGTCATGGCCAGCATTGCCGCTCCGACATATTTCCCCGCACACGCTGCTAATGTTCTCGGAGAGGAGCATACCTGGGTCGATGGGGGAGTTGGTGTATCCGGCAATCCTGTCTACCACGCTGCCGTCGAGGCGCTGCACTACAGTGTCGGTTTATATCCTCCGGGAGACACGCTCATGCTTTCTTTCGGCACCGGAAGGCGTCCACATCCAATCGACGCCCGATCTGCCAGCATCTTGAAGTGGGGTATCTGGGTTCTTGCGGAAACAATGGAAGACGCAGGTGAATGGCAAACTTATGTGACCCGGCGGGAATATGAACAGACCGCGAGAATCGATCTGCGTCGGTACCAACTCGATTTGACATCCAGCGTTATGAGCGAGCTAGGCGTCGCTGTTCCCGAAGGAGTCGACGTCGCCGAGATCGGTTTAGATGCCGTATGGGCAGCCGACCTTTTAGAGGATATTGGCCGCGCTTTCGCGGCAAAGATAGACTTCAACGATCCAGACGGTTTGGCGCTGGTTGCACAAACACCGAAGTGATGGCGATCTCAGATGGGTGCTCTCCATTATGTGGAGTGCGGAGGCTCTGCTTCCGGTTGCAGGCGCAGCCTGCGCATTGATGTCTACGAGTTAACCTCCCGCAGGTTTAAAACCTGCGGGAGGTTGGTGTATAACCAATTGCTTAATGGCGGCGGGCCGACACACAGGTCGGCCCCTACGCGTTATAAACAGAATGAAGTTGGGTTGCTCAAATTCCCTTGGTTATTTGCGGGGCATAGCCGTTAGAATTCTTCAATTTCACTGGGAGAGTTGTCCAATATCGCTTCTATCTTATCTAAGATATCCGGCGTAAGCATTTCTACGAACTCCAGCGCTTTCAGGTTGTCATCTAAATGCTCGGTGCGCGTTGCTCCTGTGATCACGCTGCTCACCTCAGGAATACGCAGGAGCCAGGCGATCGCCAATTGAGCAGTCGTCGCTCCAATTTCGTCCGCAAGTGCAGTCAACCGGCGAACTACCTCCACCCGTTCTTCCGTTATGATTTTCTCACCCCATTCAGGCGCTCGTGTAAGACGGGTCTTCTCTTTAGGTAAACCGCTGTTGTACTTACCGCTCAAGAGACCGTATTTTAGAGGGCTCCACGTCACCATGCCGAACCCCAAATCTCTCGCCGACGGGACGAGTTCATCCTCTACCCTACGACGGACGAACATATTGTATTGCGGCTGCTCGACAACTGGCGGATAAGCCCGCCACTCTTGAGCAACGGCGTAGGAACGGGCAATCTGCCCCGCGCGCCATTCAGATGTTCCCCAATACAGCACCTTACCCTGACGGACAAGGTCATCCATCGCTCGTACCACCTCGTCCAGCGGTGTCTCGTGATCGTAGCGGTGGCAAAAATACAGATCCAGATATTCCAGGTTCATTCGTTCCAACGACGCGTGACAGGATTCCATAATGTGCTTTCTGGATAGACCGCGGCCGTTGGGGCCCGGCATCGTGGGCCAATAAACTTTGCTCGAGACCACAATGCTCTCTCGTGGCAAATCCTTAATCGCCTCTCCCATTACACGCTCGGAATCCCCGTTTGCATAAACATCGGCATTGTCAAAGAAATTGACGCCTGCTTCGTATGCCCGTTGCAGGAGCTTTGCAGCAGCGCTTTCATCAATCTGGTCGCCAAAGGAAATCCAAGATCCTAAAGAGATCGCGCTCAACTTCAAGCCGGAACGTCCCATTCTTCGGTATTCCATCAATCCACTCCTGTCTCTTGGTACTCGAGAACCATAGTCAAAGCATTATAACTCGCCCAAGATTGTGTTTGCGGTGTTAATGCTATACTCCGAAAAACCCCATTCATACGGAGGCACTCCGCAACATGGCAGAAACGATGCAGGCGGTGGTTAAAGCCCACGCCAGTCCTGGTCTTGAAGTCCAGCAAGTCCCCATCCCGACCATTAAACGCGACGAAGTGCTCGTTAAGGTTCGCGCCGCTTCCATTTGTGGAACTGATTTACATATCTACAACTGGGATTCTTGGGCAGCAGGTCGAATGCACCCACCGGTGATCGTCGGCCATGAGATCTGTGGAGACGTCGTTGAGCGCGGATCCATGGTTGAGACACCTGAGATAGGGGATTTCGTCTCCTTAGAATCACACGTTATCTGTAATCAATGTGCCTTCTGCCGTACGGGTCTTGGCCACATTTGTGAGAACACACAGCTTATCGGCGTCGACCGCGATGGCGGTTTCGCCAAGTACATAGCCATTCACGCTCAGAACGCTTGGCCAAATCCTGAAGATCTACCTGTGGAAATCGCTGTGTTGCAGGAGAACTTCGGCAACGCAGTTCATACTGCCTTCGCCGCCGACTTAAGAGCCAAGAAAGTTCTCGTCACAGGATGTGGTCCCGTTGGATTGATGACCATCGCCGTCGCCCGCGCCATCGGCGCTCGATCCATTTATGCCACCGACATCAGCGCCTACCGTATTGACTTCGCGCGGCGGATGGGAGCGGACCTGGCGCTGCATGCCATTGATGACCCCGTGATCGAGATGATTCGTGATGCCACCGACGGTGAGGGAGTTGATGTGCTTCTGGAGATGTCCGGCTCACCATCGGCGATCGACCAGGGTTTCACACTGCTAAAACCCGGTGGTGAAGCAGCGCTTCTTGGTGTCGCTCCCGGACCATTTGAATTCGATTGGGATAACCACATCGTTTTCAAGGCGGCGCGCGTCTTGGGCATCAGTGGACGCAAGCTCTGGCAAACCTGGTATCAGGCTCGTGGCCTTATCCGCTCCGGTGCTGTTGATCTCGCACCGCTCGTTACCCATCACTTTAAAATGGAAGAGTTCGATAAAGCTTTTGAGACCATGACTTCCGGTGAGTCCGGCAAGGTCATGCTCACCCCATGAAGGAGGGACTTAGATGAGTGAGGAAAAAGGGAAATCTCTCAGTACCGAACGGATTATCTTAATCGTTGTATCCACACTGCTGGTGATAGCACTCATATATCTCGGCGCCTCTGCATTGGCTCGCCGCGGGCAAGATGCACCGCCACCTGATGCAGCGCCCGTCGAACCTGCCGATGAGCAACCCGCGGCGGTGCTGCCGACTGAGCCTCCCGAGGTTGCAGCTCCGGCTGTTGGTGCTCCGGCAGTCACGCCAACAAGCGCGGTTCAGCGTCTCACCCTCGAGCCAACTCCCACGCCGTTTGTTATCAGCGATCCGGATGACCCGCGAAACATCCTCGACCTGACCAACCCGGATCATATTGACTACTTCAACAATCCGGATACTTGGTACGAATACTTAACGGAAGGTATTGCATCGTATGAAGTTGTGGATGGGAAACTCATCGGAACCGATTTCGATGCACTGAACACCGCTATTTGGTGGTCTTACACCTTTGTCGAATCCGGACGGGTCTATGCCGAAATTTCTGCCACAAATGGTGACTGCATGGCACGGGACGCAGTCGGGCTGGTCATTCGGATTGAACCCGACATAACCCCCAGCGGATACACTTTCGAGGTCTCTTGTGACGGCGCATGGCGTTTTATCCGCTTGTCCCCGGGGAACTCCGTCACTCTTATCGACTGGACACCCTCCGACGCTATTCTCACCGGTCCTGGAGCGACCAATCGCCTTGGGATCTATGGTTACGACGGTAAATTTTACCTGTTCATTAATGGGGTCCAGGTGACCGATTATTGGGACTCGGGCATGCTATCCAGCTTCGGTTATTTTGCCGCCTATGTCCGTTCACAAGTAACCTACCCTTTGACTGCTAGCTTCGACGATTTCGCATTCTGGCATATTCCCTGGATTCCGTGAGATTGTCGCAAAGGCTTGGACCCCTCGTGGTAATTATCTGGCTGGCCGGGGCTTGCACCCGGCCGGCCCCTGTGCGCGAACTGCCCGTTGACGTCACACAGACCATGGATTCCACCATGGTTAACGCCCTTCCATCGGTGACGGCTCCTCCCAGCGCAACGAATATCACCACACCTACTGCGATAGTCACCTTAACCCCAACGCCTGAGTTGACGATCACACCAACCCCGCCCCCTCTTTCGCCTGATGATCCACGCTACGGGCTCAACCTCGCTGCGCCGCATTATTGGGACGATTTCTCATCGAACCTGACCTGGGTCGGTCCTAATTTCGATGGGGCAATGAACGTGTGGGAGGATGGACGCCTTAGGGCCACAGATTTCCTGACAGACAAGTTTCTATGGTGGAGCACAACCATACCGGATGTCGACGCCGGGGAACTCTACGTCGAAGTGACCGCCGAAGTCGGAGAGTGCTCCGGCAAAGACGCCATCGGGCTGGCCGTTAGGGTTGAGCCGGAAAACCGAGACAGCGGATACACACTCGAATTCTCTTGCGACGGATCTTATCGAATACGCAAACTTTTTTCCGGCACGGTACAGAACCTACTCGAATGGACTCCCAGTGATTTAATCCTCTCCGGATCGGATACAACGAATGTGCTCGGATTCCTCGCCCGGGGCACAACCTTGACCGTCTTTGCGAACGGCGAGGTCTTAGACTCAATTGAAGATAACTCTTTCTTCAAAGGGAACTTCGGCCTCTTCTCCGACGCCGCATCCACACCGGGTTTGACGGTCTACTTCGACGATTTCAAACTTTGGTATCTAACTCCCTGACGAATAGCGCTTGTTCTCCTAGCCGCCAGATTTCCCACAATCCCTCAGATTGTTGTATCCTCATGCAAACCAACCTGCCATTAAGGGAAGAAGGATGGGCAATCTCATCGGCAACTGGGGGTACGGAAGCAAGCGATCCCGATTTACAGCAATTTGCATTACCGCTTGCGCACTGCTTCTATCATCCTGCGTTAGCGCAAGACCCGCGCCCACATTCACCCCGGTGCCGACACCCCCTGCCCCAACACCCACTGTTTTCTTCCCCACTTTGGTCCCCTCGCCAACATTGACACCCGAACCTACGCCATCCCCCACGCCTGATATCGCCTCAGGTTTGGGACCGATCCTATTCCACGATGACTTCAGCCAGGATCTAGGCTGGGTACATTTGCATTCAAACGTCGGTGGATCGAGTTTATATGACGGTCGCTTCAGCCTGTCCGTCCGGCAGGCAAACGCTTTTTACACCGCACTAAGCCCTGTTAAAGAATTCACGGACGGTTATGTCGAGGTAGTGGTTCAAGCGGTGTTATGCACGGATGACGATGAGTTCGGTTTGATGTTCCGCGTTGACCCTTCAGGTGGACACTACCGCTTCACCCTGACCTGCAAGGGGGAAGCTCGCGTGACGCGTATCTCTGAAGGTTCTGAAGTTGCTGTCATCCCCAAGACAATTACCAACGCCTTGATTCCCGGGCTGCTCGTCGACAACCGCCTGGGAGTCATCGCCGAGGGCGAGCGCTTCCGCTTCTTCCTCAACGATGATGAGATTTTTACCGCGCGCGATCCTGGACTACGCTGGGGAGGGCTGGGCTTGTTCGTTCGCGCCCGCCGTGGTGGACAGACAACCGCTTCCTTCGATGACTTCATTGTCCGCACGCTGTTGCCCACGCCAACCCCAACACACACACCAACACCTTGAGCGTCGATAAATGGCAAAAAAAAGAGAGTTTCGCAACCGCATGAACGACTTATCCCCAAAGGATTGGATCAAATTCCAGAAATCCTGGTTCAGTCACAATCCCCCTCCCAGACGTAAAGACGTCCTTCGCCATCCCGCGAAATTTCCAGAGACACTCGCCCAGGAGTTTATCGAATTCTTCACAAAGAGCGGACAGATGGTCTTCGACCCTATGGTTGGGACCGGCTCGACGCTGCTGGCCTGCTTACGAAGCGGAAGAAGTGGGTTCGGATTGGAGTTAAACCCCGCTTATGCTGAAATCGCACGAGAGCTGGTCGACGAAGAGCGCGAGCTCCTGGGGCCGCCTGCCAGCGAGCTCCACGTCGAAGTTCTCACCGGTGATGCGGCCGATCTCCAGTCCTTCAATCTGCCCCAGATTGATTACGTCCTGACTTCTCCTCCATATTGGGACATGCTCCACGCGCGAGGGGCTGAGACCCAACAGCGCCGGCGGGATTCTTCTGAACTTGATGTAACCTACTCCGACGACCCTGCCGACCTGGGAAACATCGCTGACTATGATGAATTTCTCGATCGTCTGGTACAGATCTACACCGACCTTAAATCCTACCTGCGACCTCGTTCTTACTTGACAGTGATATTGAAGAACGTCAAGAAGAAAGGGAAAATCTACCCGTTAGCTTGGGATGTGGCTCGCAATCTCGCCGAGGTGTACACGCTAAAAGATGAGCGCATTTGGGTGCAGGACAACATTCCCCTCGCACCCTACGGCATGGGCAACGCCTGGGTGAGTAACATCCACCACCACTACTGTCTCCAATTCCGCTTTGAGCCCTAGGCTTTTCACAAGAGCCCAGCTTAGTTCTCCTATCCTGTCTCCTTTTCATATTAAAGAGATCCGATCGGAGGCAGGATCTGCACCGCCGCAACGGCTTCTCCGCACTCACTTTTACGAATGTGCTGGGTAGAAAACGTTTCCTTACCTAGAATTAACCCCCTGAGAGTTGCATCCTCGTTTGAAGGCAAGTATCCTTGGGCAGCGAAGAACATCACCTCCAATCAGGAATCTGAGATTACGATATGTATCTGGCAATCGAAGGTGTAATCGGCGTTGGGAAGACCTCTCTCGCCCGCCTTCTCCAGCCTGCTTTTAATTCGGAATTGCTGCTCGAGATCTTTGAGGAGAATCCTTTTCTCGGAGATTTCTACGCGGACCGCGGCCGCTACGCATTTCAAACCCAGATCTTCTTCCTCCTCAGCCGCTACCGACAACAGCGAGAGTCGGTGCCCGCGGCGCTTACCAAAGGGAATCTGATCGCCGATTACACCTTCGAGAAAGACTCACTCTTCGCAGATCTGAACCTTACAAACGACGAGCTTGACACGTACACCCTCGTTCATAATGCTCTGGCGGAGCGTATTCAAACCCCTGACCTGGTCGTGTATCTTAAAGTCGATACCGACACCGCGATGCAGCGCATCATGATGCGTGATCGCTCCTACGAGCGAAACATGGACCGGGATTATATCCATGCACTCAACGAAACTTATGAGTCATATTTTGGGAACAGATCCGGCGATTCGGTCCTCACGATAGACAGTTCACAGCTAGACTTTGTAGCGCACAAACCCCATCTCACCCACATCGTTAACCGCATCAACTCCGCTCTCGGGATCCCCCCGTACCAGCCAGAGCTTCCCCTCGAAGAGGGGTCCGATTCGTGAGAATCTCTCGTGAACTTTTGATCGACCTGGCGCGCCGTGAAGCCGAGCGGCGCGGTGCTGAAAACGATGTGCTCTCCGGATATCTAATCGGCAGCCTGGCAAGAGGCGACCCCCAATTTGGCGACAGCGCCGACATCGACCTCGTGCTAATACACAGAAACGCGCCCCCTGCCGATCGGGAGATGATGAGACTTTCCCAGCAGGTTCATCTGGATATCGCTCACCATGCCCAGGACTTGTATCTGAAACCGAGCGCATTGAGGGTTCACCCGTGGTTAGGTCCTTCTCTTTGTGAGCCGATCTTCCTCTACGATCCGGAGCATTTCCTCGAGTGGGCTCAAGCCGGCGCACGGGGCCAGTATTTCCGAGCGGACCATACACACGCACGCGCTCGTGCCTTTCTGGATCGCGCCCGACAATCAGCATCACTGCTCCCTGTCTCAAGCCGCTGGGTGCGGACATACTGTCGAGCTGTGCTCGAGGCGGCGAATGCCATTGCCTGCCTTACAGGATTCCCTGTTGCTGGGCGACGACTCAGCCTTCAATTGAATGATGCCGCCCAGACCCTCGAATACCCTGAGCTCTATGGCGGCTTCCTTCAACTTTTAGGAGCCGATTCGCTCCACGACTGGTCCGTCCCTGAGACACTGGGCGCCTGGGCACGCACATTCGATGAGGCGAGTGATAGCTCGCCTGACCCTCTGCTGTCATCTTGCCGTCGTGATTACTATCTAAACGCGTTCCAGGTATTAGCCGAGAAGGGTGAGGCCAAGGCGATCCTATGGCCAATGATCACCACCTGGGAGCAAGCAATGCACGCGCTCAACCAATCCGAGAACCTGGAGCAGCACCACTCCGAATGGATGCGCCTCCTGGAGAACCTGGGAATGTCTACAGAAAGGCATTCTTCTAGAATGGATGACCTGGAACATTATCTAGATCGTAACGATGCTTTTATCGAAGGTTGGGCAGAGAGGAGCGGCGCGTGAACGGGATGATTGAGGGTGGTGCGAAGAAACGTTTCGTCGCTGTGGCTGGCAACATCGGCGTTGGCAAATCAACGCTTGTCGAACTGCTTTCGAATCGTTTAGGCTGGGCACCGTTCTACGAACCCGAAGGCGAAAACCCTTACCTCGCCGATTTCTACACCGATATGACGGCCTGGTCTTTCCACTCTCAAATTTTCTTCCTCACTCGCCGGCTCCTGGCCCACCGTCAATTATTGGATCACCCGACCTCTGCGATTCAGGACCGCAGTGTATATGAAGACGCAGAGATCTTTGCCTGCAACCTCTTCCATCAAGGGAATATGGTCGAACGTGATTATCAAACCTATCGCGACCTTTATCTCGTTCTGACCCGATTCCTCCCACCCCCAGATCTGGTAGTGTATCTGCGGGCATCTGTAGACACACTGCTAACCCGCATCGCCTCGCGAGGTCGCGACTACGAACGATCGATCAAGCCAGAATATCTCACCCGGTTAAATGATCTTTACAAATCGTGGATTGAAGACTTCACCCTCTGCCCTGTGCTCACCGTCCCGGCTGACGATCTTGATTATGTTGCCAATGGCAGCCACCTCGATCTTGTTGTCGAAAAAATCAACCACAAATTGGCGGGGAAGGAGGAAGTCGTCTTCGGGGAGGAGGAGGTCGCGCGCGTCAATGGCTTGATATAGGAGAATTCTTATCCCTGCTAATACTTACGATGAACCATGATTTCATCATGAGTTGCGAAATTATTCAATTAAAATTAAAAGAACCCGCTTGCTGGCGGGTTCTTTTTTCTTTGTTGGATACGATTATGCCCAGCCCTTGCCTTTTAGAAATTTGGTGATTACGGGTATTTCCGTGTAGTTCCCCTTATAGGCATCGAATGCAGGCCATAGAGTTACGAACCAGAGCAATGGAGCGCAAATCCCTGCAACCCCAAACGTTAGCGGAACAACGATAGCAATGACTACCCAAATTACAATGTTCACCGCGATTGACTGCACGGCGTGAAATCGCAGGAAGGGGATATCTTTCTTCTCCTCCATTAATAAGAGAACTAAGGAGATAATAGGAATGGGATAACCGAGCGCAGCCCATAATCTGTCGTCCCTGGTTGGTTCGTCACTGGTTGCTAAGGGTTGGTCTTCCATGGCTTCTTTATCCTCCACTTTTGATTAGGCTGATCATAAAAACAGTTTATTTTGGCGAGCAAACGAATAAGCTGATCCTCTGGTTGAAGTGCTTATTCACGCCAAATTTCACTACTTAACCTAACACCTCACCGCAAGATTAGGTGTGATCCAATGCTGCTGCTTGCGACGGGTACATGAATCCTATACAATGCAGAATGAGCGCGCCACTTATCGGGCGTTGACATTTCCGCTTCCATCTGAGAGAGCCCGATGGACATTCTTAAAGTCTCATCAGATTCCCGCACTTCTGCTGTCGCTGGTGCAATCGCCGGAGTTGTCCGCGAGCACCATCGAGCCGATGTGCAAGCGATCGGCGCTGGGGCCGTAAACCAGGCTGTTAAAGCGGTCGCCATCGCCCGTGGGTACCTTCAGGAAGATGGGATTGATATCGTCTGCCTCCCCGAGTTCACCACCGTCGATATAAGCGGAAAAGAGCGCACCGCCATACGTCTCGTCGTCGAACCTCGCTAATAAAATTTTCAACGCCTGAGTATTGAGTTAAATCCACTAGCTCTACTCCCAGTTAACCATTTTTTTGGTTCTCCTCTAAATTTTGGGGGTGACCAAGCGGATTTTAGTAACTCAACTTCATTATGTTATTCCAGCATAGGGGCCGACCTTTGTGTCAGCCCATCATCTCCTCATCTCGGGCGCACACCTGGGTGCGCCCCTGTAACCCCTTAAACGTGTAGGGGCCGACCCGTGTGTCGGCCCGCCTCCATTAATCATCTGTCTACCTAACCTCCCGCAGGTTTGAACCCTGCGGGAGGTTTACTTTCATGCTTCCGCGCTCCAAATAAAACCAAGAACCCATGCTATGCATGGGAAGAAACACAATATCAGGAGATCAAGATGGGGGTAGAAAAGAAAAAACGTTTCGTTACTTCTATAACACTCGAGCTATTCATTCAAACGCGCGAACCAAATATTTATCGTCTTATCCCCCAGGGATCCTGGGCAGATCCAGCATTAAAGTCTCCATCACCAACCGAACATTTGCATTCTTTTGAAGATCTCTTTTCGACTGTTCTAACTTGCCCAGAATCTCGCTGATTTGTTCCGGTGGGAGTGCGCTCACCAGCATCTGTATGTCTTGCGCACGGTCTATGTTCCTCTGCTCAGCCGTCGCATCGTAGGCAAGCATCATCGCGTCCCGCCAAAGGCTAACCCAGTTTTCCAGAGCGCCAAGCGCCCTCAACCGTGGATGCTCCCCGCCCCGCTTTCGTTCCTGCTCCCACGCTCGCGTCGATCGCTCGATGTGCTTAAAACGTTCGAGTCGATCCGCCTTTATTAGGTTGATCAGGTCTTCTAGGTGTTCCGTGCGCTCATCCAGCAATTCGGGGTTTGAAGCATAGTGAAACGCCCACCCCGGCCTCCCGGCAGCCAGCCGAGCAAGCAGGGCTGCCTTTTCATGCCCCTCCCCGCGCTCCACTAATACCTCTTCAATCTGATCGCGTGAGACATCCCTTAGCTGAAGGATTTCACAACGGGAGGATATCGTCGGCAGTAGGGTCTCCTTTGATTGGGCGGTGAGGAGCATGACTACCTTTGGCGCAGGTTCTTCGAGTGTTTTTAGCAGTGCATTGGCAGCATTATCATTCGCCTCATGAAAGCGCAGCAGAAGCGCCACTCTCTTTTTCCCCTCGTAGGGAGACAAGGCTAATTGATGCTGTAATTCGCGGATTTGTTCTACCTTCAGAATCCCACCCACATCCTCGGCCTCTACAATGTGAAGATCGGGGAATTGCTTACGCTGAATAAACTTACAGGCCCTACATTGACCACAGAACTCTCCTGCTTTTTTCGAATCAGTGCAATTTAAAGCCTGCGCGAAGCGCATCGCCAGCGTCCTCTTCCCAACACCATCCGGTCCAGTTATGAGATACGCATGTCGAACTTGATCGCTGGCGATATGCCTGCTAAGTAAGTTCACCGCCCACTCGTGCCCGATTAACTCCCAGTTCATAGACACTATTTTATTCCGCCCATGGTTTAGCTACAAGTAGCCATAGCAGAATGATTAATAACCAATCGAAAGATTATTCGATCCAGGTGACTTGATCTATCAAGTGTTGTCGCGGTATAAACCTTGTATGCCTCTCTCTGCACCCGATTTCATGCTTCGCGACATTCCCATCCAGGGTGATTTAATCCTCGCACCCATGGATGGTTTCTCTGACGTTCCCTTTCGATCGCTTTGCCGTCGCTTTGGGTCTTCGATGAGCTACACGGGTTTCGTGAATGCCATCGCGCTTATACAAGGTGACGATCTAGCCTTGCGCGACCTGGATTTCCTCCCCGAGGAACGTCCAGTCATCTTCCAAATCTTCGATCAATCAGAAGAGAATCTTCTTGAGGCTGCCCTGCGAATACAAAAGTTAGGACCTGATGCTATCGACGTTAACATGGGTTGCTCTTCGCGAAGAGTATCCAGCCGCGGGGCTGGCGCGGGTTTGCTGCGAGAGCCAGATAAGATCGGGCGGATCATCCATCGTTTAACCGCTGCTTTAGACGTGCCTGTTACCGCGAAGATACGGATTGGCTGGGATCAAACGAGCTTAAATTACCTGGAAGTTGCACATGCCGTTGAAGACAATGGCGGCGCGCTCATCGCTGTTCACGCCCGTACGCGAAATCAAGGCTATCTCGGTGACGCCGATTGGGACACAATTGCAGAGATAAAATCTGCAGTTTCGATCCCCGTTATCGGGAATGGAGACGTACAAACACCTCAAGATATCGAGCGCCTGAAAACATCGACCGGGTGTGATGCCGTGATGATTGGTCGAGGGGCGATCGGCAACCCCTGGATTTTCCAGAGGATGCCGAGTGAGGCGCCTCCCATCGAGGAGCGCATCCAAATTATGCAAGGGCACCTCGATCACATGATTACCTATCACGGAGAAAAGCTTGGGATCATCCGCTTTCGTAAACACCTCAAGCGCTACCTCGAACCGCTCTCGATCACGAAAGCAAATCTGCGCCCAATGTTGACCTGTGAAGACAGGCAACAACTCTCAGGCCAACTGGATGCGCTCAAACACATTTATGGATAGCTCTGAACACAGTAATTGGGTAGGGCAGCGCGTGCACGGCTCTTGACCTTGTCACACGTCGCCGTTCCTAAGCTGATAAAGTCATCCATGTAGAAGAGCGGAGCGCAATAAAGGACCCAGTGTATAATGCCATCATTCTTCTCCTGAGGCTCTAAATGGCAGATCAACTTCAAACCCTTCGTAATGTTCCTGCACTCTCCAGAATCCGCCGTAATCATGCTCTTGAACATGCGACGATCCACATACTTAGCCAGCAATTTCCAAATCACAGGTTTATTGGCCGGTCTAATACCCAGGGCTTTTTCTTGTACGGGGATGTGCCCATCGAAGTGCTGGAGTCGGCGGTTCAGGAAGCACTCCGTAGACTTCGCAATGGCGAGCACCAACTGGCTATCCACCCCAACTGCGGAACAAATCTCGTGACCTCCGCGATTCTCGCAGGTACTGCTTCCTTCCTAACATTAATGGGCGGCGAGAATGAAAACTGGCGTCGTCGCGCTGAACGCCTCCCGCTCGCGATCGCGGCATCTCTCTTCGCCTTGATCGTTTCCCAGCCTATCGGCCTCTCTGTTCAGCAACACATCACCACACAAGGTGACCCTGAGCAGCTTGAGGTTCTCTCTATACGGCGTGTCCATACCAGTTCCAATCCCACCTTCCATATCCTTACGAAGAACTGACGCTATGACGAAACCTCCCCCGAGAGTCTATCTTCTTGTTGGCGATGACCGATTTGCAATCACTGAATTTGTCGCCACCTTGCGCAGTAAAATCGGCGACACAACCGTCGCGGATATGAACACACAAGAGTTCTCTGGGGACCATCTTGACCGCGGTGCCTTCGAAGAAGCCTGTATGTCAGTTCCTTTCCTCTCCTCACGCCGGATTGTTGTCCTGGACAATGCGCAGGTTGTCCTGAAACTGAAGGAATCAAGGGAGTTTCTACTAGCCCTGCTCGACCGTCTTCCGGATTCCACAGCGCTAGTCCTCATCGAGAACATTCAGGCAAAAGGCAGTAAATCTAAGAAGAAGAAACCTTCTCCGCTCGTGTCTTGGGTTGATTCAAATCCCGATCATGGCAAGAGTTGGCAATTCAGCTCACCACACGGTGCGCAATTCATCTCCTGGGTTCAGGAACGATGCCAATCGCTTGACGGAGCGATGTCTGCGGACGCTGCCCGTCTGCTTGCCGAATCGGTGATGGATGATCCATATCTAGCCCATCAGGAGATCGTCAAATTGTTGGACTATGTTAATTATGAGCGCCCGGTCGAGTTGGTGGATGTTGAAAAACTAACGCCCTTCAGGGGTCAGACGAACATTTTTGCGATGGTCGATGCGGTCGGAGAGCGGCGCATGAGTGACGCTAATCGATACCTTCACAGCGTCCTGTCGGAGGAAGACTCTTTCTATGTATTTGCGATGATTATCCGTCAATTCCGGTTACTCATCCAAGCGCAATCTGCCCTGGAGGAGGGGAAAGAGATTTCCAGCGCACTCAACCTCCCAAAATTCATTGCCCAGAAGATCACCTCGCAGGCACGAGCTTTTAGCGCCTCAGAACTCGAGCGCATCTACCATGAATTGCTTACCATCGATATCTCGGTGAAGAACAGTACGATCAACTTAGATGCCGCGCTGGAGGGGTTCATAGCTGCCACATCAAACCAAACGTAAGCGTTTACGATCCCCCTTTTTCCAAATCTTCTCTAGCTCACAATGATTTCCACGGCGAATATGTCCGCGCTGACTCCTCACAGACAATGCGCTCACTTCTTCGAAGCTCGCCCTCTTTCGCCCATCCCAATATAAAAATGATCGGGCAAGACAGAAGAACTGGTTCCAATTTTTAGTGAGCCCACATGTCCCGGGGCCTCTTGCGGGAGTGTCCTCGGGTTGACCAAACAAACGTTTGGTTGCCGCCCATATTTCTCGCTATAAAACCTGGATGCACGTTCAATGCGATCCCCAAATTTAAGTTCTCGATTGCCGTCAAACCACAACATTCCCACTCTCACGCTCGCCTTCCCTTTCTCCCGGTGAGGGATTCCATGCGCCAGGTCCTTCGATTGAGATCGAATGAAACACTGCAGTCAACTACCCCGCCGCAAGCGACGGGGTTTGTAACTACGGCCTAGGCCGCGCTACCTTGGGTAAAAAGCCCGTTTGGCTGGTTGACAACAGCCCTGACCGCAATATTCACGGCCGCGTTGGTGTCTGCGGATGCAGAGAAGCCGCAGGACACACAGGAGAATGTTGATTGATCGGGTCGATTACGTTTGTCAATATGTCCACAAACAGAGCAAGTTTGACTGGTGTATTTCGGGTCAACGAACATGACTGGCATACCTGCCAACTTAGCCTTGTACTGGACAAAGGACGCCAATTGACCAAAGGACCAGTTATGCAAACGTGCCCTCTGCTTGCGAGAAACCCTTACCCGCCGCGTGATTCCCTTGAGTATTTCAAGGGCAATGCCGCGTCCGGTGCGTTTCGCTTTTTGCACGATTGCCTTGCTGATCCGGTGGTTAACATCAGTTTGATAGCGGGATTGTTTATGGCGAATATTTCTCAGTTTGCGCTTAGAAGCACGCGTGCCGTTACGTTGAAGGTTGCGGCGGCGGTGAGCGAACTTGCGGCGAGTTTCTTCAACCTGTTCGCCGCTGAATACTTCGCCATCGGAATCAGATGCGATATTGACAATTCCCAGATCGACACCGAGAAAATCGTCAACGTCTTCAGGCTCCGGTGTTCCTACCTCACAAGCCACGAAAAGATAAAACTCTCCATTTAT
>JAIWHF010000036.1:0-19522 GCA_048629905.1 Methanosarcinales archaeon
TATAATTTTTGAAAGTAAACCTACATTCAGATCTCCCAAAAAAGAAAAATTATCACGTCCAAAAAAGCGTGCTGAAAAACCTAAAGAGGAAACTGAATTATCAATCGATAAAGTTGATGAAAAAATTATTGAAAGAAAATCACTAATCTTTTTTACCTCGAAGAGTATGGTGTGTCGAGTTGTTTCCGGGGGTGGTGTTTGAAATATTATCTGCCAAACTGGCTAAGAATCGTCCTCCTGATTGGTTTACTCGTTTTCCTTATTGGTTTGTTTGTCGCCAATTACGGTTTTGTGCGCCAATCTCCCGGGGGTAATGATTTCCTCGCCCGGTGGACTGGCGCGCATTACTGGTTGGTTGAAGGTGTAAACCCATACGATGAAGAGGTAAGTCTCGCCGCGCAGACGATGATTTATGGCAGACCAGCAGATCCTTCAAAGGGTGAGGATATCGCCCATTTTGTCTACCCGCTTCCGGCGATGTTGTTTTTTGGACCCTTCGGATTTTTACCATTCCCGATAGCACGTGCAATCTGGATGACAATCCTTGAGATATGCTTGGTTGTCCTAGCTCTCATAGGTCTTCGTTTGGCGCGCTGGTCGCCGGATCGATTCACGCAGGCTGCCGTCATCCTGTTTTCGATTCTCTGGTACCACGGCGCGCGGGCAGTGATCATAGGTCAATTTGCGGTTATAGAAGCAGTCTTGATCGCGATTGCACTATTCGCTATCCAAAGGGAGTGGGATGAGGCTGCAGGCATTATCTTGGCATTGACGATTGCCAAGCCCCAGATGTCTTTTTTAATAATCCCCTTCGTCCTCCTTTGGTCTCTCCGTGCTAAAAGATTTAGGATCGTAGGGTGGTTCCTTGGGGTGTTTACGGTTCTTATTGCCGGCTCTCTTATTGCCTTACCGAACTGGCCGTTGGGATGGCTGGGTCAATTGCTTTCGTATCCCAGTTACACCGATCTGGGGTCACCAATCTCGATTCTTACTAGCTTCCTTCCAGGAGGAGGTGGGATCGCAAATCTGATCCTCACTGGGCTGCTGTCCCTTTATTTATTATGGGAATGGATTATGGCAGCTGGCAAGGATGATCCATGGTTCCAATGGGCGGCCGCGCTGACAATCGTGATCACGAATCTCATCGCTTTTCGAACTGCGACGACGAATTATGTCGTCATGCTGCCTGCTCTGTTGATTATCTTCAAGACCTGGGAAGACCGTTGGGGCAAAGGCGGATTGATCGCTTCCTTGCTGACTCTTTTGGGGTTATTGGTCGGGTTGTGGGTGTTGTTCTTGGCAACCGTGCAGGGGAATGTAGAACACGCTGTGATGTATCTGCCTCTGCCGATCCTAACCCTGCTTGGGCTGCTCTGGTCGCGTTGGTGGGTAATAAGTTCTACTCGTCTCCCAAAGTGGGAGGACTGAACTCAGGGAACAGGCGCTTATGCTCAGAAAGAAAAGCGAGGATCTTTGACAGTTTTTTTGCGAAAGAATACGAAGATCATATTACTCGCGCTTCTAGCGCTTGTTCTCGCCGTCCGAATTCCATCCCTAGCTTCACGCTCACTGTGGTATGACGAGGCATTCTCTATTCTTTTTTCGCGCACAGGTCCTGCAGCAATGCTGCATGGAACGCTGGGGCTCGTAGACGGGACAGCCGCGGACGTGCACCCGTTACTCTATTACACGCTTTTATGGGCTTGGATGCTGCTTGTAGGGCAGAAAGTCATCGTCGTTCGCTTCCTATCGGTTCTTATTCACCTCGTATTGCTCATCCTGATATGGTATCTGATGGAGGAGATGTTCGGTTTGAAACAGGCGATATTGGCAGGACTATTATTCTCCTTCGCGCCTTTCCAGGTGCATTACGGGCAGGAAGCGCGCATGTATGGCCTTCTCAGTTTATGGCTCGTTTTCGCCACTTTGTGTGTTTGGAGGGGCATCCAGGGTGGCAGGTATTTCCCATGGATCGCTTTTGGTATATTTGCGGCTCTAGCGATGTATACACATGTCCTGGCCGTCTTCTATCTCGTCCCTCTCTGGTTATCCCCGCTTTATTTCCGCAAGTTGAGGTTGTTTCGATACGCATTGCTCTCGGCGCTTATCGCGATTGTTCTGTATTTACCTTGGGGTCTTCAGCTTCCTGCTCAAATTGCGAAAGTCGAGCGTGCTTACTGGATTATGAAGCCTACGCTCGTAGATCTGGTCCAAACAGTACTGTCATTTATTTCAGGTCTCCCTATCCATGAAAGCTGGCTTCCGGTCATCCTTTTTTGCGCATTGCTTGTGATCGTTCTTGCGGGAGTTATAACGTTCCGGGCGGTACGAGAACGGGATCCTCAGGCAGAGAGGGTTATTTGGCTGATTTATTTGAGCGCTGCACCTGTCCTTCTTCTTTTTCTTGTTTCGCAGATACGGCCCCTGTTCGTCGTGCGGGGCTTAGTGCCCTCCGGAGTTATCTTTCTACTCTGGCTCGCGTGGGTGATTGCTCCCCGTGAAGGGCGACGTGTGGAGTCGTTCCTCATAATCGGTTGTTTAGCATTAGCTTTTGCGATTGGGTTATTTTCTCGTGCAACCTATCGGGGATTTCCTTATGCTCCATTTGAGAACGTAAATGAATACATCACCTCCGAGTTAGATGAGGGAGGGGTTGTCCTGCATTCGAATAAAATCACAATGCTCCCATCCTACTATTATGATGAGTCACTTCCGCATACTTATATTGCCGATCCACCTGGAGCAGGGAGCGACACCCTTGCGATGCCGACCCAAGAGGTTCTAGGTCTTATTGCCCAACCGGATGCGAGTAGCGCGGTAGGGGATGCCCAGCAGGTATTTTTCGTCATGTTCGGGCGCGAGATCGGCGACTATGATGCGCAAGGGGCGAAAAAGCATCCTCACCTTTCATGGCTGGAAGAACACTATAGCCTGGTTGAACAAACCGCCTGGGATGATTTATCCCTTTACAGGTTTGAAAGCCGGGAACATGTAAGTCAAGATTGAGCTTGTGGATAAGGATATCTATCAAAGCTTATAGAGATTGACGAGGTAGTTCTCGAAATGCGGACCTGGCGTTGGCTATCGCTTTTTATTCTTGGACTTTTTGTGGCAGGACTTGGGTCCATTTGGATTCAAAGCCCCGGCTACATGGATGCAGATTACTATTTTGCTACGGGTCAAGAACTGGCACGAGGCCATGGGTTCATCGAACCGTTCCTCTGGAATTATCTGGATGATCCGACCGGATTACCGCATCCGTCACACCTTTATTGGCTGCCACTTACCTCGCTGATCACAGCTTTACCGATGGCTTTCTTGGGGCAGACATTTCGAGCGGCGCAGATTCCATTCATCCTCATGAGCGCGTCGCTTCCTTTGGTCACTGCTGCACTTGCGCTCCAGGTTCATGGCAACCGAAGCTGGGCGTGGTTTTCGGGCTTGCTTGCTCTCGTTCCAGGATTCTACTTTCCATACTTGCTGACAACGGATGTTTTTATTGTCTACGCGCTTATTGGGGCGGGTTTTTTCTACTTTGCCGGGCAAGGTCTTCGTAATGGAAAGAAAAGCGCTTGGCTTGTCTCAGGAATGATGATCGGTCTGGCGCATCTCGCCCGCGCGGATGGACTTCTCTTTTTCCTGCCTGCGCTCGCAGCCATCTCATATTCAGGTGAGAGGAAACTTCAGCGCTTAGCATTGGTGTTCTCTGGTTACTTGGCTGTTATGGCCCCATGGTTTCTGCGAAATATTCTTGTCGTGGGATCGCTGCTCCCCGCGACGGGAGTAAAAACACTGTGGTTGAGATCGTATCCGGAACTGTTCAGCTACCCTAGCAGCATTTTGACCCTCCAGCACTTCCTCTCACAAGGGCTTTACGCAATTCTGCAGGCGAGGTTCGCTGCACTTTGGATAAACCTACAACGGCTCATTGGCGAAAATGGCTTGGTCATACTGGGGCCATTTATGATCATCGGCTTCCGTGAATTGTGGCAGGCGTTTGAAACCCGTCTTGCTGCGATCTATCTCGTGGTTTTATTCCTCACGATGAGCTTCGTTTTCCCCTTTGCCGGGTCTCTTGGAGGACTCTTCCACTCCAGTGCGGCATTGATGCCGCTGCTCTGGGTGCTCGTTCCTGCCGGGCTTCATCGAGCTATCCAGTGGCTGAGCCATCTCCGTCGCTGGGATAATGAAGCGCAAGCGCAGCGGGTGTTTGCGGCCACTGTATTGGGAATGGCCGCCATGCTCACTGTAGGTCTTTATATGACGAAGGTGATAGGCATTCAAACGAGCACACTTCTCTGGATGGGACCGAAGCGAACCTATGATGCAGCAGCTGCAACATTGGATAATATTAATTCCGACTCCAGCATCGTCGCTATCAACAACCCGCCGGGGTTTTATCTTTCATCTCAGCGGGAATCGGTCGTAATACCGAATGGTGGAGAAGCTGAATTACACAAGGTAGTCGATCGTTTCGCAGTCGAGTGGGTGGTGCTTGATGTAAATCACCCAGAAGGGCTCGCGGATCTTTACCTGGGCCAGATAAAGGTGCCCTGGTTGGAGGAGCGGGCGACGCTGTTAGATCACAACAACGAGCTGGTGCTGATTTTCGAAGTCCAGTGAGCGGAATGATAGGTGATGGAGTGAAGGGTCTCACTAATCGAAGGAACTTTATATTTACCGTCATTGCTGTCGGGGCGCTCTCCGCTGGGGCATTCCTTATCATCTGCGCACAAAAATATTCTCTTGGCTTTCCTCTCGACGACGCTTGGATCCATCAAACATACGCTCGTAACCTCGGGGAAATGGGGGAGTGGTCGTTCATTCCTGGTCAAGCAAGCGCTGGTTCGACGGCTCCCTTGTGGAGTGCCCTAATTGCCCTCGGATATTTATTAAAGATCCCATACAAGTGGTGGACCTATGGGATTGGCGTGACTGCGTTGATTGCAACCGCTTGGCTAGCTGTCGATTGGGTTAGAACCAGGGATCGTGCCCTCGGTGTGTGGGGAATTGGATTGGCAGCACTGCTTCTTTTAGAGTGGCATCTTGTTTGGGCAGCGTTGTCGGGTATGGAGACCATTCTTCTTGCATTTCTCTCCGTTCTATTCTTTTGGATGTTGGCGCAGGATGAGCCTGGCTTCTTTAGAGTGGGGGTGTTGATTGGCGTTGGCGTCTGGATCCGTCCGGACGCGTTGACTCTTCTCCTGCCGGCAGCCTGGATTATTCTCATCATGTATCGAGGAAATTTCCGGCAAATTGGAGCCGCATTACTGCGAGTCATCGTTGGTATTACTGGCCCATTTCTGATCTACTTAACCATGAACTGGTCCGTGGCAGGCTCGATTTGGCCAAGCACTTTCTACGCCAAGCAAGTGGAGTACAGCGTACTTCGGCAATCACCTTTCCTTTATCGTTACTTTGAACAGCTTACTACGATCGCCGCCGGGGCTTTGATCATTCTGCTG
This sequence comes from Methanosarcinales archaeon, assembly GCA_048629905.1. GTDB lineage: Bacteria > Chloroflexota > Anaerolineae > Anaerolineales > E44-bin32 > E44-bin32. Next base: position 5,466 of record JAIWHF010000036.1, read on the forward strand.
CCGGGACTTCTGCTCTATATTATTCAGGCGATAAAATCCCGCTCATGGGAGCGGCTAGCACCGATCATTTGGGCAGGCGCATATATTGGTGCTTACGCTTTCCGACTCCCCGCAACCTACCAGCACGGCCGCTACGCCATCCCAACCATACCAATTCTATTGGTTGTCGGTTTCGAGGGAATCCGGATTTGGTATTCACAGAATGGGAGATCAAGGGTAAAGCGTTTGATCCATCGCGTTTGGATTATTTCACTCGGAGCAGTAGTGGCTATTTTTTGGTGGCAGGGTTCTCAGGCATATGCTCTTGATGTCGCCATCATTGAAACAGAAATGGTAAAAGCTTCCCGGTGGATAGCGGAGAACACGGAGCCAGATTCGTACATCGCAGCTCACGATATCGGCGCCCTCGGTTACTTCGGGAATCGAGTGATCATCGATCTTGCCGGCCTGGTGACGCCAGAGGTGATACCCATCATACGCAGTGAGGTTGATCTCGACTCCTTCCTTGATCAAAACTACGCCGACTACTTAATGACTTTCCCGGGATGGTATCCACGTTTAGTCAGTGGCCGCGAGTTGATTTACTCAACAGACTCGGAGTTCTCACCTCAAGCGGGTGGGGAAAACATGGCCATCTACCGGTGGCGTTGACAAGTTTGCCCGGCATCATCTGAGTATGCTATACTCCCCGCGGTCAAATAATAAAGGTGGCGATATTATGGAAAAATTCAGTATCATCATTGTCGATGATCATCCGCTTTTCCGTGAGGGGGTCCGAAGCGTCATTGATGCCGAGGATGACTTGAATGTCTTGGCGGAAGGGACAAGTGGCGATCAAGCGCTGCAATTGGTGCGTGAATTGCGCCCCCGTGTGGCATTGATCGACATTAATATGCCCAACATGAATGGTATGCAGGTCACGCGGCAGATAAAAGCTGAGCGACTGGACACATCCATCGTGCTTCTGACTGCATACGACGATGTTGAGCAAGTCCTGCATGCTTTCAGTGCCGGCGCCTCCGCATATTGTTCTAAGGATGTTGAGGCGGGGAAATTGGTCGATATTGTCCGGCAAGTCGCCCGTGGTTTCTATATTGTGGGTGACCAGGTGTTTGATGCAGAAGGCCTTGAAGATTGGCTTTCTCGTGGAGTTGAAGCTGTACGGCGACCACATCTTGACGGTGATATTGAAGCCTTCACGCCGCTCTCGCCCCGTGAAATGGAGATTCTGCAATATGTCACACGAGGCATGAGCAACAAAGAAATAGCAGCCAAATTGGGAATCAGCCATCAAACAGTAAAGAACCATATGACAGCTATACTTCATAAGTTAGATGTCGAAGATCGAACCCAAGCTGCGGTGTATGCCCTCAGGCACGGATGGGTACGGTTACAGGACACGAGGAAATAATCCGTTATGACCGAGAATGAAGGTGCTGTAGAACTCAGTCCCCTCGAGGTCTTTCTTGAGGAGTCCCACGCTCACCTTGATAAGGCACAGCGGGGGATTAAGGAAATTAGTCTCCTTGTCGAGCAAAGCCATGGTGAGGTTGAAAAGCTAGCGAAACGCAACGCTGATATCACAAGCCGCATCCATCAGCTGCAGGCTCACTTCGACACAGTCCCTCGTGAGGATATCCGCACGGTCTATGATGACGCACTTGATGCTCAACAGCGCCTTTACACGATGCGCGGACAGCTTGAGAAGCTGCAGAGTGATGAGGAGCATCTTCAAACATTCTCAGAGTACCTGACGCGCACACTGAAAATCCTCGGGGAGAAACCTGATATTGGCGTAGAAGAGGAGGAAGGTACGTTAGGGGGTTCGGAAACGGTGTTTGGGCAAATCATTCAAGCCCAGGAGGACGAACGACGTAAGATTTCGCGACAAATGCATGATGGCCCTGCTCAGGTTCTGACGAATTTTATCCTGCAAACTGAAATTGCAGCCAGGTTATTCGACACGGATGTCGAATTGGCTCGTGAAGAGCTTGAAAATCTCAAGGAGGCGGCAAATTCAAGTTTTGTAAAAATTCGCGATTTTATTTTCGAACTGCGTCCAATGATGTTGGATGATCTCGGGTTGGTTCCAACCGTTAAACGGTATGCTGAAGCCTTCAAAGAAAAAACAGGTCTAGATGTTGTTGTCCTGAACACGGGCATAGAGCGCCGCTTAGAATCTCATCACGAGGTTGTGCTTTTTCGCGCAATCCAGACATTGCTAGCTAATGTACGCGACCATGCGCAGGCTACACAGGTAAAAATAACGATCGATCTTGACGAGAAGAACGCGAGAGCTTCTGTTGAGGATAATGGGGTAGGCTTTGACCCTGAAATTATCGAGACTGAGGAGAACGAATCACGATCGCTCAATGTACTCTGCAACCAGATTGAACTTCTCGGTGGGATGGTGGAGATAGATAGCAAACCTGGCGAGGGGGCAAGGGTCGTCGTGCGATTATCTACAGAGGAACAGGCGTAAATGAAGCCTTTCCCGTGTAAACCCCCATTCCCTATCAGTGAACGAATAGTCCTCTCTTCCCTCGGATATTGGTCCTATTGAATCTTCTATACCATCTGAATATAATGATTACAAGCCTGTAACATAAAGCAGGCGAAATCATAACGAAAGGAGGAAACTGCTATGTTATTTGCCCCAAAAGAGAAAGGTCAGGGCCTCGTCGAGTACGCCTTAATTCTTGTTTTAGTGGCTGTTGTCGTGATTGTCATTCTTGCGTTGCTCGGCCCTGCCATCGGAAACGTGTTTAGTGGCATCGTTAACGCCATATAATCGATTAATATGGTGAGAATGAGAGGGGGAAAGAGTTTCTAGAAACACGGATCACCCAGGAGCCCTATCCTGTATAGGGCTCCTTGTGTAAGGGAAATGTAAGCGAATATTCTGTCCCACTTGTGTTAGAGTATGCACAACTTGACTTTTATTTCCATCAGCGTATGATACTCGCGACTCGTGGATTGCCCGCGAGAATAAGTTCATCGGTGTAGTTAAGGAGGTCCCATGCGACGTTCCCGCATCTTCATACTGCTTGCGATAATCCTTCTCCTCGGCGCCGCAGCCGCATATTTGTTCTTGGGGAGAGGGGGCGGTACTGGTTCGGAAGGTGAAGCCACACCACCCCCAGTCGATGTTGTCTTCGTGGCTATTGCTGCTCAGGATATCTCCCGTGGAGCGAAGATCCCTGAAGATGGCGTAATCATGTCTCGCATGAATGCGAACTTGGTCGTTGAAACGATGATTAGCGGCCAGGATGAAGATGAAATCCGCTCGCGGATCGTCGGTCGCATCGCCCGCCAGGATATCGCGCGGGGAGTTCCTATCACTGAGGCAATGATTACGGAAACCTCCGGCGACCTACTCGCGGGCGGATCAAACGCTGCCCTGGCGATTCCAGCGGGTTATACAGCGATTGCTATTCCCATGACTCGACTTTCAGGCATCGCCTTTGCCATGCAGGATGGAGATGTGGTCGATGTCCTGATTACGCTGTTGCTTGTAGACCTTGATCCTGATTTCCAAACTATTCTGCCGAATCAGACGACGCAATTATCCAGTTCGGGAGGGACGGCAGAGTTCCCATCAAGCTATATTACCGGGGGTGTTGAGGGCATTGATCCCTCAGAGGATGTTAATATTCCCCCTAAACCCTTTGGAAAGGTTGAAACAGAGGAGGTAACAGGCGCGCCGTTTCACTTCATTCCACAGGAACGACAGCGGCCGCGCGCGGTTTCGCAGCGCTTGGTCGAAGCCGCCATTGTCTTGCATGTAGGCACCTTCCAGCTTGAAGGTGAGGTTGCAGGAGAGGTTATTCCTGTTCCTGAGGGAGGTGTTGGAGCTCCCGCGCCTGAGGGTCAAGCACCTGCGCCTACCATTGAACCTCCTGACATCATCACCTTGATTGTCACCCCCCAGGAAGCCTTGGCGTTGAACTGGGCTATGAAAGTTGGAGCAGATCTCACGTTCACTTTACGTGCTCCGAACGATGGAGAGGTAACCGAAACGACCAGTGTCACACTGCAATACCTGCTCGATACCTATGAGATCACGGTTCCAACCAAATTGCCTTATGGGATGGAACCCCGACTTGACAATCTGATCATCCCAGAGCTGCCGAATGATCAACCACCTGAACCGCCGCAGCAGTAGTAGATATGTTCGTTGCTGATCGAATGGAGCTAAATAAATGACAGATAACGCGGAGGTAATGATCCGCGTCCTGATCGTCGATGACATCGCCGAGACGCGAGAAAATATACGCAAGCTTCTTCAGTTTGAGTCTGATGTTGTCGTCGTAGGTGCTGCGCGAACCGGCATAGAAGCGATTGAAATGGCTCGTGAAACGGAGCCCGATGTCGTTATCATGGATATCAATATGCCGGATATGGACGGGATCACAGCCACTGAGGGGCTGGTGAGAGACGTTCCCTTCGCTCAAATCGTCATGCTTTCAGTGAACAATGACGCTGACTACGTTCGCCGGGCGATGCGTGCAGGAGCCAGGGATTTTCTAGCAAAACCGCCATCTGCGGACGAGCTGATATCCACGATCAGGACATTGTCAGTTTTTGCACACGAACTGAAAGACAAAGCAAGCCAATCTCTGCCTTCAGTCGTAGTTCAAGGTCCAGGAGGAGGACCTTCTGGATCGCTGCGCCCTGAAGGAAAAGTTATGGTTGTTTATAGCGCCAAGGGCGGTGTTGGATGTTCCATGCTGGCGACAAACATCGCCGTTGGTTTAGACACTGAAGATACTCCAACAGTGCTCGTAGATGCTGCGCTGCAGTTCGGTGATGTTGCCGTCTCGTTGAATTTGCAGGCTAAGAATAGTTTTATTGATTTGGCCAGCCGAGCAGAGGAACTAGATGCAGAGTTCGTCGATGAGGTCCTACTCCGGCATAGTACCGGGTTGCGGGTTCTCGCCGCGCCGCCACGGCCGGAGGTGGCAGATGAAGTCACCGCCAAGCAAGTGCGGAATGTCATCCAATTCCTAAGACAAAATTTCGCCTATGTTGTCGTTGACACAAGTTCCAACATGGATGACATTACATTGGCAGTGTTAGATGTTGCCGATCTGCTGATCACCATTGCCACTCCAGAGATACCCTCAATTAAAGACACCAGATTGCTGTTCGACTTACTGGGTGTCTTAGAATTCCCGAAGGAGCGAATATTCTTTGTCTTGAACAAGACGGATAAGCGTTCGGGGATTTCATCTGATGCGGTATCGGAAAATCTAAAGTGCACCGTGGATGCGGAGATCCCTCTCGATGAACGGGCGATAACGACTTCAATAAACCGTGGTTCTCCTCTCCTTCTCAGTGACAAAGGTCAACCAGCGGCAAAGAGTATTTTCAGTATTCTCAGAAACATCAAAGAACGTGTGCTGGTTGAAGTTTTGGAAGATGAAGAGGAGATCGAAGCCGAACGTACGGGGTTATTCAGTCGGTAACATGTTTGTTGTGAAGCGAATCGCTGCTGAATAAGGAGCGTGTAACGTGTCGTTATTGAAGAGGATCGAACAAGGCCAGGCTGAAGAAAACGTACCTGCCATCGCCGAAGAAAACGATCAAGATGGGGGAGCGATTGAGAGCTCATCACGGATGAGCGGTCTCTCTGCACGTCGTGTTGCACCGCCAAGTTCTGGGCAGCGAGATACATACCACGATTTGAAGACTCGAGTACAAAATAAATTACTCGGCGAATTGGATCCCTCCATGGATGTCAGCCAGACAGCGGAGGTGCGCCAGACGATCGAGGAGCTATTTGAGAATATCCTGGCCGATGAGAGGATTGTCCTCTCAAGACCGGAGCGAAGGCGCCTTTTTGAGCAGATCGTCGCTGAGATTCTTGGCTTAGGACCCATCGAACCGCTGCTCGCAGATAGCACGATCACAGAAATCATGGTGAACGGAGCCAAGCAGATATACGTCGAGCGGCACGGTAAAATCTTTCGTGAACCTGCGACTTTCGAGAGCGACGATCACTTGATGCGCATCATCGATCGTATTGTGGCTCCCTTAGGACGACGGATTGATGAGTCTAGCCCGTATGTTGACGCCCGGCTACCGGATGGTTCACGTGTGAATGCCATCATCCCGCCTATATCTCTTGTCGGACCCACCCTCACGATCCGGAAATTCGCTCGAGATCCCATCACAGCCGATCAACTGATTGAATGGGGCACGGTCACTCCTGAAGCCGTTGAGTTCCTAAAAGCATGTGTGATCGCGAGAATTAATATGGTTATTTCCGGTGGTACCGGTTCCGGGAAAACCACCATGTTGAATATCATTTCGCAATACATCCCTGGTGATGAGCGAATTATTACGATCGAGAATGCGGCAGAGCTGCAGTTGAGGCAGGAGCATGTTATCACCCTTGAATCTCGACCACCGAATATCGAAGGTCGGGGTGAGGTTACGATTCAGAACCTCGTCGTCAACTCGTTGCGAATGAGGCCCGACCGGATTATCGTAGGTGAGATCCGCGAAAAAGAGGCGCTCGACATGCTCCAGGCGATGAACACTGGCCATGAAGGATCCATGACGACGGCCCACTCAAACAGCCCGAGGGACACACTGGCCCGCATTGAAACCATGACCCTTATGTCAGGAGTAGAACTTCCCATCCGCGCCATTCGGGAGCAAATCTCATCCGCCCTTGAGCTTGTTTGCCATCTTGAACGACTTCGTGATGGTACTCGAAAATTGACTCATATTGCCGAAATCCAGGGCATGGAAGGTGATGTGATCACGATGACGGATATTTTCATATTTGAGCAAACTGGATTTGAGGATGGCAAGGTTATCGGACGACTCCGCCCAACTGGCTTACGACCAAGATTTATCGATAAGATTGAAGCAAGCGGTATTAATTTGCCTGCAGCAATCTTCGGTGTAGGCACCAGGTCAAAGGGGTACTAGGCGATGAATCCACAAACGATTCTCATGATTGGAGGCGGGCTGGGGCTTCTACTCCTGGTAGTTGGTTTGGCTATGACGTTTCTGGGTGAGCGATCGATTGTAGAGGAGCGCTTAGGCCGTTATGCTGAGGGGCAGGTTGTCTCCACATCTGCTGACGAAGCAAAAAATCAGCGCGGCTCGATTATAGCCGATTACCTGGAACGGGCTGGTGAGGGCTCAGATCTCTTTAATAATCTCTCTCGAGACCTCGCAAGAGCGGACCTGAAGCTCCGGCCGGCTGAATACATTGCCGTAATTGTGATCTCAATAGTTGCTTTTGGAGTTATTGGATTTATCATCAGCAGCTCGATGATATTCGCGGTTGTTGGGATGATCCTCGGTGCTTTTGTGCCGCGTATGTATGTAAAGCGGCAGGAGAAAAGTCGCCTGAAGAAGTTCGACAATCAGTTAAGCGATATGCTCAACTTGATGGTGAATGGCTTACGAGCTGGGTTCTCAACTCTCCAGGCGATGGAAGCCGTCAGCCGCGAACTTCCAAAACCGATTAACGAAGAATTCCACCGCGTGGTGCAGGAGATGCAGCTTGGCATCATGATGGAGGATGCCCTCGAGCATCTACTGCGTCGAATCAATAGTGAGGACCTCGATCTAGTGATCACCGCTATTAATGTTCAGCGTGAGGTCGGGGGTAATCTGGCCGAGATCCTGGATTCGATTTCATTCACGATTCGAGAACGTGTACGGATCAAAGGTGAAATCCAAGCACTAACAGCTCAGGGGCGGGCGACAGCCTGGGTAATCTCCGCGATGCCCATCGCTCTCGTGGCTTTACTTTTCTTGATAAACCGGTCCTATATCATGCAATTCTTTAATCCGGAGACGCGAAGCTGCGGTATCCCAATCATCGTTCTTGCAGCGGTCATGATCATCACTGGTTTTATAGCCACGCAGAAAATCGTTGATATCGACATCTAAAGTTTTGGCAGTGGCTGAATGAACGTCATGGGAGAACAAGGAGCGGATTAATGCCTTTACTAACAATTGCAATCATCGTTGGCATTCTCGTCTTGGCTGCTGTCCTGGTTGTCGCTGGGATACGAGCGCCGCAAGCTTCTGACCCCATCTCCAGCCGCCTGGCGGAGTACAGCGTTCGCGAGGAGGCGATGACGCTTGAGGAGATCGAGCTTTCTCAGCGTTTTTATGAACGAGTTATGCTGCCAATCTTCAATAAGATTGGTATGCTCGCCGCCCGCTTCACTCCGCAGGCGACGCTAGAATCCGCTCGGTTAAAACTCATTAAAGCTGGCAATCCGATGCAAATGGAGCCGTCTTTTTTCATCGCCCTACGCTTCGTCCTGGCAGTAGTAATGGGTGGCGGTTTATTCTTGGTTTTCTCGATCTCGGGGCGTAATTGGCTTCAGGGTTTAGGAATTGCGGCGCTCTTTACGGCGCTCGGTTACTTCATGCCAGATCTATGGCTTTCAAGCAAGGTTTCAGCCAGGCAAAAGGCTGTTTTCCGGGGACTTCCGGATGCGCTTGACCTGTTGACGATCTGTGTAGAAGCTGGTCTTGGTTTTGATGCAGCGATGCGCAAGGTGAACCAGAAATGGGAAGACGAACTCGCTTTGGAGTTTGGGCGGGTCATTCAAGAGATCGGGCTTGGCAAATTGCGCAGGGAAGCATTGCGCGATATGGCCGATAGGCTCGATGTTGCGGAGTTCACAAGCTTCGTCGCGGCCGTCATCCAGTCCGAACAGCTTGGTGTGAGCATGGCGAAGGTTCTCCGCATCCAATCGGATCAGATGCGTGTTCGCAGGCGGCAGATGGCGGAAGAGGAAGCTCACCGCGCGCCGATCAAAATGATCTTCCCGATTGCGCTGCTTATCTTCCCCTCGATCATGTTGATCCTGCTGGGGCCGGCCGCGCTCTTGCTCATAACTTCCCCAATGGCGGCTATGTTTTAAGAACGCCGCACTCGCTTCTGCTAACTCGGGGAGGGGTGCCCGGTGAAGCGATCCATTCCGCATAAAAGCCTGGGCTGGTTTACGTACTGGCTCAAGCAAACCATCGATCTGATCTTTCCCCCGCGTTGTGCAGGCTGCAACGTGACTGGCAAGGTGTGGTGTGAAGAATGTAATAATCGCATCATCGCACCTAAGGGTCGCTCTTGCACCGCTTGTGGGTTTCCCCTCGAGAAAGGAATTATCTGCCCAATATGTGAGGATTGGCCACATCGCATCCACGTCCGACCCTTCGCTCATTACAAAAAACCACTTAGTTCTGCAATATTAAAATTGAAGTACCGATCTGATCAAGCGCTTGCCAACGAGATGGCCTCCTGGTTGGTCAACGTTTACCATCAAACGGGATGGAGGGCAGATTGCGTGATTCCGGTCCCCTTGGCTGATGTGCGGCTACGGCAAAGAGGGTATAATCAGGTTACTTTGATCGCTACTTCATTCGCAAAAGAATTGAAGTTACATTTATTCACTAACGCACTTGAACGGGTGCGGGAGACCCAGTCGCAAGTGGGCTTGGATCGTCAAGAGCGCCACGTAAATGTTGAAGGTGCTTTTCGAGCTGACACACGCATCGTTCAAGATCAATCCATTGTTCTCATAGATGATTTGCTGACATCCGGAGCAACGCTAAAAAACTGCGCAATCGCTCTCCTTAACGCGGGGGCAGCGCAGGTATTTTGTTTAACTGTAGGAAGAGCATGAACTACGAATCCGTGTACGTCAACGACATGAAAGGGGTTGCTAATGGCTGTACAAATTGAAATTAATGCCAAAAATATGGAACTCAGCGACAAGTTGCGTGATTACGTCGAGACAAAGGTTGGAAAACTGGATCGATATCTGGATATCATTGATCAGGCTCAAGTTGACTTGACCCATGCGAAAACCGCTCGTAACGCGAAGGATCGCCAGGTCGCCCAATTAACCATCCGCGGCAAGGGTGTGGTGCTGCGCGCAGAGGAGAGAACGGAAGATATGTTCGCCTCTGTTGATCTTGTGCTGGACAAGATCCATCGTCAGATTGAGCGCTACAAGGGCCGCCATTGGAGAAGCCGCGGGGATGGCAGATCGGCTGCAGAAGTAGCTTCTTACGAGCCGCTGCCGAGTGAAGAGGAGGATGATCCCTCAGAGATGATCGTACGGCGAAAACGTCACTTCCTAATCCCTATGGATGAGAGCGAAGCGGTTGAGCAAATGCAGCTCTTGGGGCATGAGGATTTCTTTATTTTCCTCGATGTTGTTAACAATCAGGTTAATATGCTATATCGACGAAGGGATGGAACCCTTGGCCTCATCGAAACCGAGAACAAATAGCGGCAAAATTATCGGAGTCGACGTTCCCTCGGTTGACTCCTGCTGACCATCCTATGAACGCAAAGATCCCTGTTCTTCTCATGCTGCCCCCCAGGGGCTCATCCGAAGCAGAAGCCTGGGTCGCCGCCGGTCGACTCGCTGCAGCCTGCGATCTGGCTGAGCGAGTAAAGGCAAATCCTCTTGCAGGTCCATGCTTCCTTCTTGCTCATGAGCAAGCGGATCGACTGGCGTTGCAGGAAATGGGTTTTGATCCAATCCCATCATCAGTAGAACCATTTCACTTTGGAGATGTATTAGCAGAGATAATCTCAGAACACCATCTAGATCGGCTGGCGTACTTTGGAGGTGCGAGTGCGCCACTGATGGGGGAAAAAGATTTACAGAAAGTCTTCGAGCAGGTCCTGCGGCAGAAAACGCCAACTGCTATTGTCAATAACCTGTACTCTTCAGATTGGGCAGTCTTTAACCACACAAGGATCATTGAAGAGATTAAGTCACAATTGCCCAGTGATAATCCGTTGGGGTGGGTGATGCAGCAGGAAGCGGGTTTCGATGTCCGCGCATTGCCGCCGTCGGCGAGTTCTCGGCTGGACATAGACACACCTGCGGATTTATTACTTCTACACGGTCATCCCGGAATTGGCAGACATTGCCGCGACTTTCTCAGCCAAACAAACCAACCCTTGCTGGACGGCATTTCAAACCTGCGACGCGTTCTCCAAACTCCAGCAAGCACTTTGTCGATCATTGGACGAGCATCCTCGGCAGTTTGGAAAGAAATCGAAGAGCGGACAAAAATCTGGGTGCGGATCTATGTAGAAGAGCGGGGCATGGTCGCGAGTCAGCGATTGGCACGGGGAGAGGTGCAATCGTTAATCGCAGATATGGTTGATGAATTACAACCTAGCGGCTTTCTCGCCCGGCTCGGCCAAATGTCAGATGCAGTCATCTGGGATACGAGGGTGTGGATGGGTTCGAGGGGAACCTGGCCGAGCGCCGCTGATCGGTTTGCTGCCGACCTTGGCTGGACCAACCAGATCTCAGACGAAGCGCTCCGCACCCTAACGGGCGCGATTTTGGAATCGCCGATTCCGGTGGTTGCTGGGGGTCATGGGGTTGTTGCTGGCGGACTGCTAGCACTTCTTGAAACGTTATAGGCTACCAGCCTCTGAGATAGGGTTCCCACTCTTCATTCTGTTTTAGATAGGTGCCATAGAGGTAAATTGCAGTTGCACGAGGTTCAGCAGGTTCGCGCTTAAGGCGCATGTTTGCATCACGCAGTGTCCTCCCACCTTTCCTCAGATTACATTTTGGGCATGCAGTTACTAGATTATTCCATCTGTACTCCCCGTCGCGGTGTCGGGGGATTACGTGATCGATGGTCAGGTAGCTGCCGTTCTCTCCGCAGTATTGGCAGGTGTGCGCGTCACGGCGAAAAACCTCTTTCTTCGTCAGCCGGACCCGTGGATAAGGGCGTTTGATCATATATCCCAGGCGTATGATCGATGGCCGGGGATAATTCTGGCGAACCGTTCTTATATAGCCGCGACCGTTCAAGAGCATCTCCGCTTTGCCGGTCATGTATAGCCCAATAGCCCGCTTGGTGGAGCAGACGTTGAGCGGCTCATAATTTGCATTCAAAACCAGTACCGGCTGGTGCATATCAGAACGTCCTCATTAGCCTATGATTATATACCAGACTTGGTTCTCCTTCAGCCTCGCTAGAAAGTGAATAGCAAACCTTGACTTTGTTGGTAAATAATAATTGGACAATCTATTAAAAAGATTTCAGTTTGGGTTTTCTAATATGGTTTAATAATTCTAGAGTTTGCAAGCTTTTATGGATTAGCCGATATCCGCATTCTTCTGCAATCTGCAGATATTAACCAACGGATGAGAGCGTTAGCTCTCATCCGTGTTTCTTCTCAGCGCACTAGTTTGTAGGTTAGACGAATCGTCGGCGAATTTCTGCACTGACGAAATCGAGCGTCGTAACTGTGATTACGATGAACCACACGGCTAGACCGGCAGCCTTGAAATCCAACAGTCGCATCCACTGAATGAGCAGGAAGCCGATACCGCCGCCACCCACAAGACCGATGATGGTGGACATGCGGATGTTAATATCCCATCTGTAAATTGTGAACGAGACAAATGGGGGGATGATCTGTGGGACTACGGCGTAGACAACCGTCTGCAGCCATGTCGCACCCGTAGCGTGGATCGCCTCGATAGGACCCCGGTCGATCGATTCGATGGCTTCCGAGTACAGCTTGCCCAAAGCAGCAATAGAATGCAGCGTCAGTGCAACAATACCCGCGAATGGTCCCAGTCCGACGACGGCCACAGCGATCACGGCCCAAATCAGCGGCTCGATGGACCGGACGATATTTAGGATCCCCCGAATTGCAAAATAGATCCCCAGCGTAAACCAATTCGCTGACATAAGATTGCGTGCTGCCAGGAAGCTGATCGGGAGTGCGAAGATGATACCGAATAAAGTTGCCATCATCCCAAGGAAGATGGTCTCGATCATCTTTGAGACCACCAGCAGTAATTCCTTACTTAAGGCTGCATCACCTTCCATGCCGAGCTGGCGTGCTTGAACCTCCCATTCCTGTGCGCCCACGGCGCTCTCAGGAACAAGACGGTAGGGCATGATGATTTCGAATTCAAATTCGCCATTCTCGTCTGTGGTTAATATTAGGTACTCACCTTCATGGCGATGTCTGAATTCATTGTTGAGCGGATCAGCCCACCAAATTTCGGTCTCGGTGTTGGGCAGGAAAGAATTACCAGAGATTACTGCCGAGGTTCCTGGTGTGCCGTCTTGTTCAGAGAGGTAGCCACAGCGAGGCTCGATCGACAGGTAAGGTTCTCCGGATACTTCTTCTGGAAGCGGAGGAAGTGTCTCCGTACAAGGAACCTGCACAGGTGCATCCGCAGAGATAATCTGGTCTTCGCGCGAGATCGCTCGTTCCCACGGCCACATGATCTGCATCAGACGTGGCCCGGCTTTGGTCACTTCGGTCCCGAATTGGTAGAGGTCAATCTGCCCGATCTGCCATCCCATACCAAAGAAAAGAAGAAGCACAAGACCAAAGAGCACGTTAGAGCCGCGAGTTCTTCGTTTAGCTACTCGATAGGCATCGATCGCAATCCACAGCCAGAGCAGCAACGTGAGAATGGCTACTCCAGCTAACATCGGCTCGAGCTGATATGTTTTTAGGATTTTGTCTGAAAACAAGATTTGGCGCCGTGCAATTTCATTAATGCGCATTAGTTGGAGACCGATTATCGTGGCGAAGCTTGCAAAAAGCAGAAGCCCTCGACCAAACGCACCTGCGAGGATGTGTCCGATGCCTGGTCCGAAGAACGACACAAGGAAGGCGAGGAATGGTGGTATGAAACTTCCGCGCTGACCTTCTTTACGCATTACCGGAGGGCCACTCATTGCTCACCTCCTGGGATCAAATCTTGACCAACACGAATGGCTTCCTCTCCATAGATCTCTTTGAATTCTTCGTCCGTCATCGCCTGGATCTCCGCTTGTGTACCTTGATATACAACTTCACCGTCGCGTAAGCCGATGACGCTGGTTGAGTACCGCTGGACAAGGTCTAGATAATGAAGACTGCAGATTATGGTAATTTTCTCCTCCTGGTTCAGCTTTTCCAGGTGTTCTAAGATGGAGTGCGCAAGAACCGGGTCGAGGCTGGCAACTGGTTCGTCAGCTAGGATCATATCGGGTTCCTGCATGAGCGCTCTGGCGATGCCAAC
>JAIWHF010000037.1:0-18882 GCA_048629905.1 Methanosarcinales archaeon
AATTCCTCATCCGCAACGAAAAAGGGAATCGTTTTGGGAGTGGTCGGTTCAAAACCGCCGCACATAATGAAATCCGAAGAGGCAAAAAAGGTTATTGAGATTTGGTCCCGAGGAGAGGCGACAAAAGATGACAGATGAGCAGTGGTCTATTGATGAACTGATGTGTACCTGTATCGCCAGGCAAGTCGAAGACGGTGATGTTCTGGCGCAGGGGATCGCTACTCCACTTGTTGCTGCAGGATACTTGCTTGCATGGCACGCCTATGCCTCGGAGATATACTTTGCATCAGCAATTGGACAGACGTTGTGCCGAAAGGGAGCACCGCTAGGTTTGGCGACTGTTGAAGCTTTGTGGCTCGGTCACGCAATGGTTTCGGTGGGTTTTGTTCAGGCAGCAGCAGATCTTCTGCCACGCATTACACCAAAAGAATTCTTCAGGCCAGGCCAGGTTGATCAAGCTGGCAATTTCAATAACATCGCCTTTGGAAAGGATTTTGCACATCCGCGAATGAGAATGCCTGGCACAGGTGGAATCCCTGATGTGACTGTGCTTATGGATAATATTTATTTGTATGTTCCACGGCATTCAAGGGTGACCTTTGTTCGCGAGCTAGATTTTCTCTCAGGCCTTGGTCATCAATCTAATAGACGTCGAGGAGCAGGGCCAAAATATTTGATATCCGATTTAGGTGCTTTTGATTATAAAAACGGAAAGATGCGCTTGGTTTCGGTACATCCGGGTGTAGATGTTGAAAGAGTGAAAGCGAAAACAGGTTTTGAGATTGAAATCGAGGAGCCAATTCAAATTACCGATCCTCCATCAACTAAAGACTTGAAGTTGCTCCGGGAAAATATCGATCCTTTGGGCATCAGGAAACTTGAGTTAATGTCAGGCCATAATCGCAGGGTTGCACTGAGAAAGGTCTTGCTGGCCGAGGCTGCACAATAGCAGCCTCGGAACAACGACAACTTCGAGAAGGTATACTGGTCTTATGAGCAAATATCGATGGGCACTGTTAATAATTCTCCTGGTAGTGCCCTTTAACCTGGGGAACGCTCAATTTATTTCGCCGGAGATAGACCTTGCGAGCGAGCTGCTTGCTTCCATGACGCCTAGCGAGCGTGTTGGGCAGCTTTTTATTGTCACCTCAAATGGCTCAGCAATTACGCCAAGCGATCAGATCATCGATCTGATTATTAACTATCATGTATCTGGTGTTCTCTTAAAGCGCGGAAACGATAATTATGCTGATCAGCCAGAAACACTTAGCGCGCTACAGACCCTGATCGGAGCCCTTCAAGAGAGCCGCTACGAAGCGGCGTTAGCAAGCGACGCAGACGAATTATTTATTAGCGGCGGCACCTCCGTTTACGTACCCCTGTTCATTGTTAGCGAGGAGCCAGGCAGTGGTAATGGGATCCCTGAGATACTCGAGGGGAAGACCGAAATTCCATCTCAAATGTCTATCGGAGCGACTTGGAATCCAGCTCTGGCACAGGAAGCGGGTGAGATTCTAGGAAGAGAGCTCGAGGCTCTGGGGTTCAATATGGCTATTGGACCATCATTGGATGTACTCGAACAGCCACAGATTACCGGCGGGAATATCGGCGTTCAATCATTCGGTGGCGATCCCTTCTGGGTCGGATTGATGGGAAAGGAATTTATTCGTGGACTTCACATTGGATCACAAGACGGATTGGCTGTAATCGCGAAAAACTTCCCTGGCCTAGGAAGCAGCGACCGCCCAATCGATGAGGAAGTCGCAACGGTCAGAAAAACTATTGATCAACTCACGCAAACTGATCTAGCTCCCTTCCTTGATGTCACAAGCACACAACCTGGGGATAGCCCAACTACGGCTGACGGGCTTTTAGTAGGGCATATCCGCTACCAGGGTTTTCACGGAAATATTCGCGCAACAACCCGGCCGATCAGCCTTGATCCACAAGCTTTAACCGCATTGATGGAAATTACACCACTAAGTGATTGGCGAGAGGGTGGTGGGGTGACAGTGAGCGATTCGCTCGGGTCAAACGCTATACGGCGTTTTAAAGACCCATCGGAACAGGAGTTTAGAGCGCACCTTGTCGCCAGGGATGCATTTATCGCCGGGAATGATCTATTAATACTTTCCGATTTTCGGGACAATAGCGATCCTGACGAGTACACCACGATAATCAAAACACTTGAATTTTTCGCGAACAAGTACGAGGAAGACGAACTTTTTGCACAGCAAGTAGATGGCGCTGTCCTGAGAATACTGCGCTTAAAGACAAGGATTTATGGCGGATCTTTCTTCTATCCAAACGTCATTAATCATGTGAATAATTTTGATGAGACAAACCAGGATTTGAGCCTGGCGAATACGGTGGCGCAGTCTGCCGCTACACTGCTAAGTCCTGCGCTTGACGAAATTGAAAATCGTGTAGAAGGAGCTCCGAGGATCGGAGAAAGGATCGTATTTTTTAGCGACGTGCGTCAGGTTAATCAATGCTCAACTTGTGACGAGCTTGATGTTAGTCCTTTAAACGCATTAGAGGACGCTGTAATACGATTATTTGGACCAGCTGCTGCTGGTCAGGTAGGGAGCTGGAATCTGCGATCCTATAGCATGGCGGATCTAGCAAATTACCTAGGCGAGACACCGATGGAAGTCCCCGCCGTTCCTCTAATCTCAACTGACGAAATCGACGAAGCTGTGCGTTTAAGCGATTGGTTAATTTTTAGCGTATTGGATAGTAGATCCACAGAATATGGCGCAAATGCGCTTAAGCTTTTATTGGATTTGCGACCGGATCTTGCCAGCTCGAAGAAGCTTATTGTTTTCGGGCACGATACTCCGAATATTCTTGATGCAACTGATGTCAGCAAGATTGACGTTTACCACGCACTATACGATGGCGCTTCGCCTTTTATTGACGTCGCAGCGAAATTGCTGTTTCAGGAAGTGAGCGCTCCAGGGGCTTCTCCGGTGAGTGTCGCAAGTATAGGCTATGACTTGATCGAGGTTACATCACCTAATCCTGATCAAATTATTCAGCTTATTATCGAGAGCGGTAGCGAAGAAGGAACGGATGAACCGCCGACTGGCTACAGCGTAGGAGATGTCCTCAAAATAAAAACGGCTGTTATTATCGACAATAACAGGAATCCAGTTCCAGATAATACTCCCGTTGATTTTATTATTACTCAGCAAAGCGAGGGAGTTTCTGCGGTGACGATTAACTCATTTATTGTTGACGGAATAGGGCGAGCTGATGTTGCCCTGGAACGTACAGGCTTATTATCTATTACTGCACAAAGTGGGAAAGCTCAAGTATCGGAGATCCTGCAGTTCAATGTTGATGTAGATGTACCTGCGCAGGCCACGTTGATTTCACCAACACTTTCACCGACATTAACAATTGAGTCCTCACCGGAGACGAACGATCCAACACCGACTTCAGGACCGCAAACTGACGGGGATTCAGGAGAGATACCTGGTGAGAATCAACTAGGATTTGTAGGGCTTATATTTGGGGCATTGGGGTTAGCGGTGGTAGGGGGAGCGGGATATGCAACTGTAACTCGTCAAAATATACCAGAAGAAATTCGTCTTAGATGTGTCTTGCTGCCGATAGTAGGCGGTTTATTGGGTTATAACTATTTAGCGCTAGATCTTCCGGGCGCATCAGGTCTACTAAGTGCGATGGGACCTTTCTCGGGCTTCATCGTCGCGATTATTACGGGGGCATCCGCATTTGTTTTTACACAGATTTGGTGCCAGAAACATATTACAGAAAAGAAGTAACGATTGCTAGCAACGCAAGCGCCATTACTGCACCCAGAAAAAACCTATCCGTTGGTGATCGAAATAAATCCTTCGCCTGAGAGAGTCGATCTACGTTAATAGTGAGATCGACGGGGCGTCCCCTAAGACGTACGTCCTGCAAGGCAAGCATATCATCTGGCCTTCCGTCCGGATGAAGGGCCATGGCGTTCAGGATTAGCTGCTCGAGGCTGCGGGGAATAGATGGGTTAATCTCTCTAGGCGGAAGGAGTGATTCGGGCATGAGGAACCGCTGCTTCGCTTCGGGTGGGGGCGTGTTGGTCAGCAGATGGTAGAAAGTTGCACCAAAGGCATAGATATCGCTCCTTTTGTCCGTATGACCGGAGTCTCCTCCATACTGTTCTAATGGTGTGTATAAAGCAGTGCCACGACCCTGAATAACCGTGATCGTTAATTCATCCGGGACCAATTGTTTCACCAGGCCAAAATCAACGAGTTTGATCAGTCCTTGCTGATTGAGCTTCAAGTTGCTGGGCTTAATATCTCGATGAATTACGGGTGGATCTTGGTTATGCAGGTAGACAAGCGCATCCGCGAGCTGTTTGCCCCAAGATAATAGGTCATCTATTTGTAAGAATTCGCCTTTTCTGCGTGCCTGGTCCATAAGGGTCTTTAGATCATCCCCTGGAACGTAATCCATTACCAAATAATCTCGGTCATCATCGGAGAAATAATCGGAGACCTTCGGTAGGGTGGGGTGATCAAGTTGGGCGAGAACTGATGCTTCTCGATAGAATTGAGCGCGAGCTTGTTCCAAGACAGCGGATGGAAGTTCTGAATCTTGCTGAACTTCCTTAATTGCGCAACGACGGCCTTCAAGACGATTATCATCGGCAAGGTATAGCGAACCCATACCACCTCGACCGATGGGCTTTTTGATGACGTAGCGGTCCTTAAGGATATAACCTGACTTGAGCGGTTCGGGCACTCTAACCTCGGGAACGTATCCAGATATCCTATGTAAAATGCTTGTCGAGCTGAATCTCTAAGTGTAATCAATTATGCACATAGAAAGCGATTGAATTATACTCTGGATAAAGACACTAGACTTATTGAAAAGACAGCATGAAGGATCGAATGGAAGAAGTACCTTTCTTAATTGCACCTGATGGCGAGCTCCAGGGTACGCGCTGGCCATTGGTTAATTCGACATTTCTAATTGGCCGAGGTGAAGACTGTGATCTCGTATTGTTGGATAGACAGGTATCACGTCATCATGCTCGGATTCACAGAACAGCAGAAGGATACGTAATCGAGGATTTAAGCAGTAAAAACCATACGCATTTGAACGGGGTGAGTATTGAATCAAAAGTTGTACTTCAAGATGGGGACGAGATCCAGGTAGCGCTTGCGGTCAGACTCAATTTTATTGGTTCGGAAGCGACTCTTCCACTCTCGGTTGATGAAGCAATACGTTTTGGTGTTGGTCGGCTGCGCATGGAAGTTCAGGCTCATCGTGTTTGGGTAAATGAACAGGAAATTGACCCACCTCTTTCGCCACCGCAATTCCGGCTGCTTGAATTGCTTTATAAAAGTTCAGGAGTTGTAACGAGGGATGAGATTGCCTCACATGTTTGGCCCGGAACGGATGGAGTAGGCGTTTCTGATCAGGCGATTGATGCTCTTGTGCGACGATTACGCGATCGTATCTTCGAAGTTGATTCAGAGTGCAAGTACGTAATAACCGTTAGGGGACATGGTTTCCGTTTAGAAAACCCCATACCATAAAGAGAAGCCCCATACGGGGCTTCTTGTGGAGATGGCGGGATTCGAACCCGCGTCCGAAGGATTCAGTCAGCAGATGTCTACAAACATAGTCAATCTTTGATTTTGCTGAGATGACGTCGATTGACAGACGAGCATTTCAACTATCCACTGCGAGCCTAAACCCGCTCTTACAGAACTGTCGTGGATCCAATTCTGCCAGCCCCAACATTTTGATCGCCATCCCTCGTACTGCTAGGGCGAAGCTTGAGGTGGCGAGCTCTCCTGGGAGAGCGCCGGTCTACTTGTAATCCGCTTACGCGGCTACGGGTAGAGCAGCATAGTCAGTGCGATTGGCACTTGTGTGTGCGCTGAGTTAACGAGTTCGGCGCCTCTCGGTTTGCAATCTGTGACGCTCCACCTCCGTCGATACCATTCATCCCCTTTGAATTAGCAACAGTATAGCACAGGGAAGCTGTTTTCGCATAAGCGCTATGCGCATAGCCATATCGTTGCACACAATAACCAATTATTCAATTTCACAAATATACAAAAAGGCTATGCGCAATTATTTAATTCCATTTTGCGTTTGGGAATGTGTCCAACCCGGCATCCCTACCGATCTTTTTGTACATAATTACATCCGAATAGGGTTCCCCTAAAATACAGTCATGAATTGCCCAGCTCCTTCCCAGTATGCTTCGATGGAATGCAGGCTTGCGGAAGGGCGTTGAGTTATCCAATTTTATGAAAAGGTCAGAATCAGGTTCGAAGCCCTCATTTATTCGGATCATAAACCTTCGACCTTTTTGATAGGAAAAGCCATAACGCTCGAAAACGATCGCGTTGTGGTAGGAGAGTGGATCTATGAAATATACATCATGCCCCAGTCCCTGCATGAAATCATCGAAGGCGGGGATTGCATGCTTTAGTAAACGTAACCCCTGGCGCACTTGACCAGGAGCCAAGCCCGCATTGAGAGCTTTCTCCTCTTCGACAAGGTTCCTGCGAAATACGCCAAATTCGGTTTTCGTTCCATCGGGCATTTTATCCACACCGAAGCGCGGAGAGTTAGGATCGTTGACAATGTAAAGCAGTACATGGATCTGACCATTCATCGTATCTGTAAGATGCGTGTAGAGCAGAGGATCTTGAGCCCCATATTCATGCCGCAGGTCGAGCACAACGTCGGTGCTGCCTTCGTTAAATCGCAACGTAAGAAGTGACCTTCCCTCAGCATCCGTAAAATCAGATTGAATATCGAACTTCTGGAGCAGTTCATTTGGAATGAACCGTGTATAAATGGCTTCTTTTTCCTTTTCCGGTAGTTGATTAATTGAAGCGATTGATTTCGGCTTCACTGCTTTCTCCTCGCGAAGGATCTCTCGATATCGCGGGCTGCATCCTTCTCTGCAAGTTCCCTTCGTTTGTCGTACTGACGTTTCCCGCGGGCTAGGGCAATCTCCACTTTTGCACGACCCTTTTTTAGATACATTCTCGTTGGCACAACCGTATAGCCGCGCTGCTTTATTTTTGCTTCTAGTCGTAAAATTTCCCTTCTGTGCAACAACAGTTTCCTGCGCCGACGAGGATCATGATTGAATAAGCTTGCCGCCTGATAGGGCGCGATGTGGGCATTCACAAGCCATGCTTCTTCTCCACTAATTTGAACGTATGCTTCCTTCAAGCTTACGTTGCCCGATCTCGCTGATTTAATTTCAGTTCCTCGCAACACAATACCCGCCTCAAGACGATCCTCGAGGTTGTAATCATGTGCCGCCTTCTTATTCCTGGCGATTGTCTTGTACGGATCCTTCTTCTTCTTTGCCATCTTAGCGAAGCTCCCGCAACCATTCTACAGCAACGGCAATGCCATTATCCGTAGATGGATCTATTTGTTCAACAATGATATCTGGAAGAAGGCCTATACTGTCAATAACTTTGCCATTGGGAGTAAGCCAACGAGCAGATGTCACATGCAGGCTGGATCCATCGCTCAACTCCAAAATCACTTGCACAGATCCCTTGCCAAAAGTCGTCTCGCCAATTAACGGTGCTCGATCGTTGTCCTTAAGCGAAGCTGCCACTACCTCTGCCGCACTCGCAGTCCCAGCATTCACCAAAACGGCCAGAGGAATCTCTGATGCCAAACCGTTCTCGTGAACATAGAATAACTGGCTCTCCATTCCACTGCGCTCTTCAACAACGACGAGCCCATCCTCGAGAAATAGCCGTGATGATTCTATAGATGCATCGAGTAGACCCCCGGAATTATCCCTCAAGTCTAGAATGATAGATTTAGCCCCTCGATTTATTAAATCCTTATAGGCCTTCTCAAGTTCACCTGGAGTTTTTTCGCTAAAGCGTCGAACAGTGATAACCCCAACCCATTGTTCTTCGGGGAGGATGGTGTGCATTACCGAGGGCAGGGGGATGATCGCACGAGTGATTTCAAACTCAAGGTTGGTCTGCTGGGGGTCCCGGGGAGCCACTGTTAACCGGATCACTGAACCTTCGGGTCCTCGAATACGAGTGATAACTGACTCAAGCGCGGTGTCTTTATTAATCGACACGCCATCAATTGCCAGCAGAACGTCACCTTCGAGGATACCTGCAGCTTCAGCTGGACCACCTTCAATTGGGACAAGGTAGAACATGCCTTGCTCGCCTTTGGAAATTTCCGCTCCGATACCTGCGTATTCTCCTGCCAGATCGTCCGTTTGAATTTCGTGTGTCGCTGGTTCAACGTATCTGCTATATGGATCAGGTAATACCCCCATCATGCCATGAATCATTCCCCGTTCAAGCTCCAGTTCATCCGGCAGAGGATCAATATAATGCATCCCTAGGAGTCGCTTGGCTTCCTTTATAAGGACCAGTTGTTCTGAAGGGAGCGGCCAGATCTCACGCGCAAAATAACCAGCAGCGAATGAGAGAAAAGTAGCTATGATTAATCCTAGCGTGAGAAATGAAATCAAGCGTTTTGACATTCAATACCCTGTTTCCTATTCAAATTCAATACAAGCGGAATCATAATACATAATGTCAGGAAACTCACATCTTACGTATATGGCTCCTAAACGGAATCAAGACACAATTAGGCTGGTCAAATCATGGTGCTGGGGGGGGGTACGAATTTCATATAGCAAAATCGCGAATAGAAAGTAATAATAATGCTGTAAAGGCTGGTCAATGGTTGAAGATACAACGAGTTCAACAGATCAACAGGAAGATCCGATAAAACTCCTCGTAGTTGAGGATGATCCGGCGATGCTCATCGCCTTCCAGGACGTACTCAAGGGCGCAGGCTTTGAAGTCCTTTCAGCTTCCAATGGGGAAGCCGCGCTGGAACTTCTCGGCCATACACAACCTGCACTGATCCTTTCCGATATCTCAATGCCGATAATGGATGGCTATGAATTGTTTGAGGCCGTTCGCCAGCAACCGGGAGGGTCAAGCATACCTTTCATCTTCCTCACCGCCAGGGGCACTCGTGAGGATATATTCGCCGGCAAATCGTTAGGTGCTGACGATTACATCACAAAGCCCGTAACAACCCAGGAACTCTTGTCTGCCGTTCGAGCACGACTCCAGCGCTCAGATGAACTTATGCTTGCCCAGCTAAAGCACGCTTATAAGGACAGCCTTTTTGTGTTGGCAAATGCAATTGAAGCCCGTGACTCCTACACGCACGCACACATGAGGCGCCTAAGCCTGTACGCAAGGGCTCTTGCTGATCAACTCGGATGGGATGATGCCAGGCTTGAAATACTAGAATTCGGCGCCATCTTGCATGACATAGGGAAGATTTACATACCTGAATCGGTATTAAGAAAAGACAGTTCTCTCTCTGATGAAGAATGGGTAGAAATGCGTAAACACCCAGAAGTAGGCGCGTTAATGATTCGCGACATCCCTTACCTTGCACCTGCCATCCCGCTCGTTTTGCATCACCATGAGCGTTGGGATGGGAGCGGATATCCTGCTCAGCTCAACGGTGAGGAAATCCCCGAGGGCGCTCGACTTCTTGCAGTTGCTGATGCCTTCGACGCAATGACCTCTGATCGACCTTACCGACAGGCCATGCCTGGTGACGTGGCCTATGCTGAAATTCGCGATGGTTCAGGAAAGCAGTTTGACCCGGGTATCGTGCAGGCGATGGAAAAGTGCTGGGATTCGGGTGAAATCAGTCGGATTATGGAAAACTCCAACGAAACAAGCGATTAATCAACTCCTCCCTAAATACTAAATTTATTAACAATATTTGATAGCTTCCATTTTTCAGGAAGGCTGTATAATCTCTGCTATCCGCAATATATGCATAAGCTATTATGTCGAAGAAATCCTATCTCCGCCAAATGTATCATCGACTAAACCTCGCGACACGAGGCGGGCTCGGTATCTTTGCGCTCTCGCTAGAGCGATTCTCTGAGGCGCGCGGCGCCGCGACAGCTGCTAGTCTTGCATATTACGCACTTTTTTCTATCTTTCCCTTCTTCCTTGCGTTAATTGCTTCCGCAAGTTTTATACTCAAGGAAGAGACCATATTTTCACAAGTGACAGAGCTTATTGGTAATTTTCTTCCAGTTTCTGAATCTTTAATTGAGGACAATCTGCAAACAGTTCTTGCTCTTCGTGGACCTGTTCGCATAATCGGCCTTATCGGTTTGGTTTGGGCAGGGACAGGTGTTTTCTCTAGTTTGTTTTACAATGTGAGCCTCGCCTGGCCAGATACAAAACCCAGTAATTTCATTCGCAACCGGCTTGCCGGGTTCTCGATCATAACCATTGTGATCGTACTGCTATCAGCTTATATGTTCTTCTCAACCGTCTCTACTTTCCTTTCCCGCTTTGACCCTGCAAATATTATTTCCATGGCACCCGAGATTTTCCCGGTTAAATCCTTCATCACTCATTTCCTTTCATGGGCATCCAAAGTTGTTTTGTTCTTCCTGCTCTTTCTATGGGCACCAAACACAAAGGTTCCTTGGCGTGCAGCGCTCGTTGGTGCCATGGTGTCTGCCTTGGGCTGGGACCTCGCCTCAGCAGGCTTCACCTGGTACCTAACAAGCGGGATCGCCACCTATGAACTTGTTTATGGCTCATTAGGTGCAATCGTAGCGCTCATGCTTTGGTTTTATATCATCAGTTTGGTGATACTTTATGGTGCTCACCTTGGGGGAGCTATCACTTCTTATTATCATTCAGAATCGGCGGAAGCCGAGGCTGCGGATGCCGTCTTTGAATAATCCCTTCAGCTAACGCTCGAGTTCTATAATTATCCCCCATAGAACATACGTGCGTCCCTATACATTTCTATCTCCTGACCTCCAAGATAACCGATACACTTCGAACGGGTAGGGGGGTGTGGCGCTGGCAATTATCTACCATATCCCAAATGCTTTCTTCTTTAGTGAAAGAATTCTGCTTGATATCTCGCCCGCCACTTTCTATAATATTTCGACGCTTTATCTGGGGGAGGGGCTTGACCCGGAAGCTCTATCATGCTAAATTCGTTATGCTTATGATAAGTACTATTATAATAAGCACTCTCAAGAGAGCGGTAAATTCTACTGTTGGAGTAAAAACCTGTGGCGCGGATTAATATCGATAAATCTATTCTGGATTACTTAGGGACAATTGCGCTTGCGCGCAGCGAAAATACAACCCGGACCTACCGCAATGCGCTTAATGCTTTCCAGGCAATGCTCTATGATTTAGGGATTGACCCCACTGAGACTGAAGCCTCAGCGGCAAAGGAGGATTGGATCGCTGATTTCGCTGCTGCGCTGAAATCCTACGCGCCTGCAAGCGAACAGCTCTATCTCACAGCAACCGCTGGCTGGTACGAATACCTGGTTGCTGAAGAACTCGCCGATATCAATCTCTCTCGAATGCGAATGCTCATCCGCCGTCGTGGACGCCGCCCTGGTCAGCGCCTCCCCCAATTTCCACGAAAGCAGATTGAAATCACGATTGAATACGCGAACAACCTCATCCATACGCCAGTTGAAGATGAGAGAGACCGCCTGCGCAATCTAAGAGACCGTAGTTTCCTGCTAACACTCGCCGATACGGGCCTCCGCGTTCACGAAGCCTGTAACCTGCGCCGTGCGGATATCGATTGGAATGAAGGACGAGCGATCCTGATCGGGAAAGGCGATCGCGAATCGATCGTACGTTTCTCATCGCGCTCGCTGGCTGCGCTGAAGGATTATCTGCGAATAAGAGCCGAACTGGACGGTGGCAGCGGGCGGCCTCTCTCTTCGCTCCCGCTGTTTGCCCGCCACGATCTCGGGGCCGGAAAGAAAGTACTGCCAATATCTACGACAACCGGGCGTGCTATCGTCCACAAACACGTCAGCGAAGCGCTCGGTCCCGAAGCCGCAGGCACGATCACACCCCACTCTTTCCGGCATTACTTCGTTACAACAGTCTTGCGAGGCTCTGGCGGTAATCTGAAGCTAGCTCAGGAGCTCGCCCGGCATCGCAACATCGCCGTTACGCAGCGCTATGCACATCTATCAGATGATGAGTTGGATCGCGGCTATCATGATATTTTCGAGAAGTGAGCTAGGTGCTGGGCGATTTCTGAGTCGTCGAGAGAGAAACGAGAAAACGTATTCGTGGAATATGCTCTCCCACGCTTAGTTGATTCTCTTATTGCGGCTTTATTGCTATCTCCCCGACCAACTCCGGGTACTTTGCGGTAATGTCTTTGTAATAGCCGCGGATCACCTTCAGGTCTTCCTCGATATTACCCGTCGTCTGCATCATCGGGCCTAGGCCGCCCACTTTACGAGCATAATCTAAAAAAGCGAAAACTATCGGAACTGCAGCCTGGTGGGCAATATTGTAGAAGCCGGTTTTCCAATACTTTGCGTTACTGCGAGTGCCCTCAGGGGTTATCCCTACGATGACTTGCTCTCGTGAACGAATCGACTCAACTGTTTGCTGGACCATGTTCTTATGAGCACTGCGCTCAATGGGGATACCCCCCAACCATTTGAATAAACCACCCAAAGGCCAACGACAAGCTTCTTCTTTTCCAAACCAGTTAAACTTTACCCCCAGAGCGAATATGACACCCATGATTAATATTAAATCCCAATTAGATGTGTGCGGCGCCAGGATGGCTACAAACTTTTTAGGTAATAAGTCAATATTAATATCACATTTTGCTTTCCATCCCACTATAGCTAAAAACCATAAAGCAAGTGTTTTTAGAAGAATATTTACTTTTGGAGGTCCAAATTCTTGGATCATTGTCATTTTGTTTTATATCCATTCTCGGGTTCTAATCATTAATATCTCAATTCCCGGCATATATTGCAACACCTGATCCATGACTGCGATGCGTTTTTGCTACTTTCCTCGACGTCGTTACTCAGGAGTAGATCTTTCGGGATCTTTGTCTTACTCGCCTGCGATGAGCCTGGCGAGGATCTGTGCAGGGTGCAGCGCGTGGACACCCGCTCCATCGTGAATTTGCGTTCGGCACGAGAGCCCGGATGCAGAAATCTGCGCTCCCTGCCCCGCTCCTTGACGCACAGCGGGTAAAAGACGATCTTCCGCGATCTCCATCGATAGGGGGTAATGCTCTAGTTCATAGCCGAACGCTCCTGCCATTCCACAGCACCCTGAATCGATCTCCTCAATATCAATTCCAGCGGCTTTAAACATTGCCGTTGACGGTTCAGGGCCTATCAGCGCTTTCGAATAACAATGGTTATGGAATAAGACCGAGGTATCCGTATCCTGGAATTGAATTCTATCGATAGGACGTGCCGACGAGTCGTGCGCTCGGACGAGAAATTCTTCAAAAGTAAATGAATTCTCCGCAAGTTGTTGTGCGCGCGGGTCAAGTGGGAAGAAATCCAGGTATTCATCTCGAAGGGTAATGAGACAGGATGGTTCCAGGCCAACGACTGGAATTCCTTTTTCTACATAGGGCGACAGAGCATGGATGTTTGTCTCCGCAAGCATCCTCGCTTCTTTCAATAGCCCCTTCGAGATCATTGGCCTACCACAACAGACCTGCTCGGCGACGAGTTCAACCCGATAGCCAGCCGCTTCGAGCACATCTACTGCGGCGATGCCAACCTCGGGAGATTGGTATTGAGTATACGTATCCAAGAAAAGGACGACTGTTTCAGCGAAGCCCGGATCCGGGTGTTGGGAGAACCACTCGCTGAAGGTTACTTCCGCAAATTGCGGCAGTGTCCGCTGCCGAGGAATCCCCAGCAATTTCTCTTGGAACCACCGAAAAACCTGCAACCGAGTGATGGTATTAAGTAGAGCTGCAAATGAGCTTCCATAGCGTGAGAACCTGGCAATGTTCGCAAATAGAAAATCGCGCAGAGGCACTCCATGCTCGGCGCGGTGAAGCGCCAGAAACTCGGATTTCAACCGAGCCATATCCACAGCGGTCGGACACTCTGCCTTGCAGCCTTTGCATGCCAGGCAGAGGTCAAAAACATCATACATTTGGCTGCTTGTGAGGGATTCAAGAGGCAGCGCCCCACTGATCGCGGCCTGGAGGGCATTCGCTCTACCGCGAGTGGAATGCATTTCATCTCGAGTCACCTGATAGGATGGACACATCAGCCCATCGTCTTTTCGACATACGCCTAAACCGGTGCAGCTCTCTACCGCAGATGCAAAGCTTCCATCTTTAGCGAAGGAGAAGAAAGTTGCTGGAGAGTTAGTCCGATACCCGTCACCATAGCGGAGATTCGAAGTCAGGGATCCTTCACCTCCAAATCCGCTGGATGCGGGCACAACTTTCCCGGGATTCAACACTTCGTCTGGGTCGAATACCTCTTTCACCTGACGGAAGGCGTTTGCCAGGTCTGATCCAAAGAGGCGCTCGTTATACTCCGTATGCGAGAGGCCGTCCCCGTGTTCTCCCGAGATGGAACCCTGCATTTCGATAACCAAATCCGCGATTGCGTCGGCGATACGGCGCATTCTTTCCACGCCCTCAGCGGATTTTAGATTGAGCATAGGCCGGAGATGGAGGCATCCAGCAGAGGCATGGGCATACCATTCCCCAGTCGTCCCATGCTCCTCGAGAATGGCGTCCACCCGCCGCACATAATCCCCCAACTTTTCAACCGGCACAGCTACATCTTCAATGAATGTAACCGGCTTCGTGTCTCCGGGGATGGACATAAGAAGTCCTAAACCTGCTTTCCTCACTGCCCAAAGGTCTGCTTGGTCCTCCTCACGTTCTAGCAGTAAACCCCCTTTGAGCTGCATCGCTTGTGAAATCGCTTGCTCTACGCTCTCGCCTGTATACTCAACGACGAGAAGTGCGGCTGGATCTCCTTGAGCAAAACCCATTTTTCGAGCATACGCTGGGATCTCGCGAGCACGGGTCAGAAGCAGGCGCGGGAGCACTTCTACGGCATCGGGTCCAGTCTCTAGTATCCCTGGGGTAACGTCAGCCGCTTCGCTGATGCTGTCAAACGTCAATACTTTTAAAACCGTCGCTCCTGGCTTAGGTACAAGTCTGAGTTTGGCCCGTCTGAGAATGCCCAATGTGCCCTCTGAGCTGCAGAGCAAGGGAGTTAGGTTCAACCCGGCGGTTGGTGGATAAGGAATCTGTTCGTCAAACCAAACAGCCGGTGCTCCCGGAGAATAATCAGAAAGATAATTCAAGCTATAGCCAGATGCCCGCCTCCATGTCCGCGGCCAACGTTCACGAATAGCTTCGCGATGAGCATTAAGGATTGAAAATACTTTACGGTAAATCTCTCCTTCAAGGCTCCCGCCCGCTTGTTTCATCTTTAGTGAATGTGGTTCGAGTGGTGCAAACGCGGCGACTGAACCGTCACTCAAAACCACCTCGGCTTCAAGCAGATGATCGATAACCAATCCATACCGTATCGAATGCGCCCCCGTCGCATTGTTGCCGATCATCCCGCCAATCGTCGCTCGATCAGCCGATGCCGGATCAGGTCCAAACATGAGACCGCTCTCTGCTGAGATCCGGTTGAGCGCAGCTAAGACGACCCCAGGGCCAACTTCAACCGCAGATTCCTCGGGAGAAAGTGAGTGAATTTGATTCAAATATTTAGAACAATCGAGAATTATTCCGTGCCCGAGCGCCTGCCCGGCCATGCTAGTCCCGGCCCCCCTGGCAATTACGGGTATGCCATACTCCTTGGCGATCTCAACGACCGCGCAAATCTCATCTTCATCCCTCGGAAGCACAACGCCAAGAGGTTCGATTTGGAAATTCGACGCATCCGTGCTGTAAAGAACCCGCGTAAACGGATCAAATTGCACCTCGCCTTCAAGGCGCATTTGTAGATCCCTTTGCAATTCGTTAAGTGTTTTCTCGGACAATTTTTCCATGCGGAGGTTTATGTTACGATTTCATGGAATTGCATGATGTCTAAGGAGGTAATTAATCGAACCCCTCATAGGGATCCTATCCAGATACTTCGGAACTATCCCCTAGAAGATAGGGACGGAACTCCCTCTCAAGACGTTGTGGAAGTTTGCCACTAATCACAACCTGATCGCGATCGTATGCAACACTTGCGACTTCTCCGTGATCATGGAATATGCTGATTAAGTGGCCTTCCTTATACGGCAACTCTACAGTTACATCCAACGAGTCTTCAAACATTACTCGCTCAATAACCGCCAACAAAGTGTCCACTCCATCTCCCCTACGCGCTGAAATTGGGACTGCGCGCTCGAAGGAATCGACCTGGTCGAAAATGTATTCCTGATCAGGGACCCGATCAATCTTATTCAAAGCAGTAACCATCGGAATACCAGAAACTTGTATCTCCTCGAGCGTCGCCTGGACAGCCTCTGCTTGAGAAGCAGCGTTCGCATGAGAAATATCGACGACATGGAGGAGTAAATCTGCTTCATGGATCTCCTCCAGGGTTGCTCTGAATGCAGCGATAAGCCCTGTGGGCAGTTTCTGAATGAAACCAACCGTATCTGTAAAGAGGAACGGATGCCCCTTCGAAGAAGTCACACGGCGGGTTGTAGGATCTAACGTCGCGAATAGCTCGTTGGCCACATAAACTTCAGCATCTGACAAGTAATTTAGAAGCGTTGATTTACCTGCATTTGTGTAGCCAACTAGCGCTACTGTGGGAATCGCAGACCGTTTCCTGCGCTCGCGATGGCGACTACGATGTGCGCGGACTTTCTCTAATTCTTTCTTCAAATTGGCGATCCGACGCCGAATCTGGCGGCGGTCAACTTCAAGCTGGGTTTCGCCCGGTCCCCGAAGCCCGACACCGCCAACAGACCCAGAACGTCCTCCACCTCCACCTGCCTGCCTGGCAAGATGTGTCCAAGCCCGAGTAAGCCTTGGCAATTGGTACTCATATTGTGCCAACTCTACTTGCAGAGCGCCCTCACGTGTTTGCGCATGCTGAGCGAAGATATCAAGGATTAACGCGGTGCGATCGACGATTTGAACAGATTCCCCGAATTCCTTCTCTAGCTCTCGCTGATGCCTGGGGTTGAGTTCATCATCGAATAGCACGACATCTGCGACGAGATCCTCCACTAGAGCTTTAATTTCTCTGATTTTCCCTGACCCCATATAGGTTTTCGAATTGGGATGCTCAAGAGTTTGCTGTGCCTGCCCCACAACGCCCAAACCAGCTGTTTCAGCAAGGAGTGCGAGTTCTTGAAGCGAATCATCAATCGTAAGCAAACCAGGTTGGTTTTTGATATTAAGACCGACCAAGAAAGCTCGTTCTTGTGGGTTTGTAGTAGGTGCAGCGACCTTACTCATCTTCCGCACTCCGCACATGACCAAGCAAGCGCGCTGCCAAATCGTCCGGTGGTGACTCTCTGAAGGGAAACATCAAGTGGAAGGTGCTGCCTGGGCAAATCTCTTCATCATAACCCTGTGATTCGACCCATATTGCGCCCCCATGCGCTTCGATAATCCCTTTTGCCAGGTGCAATCCAAGACCTGGACCAGGTACCACGCCATCATTTCTGACATACTTTGACCGCTGTCCTGCACCGAATTTCTCGAAAATCATCGCTTGTACACTCGGGTCGATGCCAACGCCGGTGTCAGCTATCGTAATCTCGATGAAGCCGGGAAGCATTCTTCCATCCACGACGATCGAACCACCCTCTGGTGTGAATTTTACAGAATTATCAAGCACATTGATGATGGCTTGTAGAAGCCTTTCGGAGTCAACGAATACTGTTTCTTCTGCCGCCGGGAAAATATTTATCTCCAAGTTTTGGGATCGCTCGGCAACTTTGGCTTCCATCATTGTCTTTGTTTTCTCGAGCAGATCCTTTATCTGCAGTGGTTGATAGTGCAACAGCAGCATATTCGTGTCAATCATGGAGATGTCAACCAATTCATCAATCGTGTGTCTCAATTTCTGAATCCCTGACTCCACACCAGCTACTAGAGGGCCACTTTCTAAGTCGCCGCTCAATATCATTTCTTTGAGCATTTCTGTATAACCCTCAATAAGTGTCAGCGGTGTTCTCAATTCTTGTGCTGCTACTGTCACGAAATTCAAACGGGTTTCGTCGAGCAGTTCAGAAGCTTCTTTAATCTTGTCTCGGCTCGTTGTGAGCTTCTCAATAATCGCCGCGAATTCCCGATATGCAGCATATTCAATAATCTGACAGAATTGAACCTCAAGGTCGTTTTGATATCTAAGCGCCCTCTCAGGGTCCGAATTCTTTTGGATGACGGCAAACGCTGCTACCCGAAGGACATGCAACACGGAGACGATGCCTCGCTCTTGGTATCCTCTCAACGCTTCTCCAACCGAGTCAAACGCTATGGGGGCAACAACCAATTCGTCGATACGTTTTTCCAGTACGTTCGATTCAGCGGTGAGCTTAGCTTCAAGGAGAGCATCGAGAAAGTTTTCCAGCTCATCAAGTGAAAGCGTCGAATCCTCACTGTTAATCGCCAGCATCCTTACGGATTCGTCCACCCAATCCTGTCGATGCTTAAGGAAGAAATCAACTGTATCGATCATACGTTATTCATCATCCGTAAACTTTCGCTCCGACGATCAACAATTCATTAAGTCTACTCGGAATCTTAACCTTGGGTACATTTATCAAACGCTTAGCGTTCGTTCTCCAACCAGTGCTCTAACGTTCGACCAACCTGTTCCAGGCTATCTGCGGATACCTTATCCATTGTGTCATTGACCGTGTGCCAGTAAGGGTAGTCAAAATCTATGATATCAACTGCAGGAACACCAATCCGTAGAAACGGCGAATGATCATCGATCATTGCATACTTTGGAGTATTTATGAACGCTGGGTAACCTAACTGACCAGCAAGCTCCCAGAGCTCTTGTACAAGGTCGATGTC